>CAVBGP010000156.1:0-2062 GCA_963595005.1 Acutalibacteraceae bacterium | reverse complement strand
AAATCATCCTTGCATGCAAGCATGCAGTCTGCTTTTGCATTCGTCAACACTTTTAAAGTAAAATTCAGACTTTAGAATTTATGAACACCACTATACAGTTATAGCTTAAACCTATCTCAAACCGTTTTTTTCAGATATTTTACTATGTTTACATGCTTTGATATAAATATGGCAACGCATCACTCTAAAGCGTTGCGGAAGTGCATAAATGCGAAGCAATCCGTCACTTTTATTATATGTGACGCCTGATAATACGCAGGCATGGTTGTTTATTTCAAATAGAATGTGGGGATTATTTTATGAACAGCAAAAAAACGTATCTGCATTGTGGCATAGCCCTCGTGCTTGGGCTGCTGATTGCCTTCCTGATTAAACCCGAAAACGGCATAACCGCACTTGGCATCTGTGTGCTTGCGGTGACTATTCCGTCACTATATCTCTGGCTCATGGTAAACACCAGCTGGTGCTCATTGCTTTTCCTTGGACTGCTGGTTATGACAGGAGCCATGACTCCAAACGCTGTCTGGGCAGGCTCAATGGGTCACTTTGCAGTTATAACCATGATTGTTTTCTCGATGCTTAATTTTGCACTCAAGGAAACCGGCGTAATAGACAGGATAGCTGCATGGTTTATAACACGCAAAATTGCCCGCAGACGTCCATATGTATTCCTCGGACTATTCTTCCTATCCAATCTCGTGATAGGCATGTTTGTGGATAATTTGTCCCTTGCAGTTATATATGTGGGGATAGCTGCGGCGCTTGCCGAGAGAATCGGAGTTAAAAAGGGTGAGCCATTTTATGCCTGCATGTTTATAGGTATACTCTGGTGCAATGTTGTTATATCTATTGCGTCGCCGATTGCACACGCTCCGGTGCTCATACTTATAGGCATGATGGAAAGTCAGCTTGGCATAATCGTCACCTATGGACAGTGGCTTAGCATTGGCATCCCCTTTGCCATAGTTATGTTTATAGTAATGATGCTCGCCGTCATCGTATGGAAGCCTGATGCTTCAGCTTATCTCAAGTTTGATTTTGACGGCTTCAGACAATCCGAGGCTGAGCAGCCATGGGATAAGCGCGGCAAGATAACAGCTTGTGTATTTGTATTGGCAGTGCTTGCCATACTGCTGCCTGAGGTACTAAAAGGCGTATTCCCTAATGTTTGCGGATATCTGTCCGGTATAGGTGTTGTAGTTCCTGCCATCCTTGCAGTTTGTGCGCTAAGCCTCATACACCTTGACGGCAAGCCCATCCTTGATTACTCAAAGGCCGCAGGCACTCTGCCTCTTTCTGCAATCATCTTTGCCGGTGTAGTCTGTGTAATGTCAACGCCATTTTCCTCTGAGGATACAGGCATAAGCCTGTGGCTGTCCAATATCATTCAGCCGGCATTTGCAGCACTGTCTCCTATCACGGCAATGGCTCTATTGACACTTGCAGCACTTATCATGACAAACTTTTTATCAAATGTAGTCACGATGGTTATCTTCTTTAATATAGGTATTGCCCTGCTTAGCGGAGGCTCCGCCAGTCTAGGTGCCTATGCCGCAGTTATAGGCTTTGCCTCGTCAATGGCTGCACTTACGCCCTCAGCCTGCGCCCCGGCTCCGCTTATCTTTGGTCCCGGACATGCCACAGTCGGAGGAGTGCTTAAGGCTAACCTGATATTTATATTACTAAGCTTCATCGTAATACTGCTGCTTGTGTATCCGCTTGCATCAATTATCTTGTTTTAAAATACATTTAGAGAGGAAGGATATTCGCCCTTCCTCTTCTTAAATTTTAGTCAATACCTCTGCCTGTATTATGCAGATAACACATAATGCAAAAGTGACAGCTTGCTTCGCTCCAATCTTGAATTTGCATGCCGATGATGTTATTATCGTCGCCGGGTATTCTGACCTTAATCTTATATTAAAGAATACTTCAACATTACAAAACGGGGTAATCAAGGGTGCGACTTAATAAAGCTGATGATAATACGCAAAAGAAACAAGAGACTGTCCTCACCGAAGGAAGTCCGATGAGGCATCTTATATCTCTTGCGATACCTATG
>CAVBGP010000155.1:0-2120 GCA_963595005.1 Acutalibacteraceae bacterium | reverse complement strand
CCGCTACATCGCGCATCGCTTATGCGATGTGGCGATGTGGTGCTGAACAGTTACATCATATTAAGGAAACAAAGCAGTACAGCAAGAGGAAACAAAAGGCTATGGCAAATTTAGGAAACATTTTCGATTATAAAAATGATCCGAACCGCAGTAAGTATGACGGAAGCAATAACTTCCGCAAGCCGGATAAGCGCATGACTATGTATATCTTATTCATGGTTGCAGTCATGCTGATTATCAATCTGGTTATAGCACCGGCGGTGCAGAGCAGCAGGATAGTAGAGACAAGCTATGATACCTTTCTGGATTCATTGTCAGACAGGAAAGTAGATCAGGTAGAGCTTGATAACACAACTATTAAGTATACCCTGCATGGCAATGACACGATATATGAGACCGGACGTATCAATTACTTCGGAGAGGTTGAGCGTATGTATGCAGCAGGCGCAACCTTTACGCAGGAGATACCGCAGACGGTTTCCCCTATATGGACTATCATTTATAATGTACTGCCGCTTGCTCTTATGATATGGTTCGGTTATTACATGATGAAGGCCATGAAGCAGCGAGGCGGCGGAGGCTTCATGGGCATGGGAGGCTTTGGCAAGGCCAACGCCAAGGTCTATGAGAACAGCAAAATAGGCATCAAGTTCAAGGATGTTGCAGGAGAGGAAGAGGCCAAGGAGCTGCTTGCAGAGATGGTCGATTTCCTGCATGAGCCTAAGAAGTATAATGAGATAGGAGCCAAGATTCCTAAGGGTGCATTGCTTGTAGGCCCTCCGGGAACAGGTAAGACCATGCTGGCCAAGGCCGTTGCAGGTGAGGCAAATGTTCCGTTCTTCAGCATTTCAGGCTCTGAATTCGTTGAGATGTTTGTAGGTATGGGAGCTGCCAAGGTTAGAGACCTCTTCAAGGAGGCAGAAAAAAAGGCGCCTTGTATCATTTTCATAGATGAGATCGATGCCATAGGCAAGAAGCGTGGCGGCAATGGTCTTGGCGGAAATGATGAGAGAGAGCAGACTCTTAATCAGCTGCTTACCGAGATGGACGGCTTCGACGGAACTAAGGGTATTATAGTGCTTGCGGCAACTAACCAGCCGGATACACTTGATCCGGCCCTCCTTCGTCCGGGTCGTTTCGACAGACGTGTGCCGGTTGAGCTTCCTGATATGCAGGGAAGAGTTGATATACTTAAGGTACATGCAGCCAAGGTTAAGATGGCAGGCAACATTCGCTATGAGGATATCGCCAAGGCTTGCCCGGGAGCATCCGGAGCAGAGCTTGCCAACATGATTAATGAGGCAGCGCTTCGTGCAGTCAAGGCCGGAAGAGAGAGAGTTAACCAGCAGGATCTCGAGGAGAGCATCGAGGTGGTTATGGCTGGTTACAAGAAGAAGAATCAGGTGCTGACCAGCAAGGAGAAGCTTATAGTTGCATACCACGAGGTAGGACATGCGCTTGTAGCTGCTAAGCAGGATAATTCTGCACCGGTACATAAGATTACTATCATACCGCGTACCTCAGGTGCCCTCGGCTATACCATGCAGGTTGACGAGAACGGCAACCACTATCTCATGAGCAAGACTGAGCTTGAGAACAAGATAGCTACGCTTACAGGAGGACGCGCCGCCGAGGAGCTTATATTTAAGAGCATAACAACGGGAGCCTCCAATGATATTGAGCAGGCAACCAAGCTTGCAAGAGCTATTATCTCAAGCTACGGTATGAGTGAGAACTTCGACATGGTTGCACTCCAGACCAAGAATAATGCATATCTTGGCGGAGATATGTCGGTAGCATGCTCAGAGGAGACCATGAAGGCTGTGGATGACGAGGTTATCGCACTTGTTAAGACACAGCATCAGAAGGCCTACAAGATACTTGAGGATAATATCATGAAGCTTCACGAGATAGTTAAGTATCTCTATGAGAAGGAGACTATTACAGGTGAAGAGTTTATGAATATACTTAACTCAAGTGAGAACTCGATAGAAGAGCAGGCCAAGGCAGCAGCTGTTGCACAGAGTGATGCTGATGAACCTGAGGCAGTTAATAATAATTAACAACCATGCCTGCGCTTTCGCGGGCACCACATATAATAAAAGTGACGGATTGCTACG
>CAVBGP010000154.1:0-2151 GCA_963595005.1 Acutalibacteraceae bacterium | reverse complement strand
TGCGGTCTCACGCGACAGCTTGTGTATATTATCAAACCTAAAAGACTTTGTCAACTATTTCTTTAATTTTTTTCGTTTTTCTTTTTTGCTCCAGGTTTCTGCCAGCTTATATAATCACAGTCCTTATTCTCACAAGCATAGAAAAGTCTGCCTTTTTTGGTTCTGCGCTTTATAATCTCCGCACCGCAGTTCGGGCACTTTACTCCGGCCTTTTCTAAGAGTGGCTTAGTGTTCTTACACTCAGGGAAACCGGGGCATGCAAGGAACTTGCCATGTGGGCCGTATTTTATAACCATATTGCGTCCGCATTTATCACATATTACGTCACTTACTTCGTCGGCAACCTTAATACGCTCCAGGTTTTCGCGTGCGGACTTAATAGAGCTTTCAAGCTCAGGATAGAAATCAGCTATAACCTGCTTCCAGCCAAGTTTGCCCTCTGCAACTTCATCAAGCTGTGTTTCCATCTTGGCCGTAAACTTTGTATCTACTATCTTTGGGAATGCTCCTGTCATTAACTCATTTACTGCCATTCCAAGCTCAGTGACGTAAAGATTCTTTTTTTCCTTTGTCACATAATGTCTTGCAAGCAAAGTTGTTATGGTCGGCGCATAGGTTGAAGGACGTCCTATACCATCCTCCTCAAGCGTCTTGATGAGCGATGCCTCGGTAAAGTGAGCGGGCGGCTCAGTAAAATGCTGTATATCCTCTATTTTGTCAAATGATACACTTTCTCCTGCCTTAAGGAAGCTAAGGTCCTGCTTATTGTCATCCTCATCGGTGTCATTTTTATAAACACTAAGATAACCGTCAAATATAAGCTTTGATCCGGATGCTGTAAATGTATGACTGCCTGCTTCAAGCTTAACTGAGGTCTGTGCATATACAGCATTAGTCATGCGGCTTGCCATGAATCTCTTCCATATCATCTGATATAATCTGAATTCATCTCTGGCAAGCTTATCCTTAAGCATTGCAGGCGTAACATCTATATGTGCCGGTCTTATTGCCTCATGTGCATCCTGACTGTTACCGTTATTCTTTCCTGATGCAGGTCGCTTTGATATATACTTTTCCCCGTAATTATCAGCTATATAGCCTCTTGCAGCTGCGGCAGCCTCATCGCTGATACGCACTGAATCAGTACGAAGATAGGTGATATGTCCATCCTCATACAGCTTCTGCGCCACTCTCATCGTTGTGGCTGTAGACATATTGAGTGTTTTAGACGCTTCCTGCTGCATCGTTGACGTAGTAAATGGCCACGGCGCATTCTTGACGCGCTCGGAATCCTTGACATCGACAACATTTACAGGCTTATCCTTAACATCCTTAACAATTGCCTCCGCCTCGGCAGCCGTCTCAAGCTGACGCTTAACCCCATTTTCTCCGTAATAGATGGCTTTTACCCTCTTGGATTTGTTCTTAATCTCCGCCTCTACCGTATGGTATTCCTTCGGTACAAATGCATTAATCTCTGCATCTCTCTCGCACACAAGCCTCAATGCAACCGACTGAACTCGTCCTGCAGAAAGTCCGCGTTTAATCTTTTCCCAAAGTATCGGACTGATGGAATAACCAACTATTCTGTCCATTACGCGTCTGCCCTGCTGTGCATCAACAAGATTCATGTCTATATCACGTGGGTTTTTAAGTGCTTTAGTAATAGCATCCTTGGTTATCTCATTGAATGTTATACGAGCGACTGTCTTGCTGCTTTTATCCAGCCCAAGTGCAGTCTTAAGATGCCAGCTAATTGCCTCTCCCTCACGATCAGGGTCAGTTGCAAGATAAACCTTATCCGCCTTTGCAGCTTCCTTTTTAAGTGCGGCAATAAGATCGCCCTTGCCTCTTATTGTTATATATTTTGGTTCAAAATTATTCTCTATGTCCACGCCCATGCTTGACTTAGGAAGATCCCTCACATGTCCCATTGATGCGTCAACTGTATAATTTGATCCAAGAAATTTCTTGATTGTTTTCATTTTAGCCGGTGACTCGACTATTATTAGATTTTTCGACATTAATAATCCTGCCTGCTCTTATACTTACTGAATATCAGGCGTTTACATTTAAGAAAGTATACTCCCATGCCTACGCTTTTGCAGGCACCACATATAATAAAAGTGACGGATTGCTTCGCACTAACGT
>CAVBGP010000153.1:0-2219 GCA_963595005.1 Acutalibacteraceae bacterium | reverse complement strand
ATGCATCACTTGGCATCGATGCAGATCTTCTTGCTAAGATTCAGGCAGTTACCAATAAGTAAATGCGTTTGCTGCCGATAAGGCAGTAATGGTGGTAGGTATTAATTTTGTTTAACAGGAGCTGATGCACTGTGAAATGAAATATATGTTTCCGGTCTGATTTGGCCAGACCCTGCGGACCGGAAATGGTATCTCTGACATAGAGATATAGACGTGAGGCTTGATTTTGCAGTAATCGGCCTGTGCGGACAGGGTCAGGCAAATTCGCGTTAGTTTGTTTCGCGATAATACGGATAGAAAAGGGGGCTAATAATCTATGAAAATACTTGATGTGTTCAAAAAATTCATGGAGCACGTGATAGTTCTTATCACATTAGCAATGGTTATAGTTATATTCCTTGCAACTGTGGGACGTTACACTGGATTGTTCTCAATCGCATGGAGCGAGGAATTTGCCAGATATTGCATGATAGCAATGACTTATCTTGGTGCTATGATTGCTGCATCAAGGGGAAGTCATTTCATGGTTGAGGTTGCTGGTATGATATTCCCTAAGAGCGTACAGAATATCATTACAGTAATCGATATCGTAGTTGTTGATTTGTTCTCAATCTTCCTGCTCAGACAGGGATGGCAGATATCAAGCAAGATGCTTACTCAGGGCAAGCTTTCACCTATGCTTGAGCTGCCGCTTGGATTAGTATATATGCTTATTCCTGTTGGTATCTTACTTATGGGTATATATTATACTGCATTCAATATTCAGAAGATCAGAGGAAAGGAGGACAAATAAATGTTAATCGGAATGCTTTTTGGCATACTTTTCCTGCTGCTCTTCCTCGGAGTTCCGATTGGAACCTGCCTTGGAGTTGCTGCAGCTGTTACAATGTTTGCAACAGGCAACAACCAGTATCTTAATGCGGTTGTTACAAGACTTTTCACTCAGGTCGACAACTTCGTGCTCATGGCTGTTCCATTCTTCATTCTTGCCGGAAATATCATGGCAGAGGGTGGTATCTCCAAGAGACTTATTGCTTTCTTTGAGATAGTTCTCAAGGCTGTTCCGGGAAGACTTGCAGTTATCTCAGTAGTTGCATCTGCATTCTTTGGTGCAATCTCAGGATCTAACCCGGCAACGGTTGCAGCTATCGGAGGTATTACTGCTCCGCGTATGCTTGAGAAGGGCTATCCTAAGGACAAGGTTGCAGCTATAGCTGCATCTGCAGGTACCTTGGGAGTAGTTATCCCACCGTCAATCCCTATGGTTACATATGCAGTTACGGCGGACCAGTCTATTCTGTCTATGTTTAAGGCTGGATGGATACCGGGTATCATGCTTGCGGTTGCACTTAGTGTAACCAACATCATAACCTGTCACGAGTATGATTCAATTGACAGAACCAAGTATTCTGCTAAGGATTATCTTATTCGTTTTAAGGACGCCTTACTTGCACTCCTTATGCCGGTTATTATCCTTGGTGGTATCTATGCAGGTATATTTACTCCGACTGAGTCAGCATCTGTAGCATGTATATATGCATTGCTTGTATCTGCTGTAGTTTATCATGAGCTTACTCTTAAGATTCTCTACAAGATATTCCTTGACAGTGCAGTAAGCGCGGCTTGCGTACTGTTTGTCGTTGCGATGTCAGCTCCGTTTGCATGGTTCATGACCAGCGAGAATGTTCCTAACATTATCTGTAATGCTGCACTTTCGTTGTTCAGCAACAGATTTGTCATGCTTCTTGTTATTAACGTGCTTCTTCTGTTCCTTGGATGCTTCCTTGAGACACAGTCGATCATCCTGCTTGTTACACCTATACTGCTTCCGTTGTGTTCATTCCTCGGAATCAGTCCTGTAGCGCTTGGACTTATAATAATCGTTAATACTTCAATCGGTATGATAACGCCGCCTATGGCCGTTAACCTATTCGTTGCAGCCGGCATCACAAAATCTACAATTGGTGGAGTGTCAAAGAAGATAATTCTATATCTCTTGGTCGAGATGGCAACATTGCTGCTGTACACTTATATTCCTGTGCTTACGGGTATAAGTTTAGGTGCATAACAGATTTAAGAGACATAGAGTGACTTATGTTGCATGAAATGTCAGAGTAACATACTGTTATAACAGACAACAATTCAAAGAGACCCTTGATTATCCGTTTATATGGTGACGGTAATCAGGGGTCTTTTCAGTATGAAAAGAATAATAAGTA
>CAVBGP010000152.1:0-2472 GCA_963595005.1 Acutalibacteraceae bacterium | reverse complement strand
TTGTATCTTGCTCCTCTTGTTCTAAATTAGGCTTGCCTGCGCTTTGCCTGTTTACTCTAAAAGTGTTGACGGATGCAAAAGCAGACTGCATGCTTGCATGCAAGGATGGTTTTGCATTTGGCAACCTGCCCTGTATGAGCGATGTAGGGCGATAGCCCGGAATGCGAATACAGGCAGGATTGCGAGAGCGCTTAAAGCGCAAAGCAATCCGTGACTTTTAGTAAAAGTGTTGTCTGCAAGCATGCTGATATGCACTTCTATATGATAAATGTTTCAAGCATTTATAGACAGAAAAGGGTTTTTAATATATGAATGGGGAAATATACAGACTTCCAAGATATAAGGATATACCGGATGTCGGTCTGCTCTTGGACCAGGTTGCGAGATTAGTCAACAGCTATCTTGAGCCGTATCAGGACATAAGGCTCACTAACTCAATGATAAGTAATTATGTTAAGCACGATATAATCGCACGCCCTATCAAGAAGCTTTATTACAGAGAACAGATTGCATCTCTTGTATTTATCGCAGTGGCAAAGACAGTACTGTCCTTGGATGATATAGTCACACTGCTTACGATACAGAGGCAAAACCATACGCCGGATGCAGCCTATAATATGTTCTGTGACAGGTTTGAACAGGAGCTGTACAGCAGCAGTGAATTAGCCGGAGAGCAAGTTAGAGAGACCGGTACAGACTCGGGAGCTGACAGCACCATGGCTGCTGCATTCGAGGATGAACTTGGCACGTCTAAACAAGGAATCGAAGAAAACAACAGTCACGTATCAGACAATACCGGAGATAGTTATTTGCTGTACGGCTTAATCAAGGCTGTAGCTGACTGTATAAGGCTTAAAGAGCTTTTGGCTGCACGCAGATAAAGCAGCCAAATCAGTTTTGAGTAGGATGGATGAATTGAAACCTGCTTGTCGTAATGCTGGAAAGTTTATCTCACGGTATGTTATGTTAAGCCTATGAATACTTAGGCATGGTTGTTTATATAGGAAGAGAGTATAAAATTATGAATTTTGAAGCAACAAATCGTGCGCTTCTCGACTTTCTGGACAGAAGTCCTAATGCCTTCTTTGCTGTAGCCAATATGAAGAAGATTCTGGAGCAAAATGGTTTTCTTCCTCTTTACGAGGGACAGACCTGGAGCCTGCAGGCCGGAAAGAGCTACTATGTTACCAGAAATGATTCCGCACTGATTGCCTTCCGCATCACTAAGGAAGACTTCCGAGGCTTCCAGATTATGGCGAGCCACTGCGATTCCCCGGTATTCAAGGTGAAGAGCAATGCGGAGATAGAGATTGACAATAACTACGTGAAGCTAAACGTCGAGAAGTATGGTGGCATGCTCTGTGCGCCTTGGCTTGATCGTCCACTTTCTGTTGCAGGACGTATAGTGGTGGAAACCGAGACAGGCGTAGAGACAAGGCTTATAAACATCAATCAGGATCTTCTTATTATTCCGAACCTTGCTATACACATGAACCGTGAGGCTAATGACGGCTATGCCTATAATGCACAGGTGGATATGCTGCCGCTGTACGGCGACATTGATGCCAAGGGAAGCTTCCTGCAGCGGATTGCTGCGGCAGCCGGTGTGGAGGAAGCACAGATTCTAGATACAGACCTCTATCTCTACAATCGGATGAAAGGTACAGTAATCGGCGCTAACGGCGAGTATATAGCGAGCGGTCGTCTGGACGATCTCCAGTGCGCATTTGCATCTCTTCAGGGGTTACTTGCCGCAGAGCCGAAGGAAAGCATTGCCGTTCACTGTGTATATGACAATGAAGAGGTCGGCAGCGGTACGAAGCAGGGGGCGGCGTCTACCTTCTTGAAAGATGTGCTGCACCGCATTAACAGTGCCTTTGGCAGAAGTGAGGAGGATTACCTCGTCAGCCTGCAGCAAAGTTTCCTGGTATCCGCAGACAATGCTCATGCGGTACATCCGAACCATAATTCCAAGTCGGATCCAACCAACCGACCTTATATGAACAAGGGCATAGTCATCAAGTACAGCGCGAACCAGAAATATACAACAGATGCCATTTCCGGCGCAATCTTTAGGAAGATTTGCAAGGCGGCAAATGTGCCGGTACAGACCTTTACCAATCGTTCGGATATGCTTGGTGGCTCAACGCTTGGAAATATTTCCAATTCTCAGGTGGCACTTAATACCGTTGATATCGGTCTGCCGCAGCTTGCGATGCACTCTCCTTATGAGACTGCAGGTGCCAAGGATACCGCCTATCTCATTGAGGCTGCACGTGTGCTGTTCTCATCATCAATAGAGGGCAGCGGTGATGGTAATTATCAGCTTCGCTTCTAACGCTGTACTGAATAAACAACCATGTCTACGATTTTTGCAGACACCACATATAATAAAAGTACGGATTGCTACGCGCTTACGCGCTCTCGCAATCCTGCCCTGTAACGAGCAATCCGGGCTACCGCCCTTCTTGC
>CAVBGP010000151.1:0-2648 GCA_963595005.1 Acutalibacteraceae bacterium | reverse complement strand
GAGAATTTGCAAGAGATACAGAGTCACAGAGGAAGTACTTGGATTTTCTGCGCATGTGGCTTAAGGACCAGACATACGTAGCCTTGGCATACATGACCGGCATACTGCCTATTAAGAAATATGGTTCTCACTCAGCACTGAATATGTTCTCGGAGTATTCCATGACTAATCCGAGAGAGCTGGCACCGTACTTTGGCTTCACCGAGGATGAAGTACAGGAGCTGTGTGAGCAGCACAGCATGAGCTTTGAGGAGGCAAAGGCTTGGTATGACGGATATGAGCTGGTTGAATTGAATACGGGCGGGCATACAGTTCACTCCATATACAGCCCTAAATCAGTTGTAGATGCCATGCTCAGCCATGTATATGATACCTACTGGAATCAGACCGAGACCTATGAAGCACTGAAGGTCTATATCCAGATGAATTTAGATGGCTTGAAGGATGCAGTCATCAAGATGCTTGCAGGGGAGAGTATACAGGTCGATATCAGCGGTTTTTCCAATGATATGACTACGTTTCACTGCGCTGATGATGTATTTTCATTATTAATTCACTTAGGATATCTCTCTTACGATAGAGCTGGACGCACTGTATCGATTCCGAATAAGGAGGTCAGTGAAGTATACATAACATCCATCAAGCGTATGGATGGCTGGGGTGAGGTTATGCGCTCCGTAACTGCCTCCAAGGAGCTCTTAGAGGCACTTTGGGATATGGATGAGGAGGCAGTCGCCGCGGGTATTGACCGTGCACATGAGGAGATTTCGATACTTAAGTATAATGACGAGAATTCCTTAAGCTGCACCATCAACCTGGCATTCTATTTTGCCAGAGAGTACTATACAATTATCCGTGAGCTACCGACAGGCAAGGGCTTTGCAGATATCTGCTTTATACCGAGACAGCTGCATATAGATAAGCCTGCAATAGTCATTGAGCTCAAGAAGGATAAGGATGCAGTAGGCGCAATAGAACAGATTAAGCAGAAGAACTACGTCAAGGCCCTGGAATCATACCGGGGCAATCTCCTGTTGGTTGGCATAAATTACGACAAGGATAAGAAACACAGCTGCGTGATTGAGAAAGTCGAGCTATAGACTTCTATATTTAATCAACCATAGGTGTTACAACTTGATTAAACGTGAATTGTAACAAAACCCAAAAAAACGAGACTGTCCAAAAGCTAAGCTGACTTAGTTTTCGGACAGTCTCCCCCATATTTCACTTTATTGTTGTCTTACAGAAAATCCTCTGTCTCCTTGCCTGTGCTCTGCAATTTAGTTTTAACGGATGACTGCAAGACTATATTATTCACAGACTCAGTATCGTCTAACACATAATCGGTGTCAAAGTCTCTATTATCAAGGTTCACTGCATCAAGCTCGCCTCCATCTGCAGTATGCTGTGCCTTAACATGACTTCCCTCAAGCAGATCTCCAAGTAAGGCTCCTGCCTCCTCTCTGTCAAGCTCCTCAACCGACGAAAGTCTCTTGTTGATTATATCGGTACGATGCTGTAGCTCATCATTAGCCTTTCTTGCACTCTCAAGCTTTGCTGCTGCGACTCCTATCAGTCGGCTAAGCGTAGAATACTGAGTCTTGACCGCACTTAGGAGCTTAAGTATCTTCTTAGAGTCACGGTTTACAGCCATATACCTGAAGCCTATGCTAAGTGAATTAAGCAGGGCTGCCATGGTGGACGGTCCGGTAATCACGATATGATACTCCGACTGACAGCTTTCAACCAAGCCATCTATACGCAGCACCTCTGCATAGAGTGATTCGGTAGGCAAAAACATGATTCCAAAATCGGTAGTATTAGGCGGGTCCAGATACTTATCCCGGATATCTCTTGCATCACTTTTAACCTTTTGCTCAAGCTCCTTGATTGCGTTTTTCAGAGCATCATTATCCGAGGCCTCAGAGGCAGCTCTGATTCTGTCACAGATGGTTGCAGGAAACTTGGAATCTATCGGAAGATACATGTATTCCCCTGTTATCTCCTTATCTGGTATCTTGACAGCAAATTCAACGGCATCCCTGTTGTCCGCTCTTACCGAGCGCTTAGTCACTACATTGCGGTCAAAAAGCGTCCCAGGCAAGATATCCGTGAGTATATGCTCTAACTGCATCTCTCCGAATATACCTCTGGTCTTGACATTGGAAAGCGTCTTATTAAGTGAGCTTACTCCATCCTCAAGCCTTGCCAGCTCTCCGAGTGACTCGTAGAGCTTATTTAGCTGATCCCCAACATTTTTGAAGGACACATCCAGTCTCTCATTGAGTGAGGTATCAAGCTTTTTATTGATGTCAGTCCGGATATCATTGAGCTTAGTACGGTTGGTTTCCTGCATCTCAGAAAGCGACTCCTTAAGTGCCCTTTCGAGACGTTCATGGTTCTTCGTAAGCATATCCGACAGCTCAACTCTGTTTTTGCGGTTTTCGTCTGCATCATAAGCAAGGCGTGAATCAATATCACGCCTTATCTCTGCTATTCCCTCTGCATTATCACGGGATATATCTGCCTCAAGCTCCTTGAGCTTATCCTCAAGTGCTTCCTCAAGTCTCTTTGATTTTGCCGCATTACTGCCTGCCATAATAAGCATGACAGCTATGTTCAGAACCAGCAGTCCTGCTATACCTATA
>CAVBGP010000150.1:0-2678 GCA_963595005.1 Acutalibacteraceae bacterium | reverse complement strand
ATACAGTTCGGAGGCTCAAAATGTTGCAGCTGATGCAAAACTTTTTTATATTTACTGATACCGAAATAACTGCGTTAATAAAAGGCTACAAAAAACCTCATCTCGGCCTTATAATAGCATAATCATGGACGAGCGAAAATTGGTTTTCCGGCTTCTAGTTTGAATGAACAACCACACCTGCTAATTCGCAGGCACTACATAATCTAAAAGTCACGGATTGCTTTGCTCTTTAAGTGCTCTCGCAATGCCGCCATGAATCTTAATAAGGAATAAGCAAACTATGGCATCTATACATATTAAAAACATAACCCTTGGCGAAGGACTTCCCAAGATATGCGTGCCGCTTACCGACCGCAGCCTGACAGAGCTTGAAAGCTCTCTTAACAGTATGCACGATAAGCATTTTGACCTTATCGAATGGCGTGTGGATAAGTTTGAGGCATTTCGCCGGCATATTGCGGGAAATGCTTCTGTCAGCAATATGTCCGCCGAAGCTACAAATTCAGATGCTGCATGCATTTCATCTTGCATAGCTAAAGAGGATAATAATGACACCAGCCTTGCTTCAAAAAGTATTGTTGCTGTAGGTACCATCCTTAAAGAAGCAGCTGCATTAATCAGGAGTTCATTTCCGGATAAGCCAATCATATTCACAATAAGAACAAAGCGTGATATGGAGGACTTTGAGATAAGCGACGAGGCTTATGCGGATGCAATATCCTCTGCCGCTTGCGAAAACCTTGGAGACATTATTGATATCGAATACAGCCGCGGCACTGCTCTGGTCTCTGAGCTTGTTGATCTCGCTAAGAAAAATGGGGTAAATGTAATTATATCAAAGCATCTTGCAGAACATACCCCGACTGAATCCGAGATAATCAACACTCTGCATGATATGCAGGAAACAAAAGCAGACATAGTAAAGCTTGCGGTAATGCCGCAGAGCAGGGCAGACGTGATTACCTTGCTTAATGCCACATATAAGTATGCTTCAGAGCCTGACTCAGTTCCTGTCATTACGATGTCTATGGGTAAGCTCGGTGTACTTAGCCGCCTATGCGGAAGCCTTTCCGGTTCTTGCCTTACCTTTGGTACTGTTAGCACAGCATCGGCTCCCGGTCAGATTGACTGTGAGGAGCTAAAGCGGATACTTAATATCCTCGCGTGATTCCTGCCCTTCTCAACGTACATGACAGATCGTCCTTATTTTTTTATATAGTATAAAAGTTACGGATTGCTTCGCACTTACGTGCTCTCGCAATCCTCTGCCATGTAACGAGCAATCCGGGCTGCCGCCCTTCTTGCCGTACATGGCAGGTTGCCAAATGCAAAACCATCCTTGCATGCAAGCATGCAGTCTGCTTTTGCATCCGTCAACACTTTTAAAGTAGGTCACATACATGCTTAACAAAACAAGTATAACTATAGATGAGCTGGCGGATCTTCATCCGTCAGAATATATATTGGCAGATGTCAGAGATGCCGTATCACATGCCTACGGCTCCATACCTGGCTCTGTCAGCAGGCCTGAGCTTGCAGATGCAGCACTTTCCGGTACACTTGATAAGGAAAGCTCTTATATTGTCTATTGCATGAAGGGCACTCAGAGCGGAGATATAGCAGAGCTGCTTCGACGCTGCGGCTATGATTGTGCTGACCTTGAAGGAGGCTACAGTGCCTGGCTTACTCAGTCACTGCAGGAGCGTGATGCTGCTAAGCAGTCCGAGGTCGAACTCAGCATACGCAAGAAATTCCACAAGAAGCTGTTTACGCCATTTGCAAAGGCTATCAATACCTATGATATGCTGCATGAGGGTGATCATGTTGCAGTGTGCATATCAGGCGGCAAGGATTCCATGCTTATGGCCAAGCTCTTTCAGGAGCTTAAGCGCCACAACAAATTCCAATTTGATCTGACCTTTCTGGTTATGGATCCGGGCTACAGCGAGCTTAACCGCATGGTTATAGAACGCAATGCGGCCATGCTTGGCGTACCTGTGACTATATTTGAATCCGATATCTTTGATGCGGTTTATGATGTGGAGAAATCCCCCTGTTACCTGTGTGCTCGCATGCGCAGAGGTCATCTCTACAGCAAGGCCAAGGAGCTAGGCTGCAATAAGATTGCACTTGGGCATCATTTCGATGACGTAATTGAGACCATACTGATGGGTATGCTCTACGGCGGTCAGGTTCAGACCATGATGCCGAAGCTCCACAGCACAAACTTCGAAGGCATGGAGCTTATACGCCCTATGTATCTCATACGCGAGGAGGATATCATGCATTGGCGAGACTACAACGGACTGCATTTCATACAGTGTGCCTGCCATTTCACCGATACCTGCTCCTCCTGCCGTCCTGATGGCACCTCTGCCTCTAAGCGCATGGAGATTAAGCATCTGATAGCCGAGATGAAGAAGACCAATCCCTTTGTCGAGAAGAATATCTTTAAGAGTGTGGAAAATGTCAATCTCTCAACTATTATCGCTTATAAGGAGCACGGCGAGACGCATCATTTTCTGGACAATTATTAAGGCTACATCTTTACTACATACGAAAACCGGCGGCTGCATTACTCTGATGACAGCTGCCGGTTTTCATTTATTACTAAAAGTGTTGACGGATGCAAAAGCAGCCTGCATGCTTGCATGCAAGGATGATTTTGCATTTGGCAA
>CAVBGP010000149.1:0-2738 GCA_963595005.1 Acutalibacteraceae bacterium | reverse complement strand
CACAGGTTGCCAACACTAAGAACGGTACAAATGCAGATAAGCGCAAGCTTGCAGCTGAAATTTTGAGACTTGCCAGAAAGTTTAGTTACGATTAATTATGAGTGCAGTTAGTATATTTACAGATGGAGCAGCCAAGGGTAATCCTGACGGTCCCGGAGGCTACGGTGCAGTGTTGCGCTTTGTAAGCAGTGACGGAGTGGTTCATGAGAAGGAATTATCTCAGGGCTATCTGCGTACTACCAATAACCGCATGGAGCTGATGGCAGCAATTGCGGGCATAGAGGCATTGAATCGTCCCTGCCTGATAGATCTCTACAGTGATTCTAAGTATCTTGTGGATGCATTTAATCAGAAATGGATCGAGAGCTGGGTTAAAAATAATTGGCGCAGAGAACGCAGTGGTCCTGTTAAAAATGCAGATCTCTGGAAGAGACTGCTTAAGGCTATGGAACCACATAAGGTTAACTTTATCTGGGTTAAGGGACATGACGGTCATCCTGAAAATGAGCGCTGCGACAGACTTGCATGCAAGGCAGCCTTAAGCCGTAATCTTATTGAGGATGAGGGTCTGGACATATAGAAAGCTCTATAGGACAGAATCAAAAATTACGGGCGAATAATATAGTACAAGGCTAATCTGTTATCCTTTATAGGATTTAAGTTCTTTGCTTGCGTTTTTATATGGCGGTAGGCGCATAGATGAATACCTTAGAAACAAAAACAGCACCAACCTCATCGAGAGACTAGTGCTGTTTTATGATACTGCCGTGCTTGTGTGAATGCAGGCACCACTTATAATAAGAGTATGGTGGACTGCATACAAGCACGCAGTCTGCATGGCTGTTCGTCAACCAATATCTTTAAAAAATTTCAGTCAGAACTGAAGTTTCCGAGATATACGCTGCTTCCAAAGCCCAATATCATAGTGAACAGAGGATTAAATATAAGCAAACCTAATCCAAAGAGGTATCCGTGTCCGAAGGAGCGCGAAAGCTTGATATTCTCAAGGAAGACCAATATAAAGGAAGCACAGTGAAGCAGGTTAAGCAAATAGCTGCTTGTATCGCCGCCACCATGGCTGTAGCTTACATAAGCGGCCAAAACATTTACAACGATCAAAGCAATGAAATATATAGGCTTCCATACATTTCTGAAGATAACATAGTCTGAGTAGATGGGAATCAGCGATTTCCATCCAGCCTCTCCCATCTTAACAAACATAAACCATTTACCGATAACATCAAGCAGCCACCAGGTAAATGCAAACGACAGTATCATCAGAAGATTTAAGGTCATAAGATACGCCAGCATATGAAACTCTCCTTACATTGTCCAGTGCTCAGCGAGCTCATGAACCAGCTTATCGGTCTTATCCCAGCCTATGCAGGCATCTGTGATAGACTTGCCATAGCAATGCTCGGTATCCTTCTGATTGCCATCCTCGATATAGCTCTCAATCATAAGTCCCTTGACCAGTTTCCTGATACCCTCGGATGAATCGCGGCTGTGCAATATGTCCTTGCTTATACGAATCTGCTCAATAAACTTCTTGCCGGAGTTTGCATGGTTGCAGTCAACGATTACTGACGGGTTAGCAAGCTGCTTCTCCTCGTAAAGCTCGTAGAGCCTTAAGAGGTCCTCGTAATGATAGTTAGGATAGGTGCGTCCGAAGCTGTTCTCATAGCCTCTGAGTATGGTATGACAGAGCGGATTGCCTTTGGTGGATACTTCCCAGTTTCTGTAAATGAAGTTCTGCTCAGACTGTGCTGCTATAACAGAGTTCATCATAACTGCCAGGTTGCCGCTGGTAGGATTCTTCATACCCACAGGAATATCAATACCGCTCGCTATAAGTCTGTGCTCCTGGTCCTCAACAGAACGTGCACCGATTGCAACATAAGACAGCACATCAGACACAAATCTGAAGGTTTCAGGGTACAGAAGCTCATCAGCGCAGGTAAAGCCTGTCTCCTTGATAACGCGAATATTCATTTCACGTATAGTGATGATGCCCTTTAAGAGATCGGGTGCCTTATCCGGATCAGGCTGATGCAGTATACCCTTATACCCCTTACCGGTTGTACGCGGCTTATTGGTATAGAGTCTCGGCACTATGAATATGCTGTCCTTAACGTCCTCCTGCAGCTTCATAAGTCTGTGCATGTAGTCAAGCACTGCATCCTCACGATCGGCAGAGCATGGACCGATGATAAGCAGCATACGCTTATCCTTGCCCTCGATTATGTTTTTAATTACCTCATCGCGGTCAGCCTTGAGCTGCTCCATTGCCGCGGTCATAGGAAACATTTCCTTAAGCTCCTTAGGAATTATGAGCTTGCGGTGAAATGTGATATTATGTTCAGTCATAGTCTAAATCCTCCGTTTTGCCTCACTTATCGTGATAAAGCTTTAGGTGGGAGTATACCATAACGCTTTAAATAGTTAAAGTACTTTATTTGGCTTTTTATGACATTTGTTATTAAATTGCAAAAATAAAAACATTTGACTTTTTTAATTAAACAGTATATACAAACAATGTTTGGCGTACTTAATTAAGTAGTAATGTCCCAATGCAATTCGGATGCAGGCAAGATTGCAAGAATGTGTTGGTACGTGACAATCTGTACTTTATTATACTTAGTACCTACAATAAAACGTAGCGTGATTGGTTACTCTAAAAGTGTTGCGGGAGCACGTTAGTGCGAAGCAATCCGTCACTTTTATTATATGTGGTGCCT
>CAVBGP010000148.1:0-2753 GCA_963595005.1 Acutalibacteraceae bacterium | reverse complement strand
CAGGCATATCTGTTCCTCCCGTTCTTGTCCTCTACTAATACAGCTATGTATAAAGCTTATGCTTTATATTCCGGATTCACAGCATGCAAGTGCAATGCAATCCGTACTTTTATTAATATATGGTGCCTACGAATACGTAGGCATGGTTGTTTATCAAACTTAGTATTAGCATATCATAACTGTGCTGTTTGGTTGTTGAAATTATTTGAACGATTAATTAATTTGACAGCACATTTTTCTTACTTTTCATGTCCTGAAGCTCAGCTGCTATGAGTCCTCTTACATAGGCTGCAGGCGTCTTGCGATACTCCTCCGGTATATCCTTGGCATAAAAGGGCTCAAGGAATTTAAGCTGCACGGTCTGAGCCTTGATGAAAGGCTTATGCTTCTCAAATATAAGCTCGGTATCCTTGATAACCATAGGAACTATCTTGCATTTAGCCTTCTCGGCAATCTTAAGTGCACCTTCCTTAAATTCAAGCGGTACATCTGCATCCTCGCTCTTATTGCGTGTGCCCTCCGGGAAAATGCATACCGAGGTTCCTGCCTTAACCTGCTCTATGGCTGCAAGTATGGTCTTAAGTCCCTCCCTTGCGTTAGCTCTGTCAAGGAAGAGGCAGCCTATCATATCCATCCACCATGCAATAACCGGAATGTTCTTCATGCTCTTCTTCGCAACAAAGCCCACATTCTGATTGAAATTAGTATAAGTCACAAGTATATCAAAGTCTGAACGGTGATTACCGACAAACAATACCGGTTCGTCAGGAATAAGCTCCTTGCCTTCAACCTCAATGTGCGTACCCGATACAAATAAAATAACGCTTAAAAATCCTCTTATAATGACCGATGAGATATTGATTGCAGCCTGCGGATTATAGTGCCTCACTATGCGCAGCACCGCCAATACAGGCAGGAAGCATACTACAAATATCAACAAGGCAAGTCCTGCCAGTATTAATCTTATCATCCGTTCTCCTCTTTACAAAACATCCGAAAAATGCGGTCTTAGCTTCTTAAATACTCTTAGGCCTATATAGAATATAAGCATAACCACAACCCAGAAATACAGAGTGTTAAGCGGTCTCTCCCAGAAATAATTGCCTGTAAGCATTGAATCTCTGTAGCCTGCAACTATGTAATATACCGGGTTGAGCTTAAATATCGGAGCCATCCACGGATGGTCTGCCGTAAACATTCCGTCCCAGTACATAATAGGAGCAAGCCACATGCCAAACTGCAGCACTATGCCTACTATCTGCTGCATATCCTTAAAAAAGGCATAAACTGATGAAGTAAAGAAGCCAATGCCTAGTGACAGCATAAGCGCTGCAAAGCTATAATAGAATACCTGCAGCCAGGTAAGCATAGGCATGCGTCCGCCAATCAAAAACACTGCTGCCATTATAACCAAAAAGCATGCATGTACCAAAAAGCATGATGCCACCTTGATAACCGGGAGCAACTCTACAGGGAATACCAGCTTCTTAACGAGATAGCTGTATTCATTGAGACAGTTTGTTATGCCGGATATTGCTTCATTGATAAAGAACCACGGAACCAAACCCGGGATGAGCCATATGACATACGGTATACCCGGAACCGGCGGCACAGACTTCATTCCAAGCTGGAATATAAAGAAGAATACCAGCACTGTTACCACAGGCTGTACAAACATCCACACAACTCCGAAATAAGAGCCTGCAAATCGCTTCTTAAAGTCTGCAGCCGCAAGGCTTGCTATCATCTTACGCTTTTCTATTATATTTTTTACCAAATCCAATATTGAATGCATCTTAACTGCTTAACTATTACCTCTTCTTCCGGCTTATACTGATTGCCTCCACTGATATGCTGCAAATGCAGCTGCCTTAAGCTTCATGTCCGGACTTTGGCTTATGCAAACTTAAAGGTCTCGCTTAATCCGCCCCACTTGGTGTCCTTGTCGGAAAGGATGAGCTCCATGCCATCCTCTATCGGCCACTCGACACCAATCTCAGGATCATTATATATAAGTCCACCCTCATCTCCCGGATGATAGAAGTCAGTAACCTTATAAGCAAACTCTGCAACATCAGTAAGTACCAGGAAGCCATGTGCAAAGCCCTCAGAGATATAGAACTGCTTCTTATTCTCTGCAGTAAGCTCAACGCCGTACCAGTATCCGTAGGTCTCTGAGCCCGTACGAAGATCTACTGCCACATCAAAAACGCTGCCGCGTATAGCTCTTACAAGCTTGCCCTGCGGAAACTGCTTCTGATAATGAAGGCCTCTCAGCACTCCCTTGACTGAGCAGGACTGATTGTCCTGAACAAATACCATGTTAAGTCCGTGCTCTGCAAGGTCCTGCTGATTGTAGGTCTCAACAAAATATCCTCTGCTGTCCTCATGCACGGTCGGCTCAATAATATAGAGTCCCTCTATAACCTTACCGTTCTTCTCACACTTTGTAACCTTTATCTGACCCATACTGTTCTCCATTCCGCCGCTAAAGCGACAGTGCTGTATATGCATGAAAATGTATCCCAATGTACATTTCATGACCTTATCTTATATTGCCTTATACAACCTTATATCGGTTTATATTATATTCTAAAAGTGTTGACGATGGCGCTTAAAGCGCGAAGCAATCCGTACTTTTATTATATGTGGTGCCTACGAATACGTAGGCATGGTTGTTTATCGGCTCTTATTGACTTGTATTATCCGATTCGCATCGCCACTGTGGCATATACCCTTATAAGCACGTAGCT
>CAVBGP010000147.1:0-2804 GCA_963595005.1 Acutalibacteraceae bacterium | reverse complement strand
AGTAGCAATAAATATCCATGCCTGCGTGCTTGCAGGCACTGCATGATATAAAAGTCACGGATTGCTACGCGCTAACGTGCTCTCGCAATCCTCTGCCCTGTAACGAGCAATCCGGGCTACCGCCCTTCTTGCCGTACAGGGCAGCCCGTCCAATGGCTGTGAAGCTTGGCAAGCAAGCTTGCCTATCTTCACAGCCGCAGTCCGGGACTTTTAGAGTATAGAGAAAGGACGCATATGCTAGCAATTATAGATTACGGAGTCGGCAATCTGTTTTCACTAAAGTCCTCAATAGAGGCCATAGGAGTTGAAAGTATTATCACAAGTGATGCCGATATAATTAAACAGGCAGACCATATCATATTGCCGGGTGTCGGTGCATTTGGTGATGCGATAGACAAGCTGCGTCAGACAGGACTTGATAAGACTGTGCTTGAGTGTGCTGCAGCAGGAAAGCCCCTGCTTGGTATCTGTGTAGGCATGCAGATGCTGTTTTCGAAGGATTATGAATATGGCGAGCATGACGGACTTGATTTGATACCCGGCGAGGTTTGTGATATAAGAAAAATTGTTGATCCATCGCTTAAGGTGCCGGAGATAGGCTGGAATGCACTTAAGATCACCAAGGAAAGCAAGCTCTTTAAGGATGTTGCGGATGGCTCATATGTATACTTTGTCCACAGCTATTCGGCTGTAAAATGCGAGCCTTATATCAGCGCACTCACGGATTACAGTACAGATATAACTGCTTCGGTTGAGTCTGGAAATGTATACGGAACCCAGTTCCATCCGGAAAAGAGCGGTCCGATAGGACTTAAGATACTTAAGAATTTCTGTGAGCTTTAACAGCCTTGTTCGCTAAACAAGCTACACTTGGAGTTAGGAGGAGATAATTATGCTGCTGTTTCCGGCGATAGACTTATATCAGGGTAAGGCGGTAAGATTGTACAAAGGAGATTACAATCAGATGACCGTCTATAGCGAACACCCATGGGAGGTGGCACACGATTTTGAAGATAAGAGAGCTTCGTGCATACATCTGGTTGACCTTGAGGGAGCCAAGAACGGCGACACTCCAAATCTTGATACAGTAAAGCGTATAGTGCATGAGACCAGTCTTTTCTCAGAGATAGGTGGCGGTATACGCAGCATGCAGGTTATAGATAAGTATCTAAATGCAGGTGTGAACAGAGTTATATTGGGTACTGCTGCAGTTACGGACCGCAGCTTCTTAGAGGAGGCGGCAAAGGAATTTAATGAGCAGCTGGCAGTAGGAGTCGACATCAAGGATGGCTTTGTTGCAATTAAGGGCTGGCTTGAGCAATCAGAGCAGGAGGCATTTGCATTCTGTAAGTCCATGCAGGAGCTTGGTATCCGAACAATTATATGCACAGATATATCAAGAGACGGTGCAATGAGAGGAACTAACCTTGAGCTGTATAAGCAGCTTTCAGATACACTCTCAATCAATATAACGGCATCGGGCGGAGTCTCAAGTCTTGATGATATAGTTAGGCTCCGAGATATGGGGCTATATGGTGCTATTATCGGCAAGGCCTATTACACAGGAGCCCTGGACCTTGGAGAAGCAGTTAAGCTGTGTGAGGTCTGATGCAGGGTAGTAGGATAAGGGACTGAGAAGTGATGCAGGGTATGATAAGGGCTTAGAACTGATGGGGAAACCCCAATGCCTGTGTTTGCAGGCTGCATATAGTATAAAAGTCAAGGATAGCTGTGCGCTTTAGGCACTCTCGTAATCAAGTTTTGTTATATAGATACAGGTGATTGCCTATGTTAACCAAGAGAATAATTCCCTGTCTTGACGTAAGGGACGGAAGAGTAGTAAAAGGTGTTAATTTTGAAGGCCTTAACGACGTTTCATCGCCGGTTGAGCTTGCAAAATACTATAGTGATAACGGTGCTGATGAGCTGGTATTTTACGACATCACGGCTTCGGCTGAGGGGCGGAAGCTATTTACAGACATATTGACAGAGGTAGCTCATCAGATATTTATTCCGCTTACTGTAGGCGGAGGCATCAATACCATAGAGGATTTTGACAGAGTATTAAAATGCGGTGCTGACAAGGTAAGCGTTAATTCCGGCGCAATCAAGAACCCCGGACTTATACCGGAGGCAGCAGCCAAGTATGGCAATCAATGCGTTGTAATATCAGCCGATGTCAAGAGAGTTGACGATGAATTCAGAGTCTATGCCAAGGGCGGACGTGAGGACACCGGCATGGAGGCTGTAAGCTGGATTAAATCCTGTGTTGATAACGGAGCAGGAGAGGTTGTGCTTAATTCGATAGACACGGACGGTGTTAAGGGTGGCTTTGACCTAGAGATGCTTAAAGCCGTAAGTGATGCAGTGGATGTGCCTGTTATTGCGTCAGGCGGTGCAGGAAGCATTGATGATTTTGTAACACTTTTCAAGGCTCTGCCAAAGGTTGATGCAGGACTGGCTGCCTCAATATTTCACTTTGGAGAGGTAAGTATATCAGATCTTAAGATAAGGCTTGCAGCAGATGGCATACCAATGAGGCTGATATGAGTCAGTACGAGGAACTATCCGAAAAATAAGAATGAAGTTGATATAAAAGTCACGGATTGCTACGCGCTTAAAGCGCTCTCGCAATCCTGCCTAAGTAACGAGCAATCCGGGCTACCGCCCTTCTTGCCGTACAGGGCAGGTTGCTAAATAACACAGCATCCTTACGTGCAAGCACGTAGTCTGTTGTGTTATCCGTCAACACTTTTAGATTATACAGAGAGGCACATATACAAATGGAGAAATTAGTTACAGTC
>CAVBGP010000146.1:0-2938 GCA_963595005.1 Acutalibacteraceae bacterium | reverse complement strand
CTGCCGTGCTGCTTAATGACAGAGCAAAGGATATAATTAAAGAAATAGATAATTCGGAGATGATAAATCAATATTCAATAAAATCCCGTTTTGATGGCACAGTCTTGAATGTAGACAAACTTTCAACAGGCTGCAAGACTGCCTTAAATATATTATATAATCCGGATAAGATAATTAATATATTTGAGTGCGGAGATAATGCAATAGATGTGATATATGGCTTTGATGAAGGTAAGGTATGCTGCGAATATCCATTAATTTCATTTGATATAGTAAAGGTTAAAGCAGTGGACAAAAAAGAGAGTAGGGTCATTGACTCATATGAAAAATTGAAGGAATGGTGGTTGGATGAAGATTAGTCCTGTAATACAAAATGAAATTAGTACAAGACATACTTCATATGATGTTGATCTAAAGCTTGATAATAATATTACATTTATCAACGGAGAATCAGGTATCGGCAAGTCCGCCGTGTTTTCATTTATACAAGAGTTAACAACGGAAAACAAAAAAATCAGATGTCTTAATTACCTGGATGAAAATAAGAATTATAAGAACACAATTAAACGTTCAAAAGGCAAACTGTTTGTCATAGACAATGCAGATTTATTGCTTGATAACAAGATACGTCAGTACATTGCGACAGACACCGAAAATCAGTATGTAATCATCGGAAGAAATCCCGAAGGCTTAATGCTTACTCAGGATGAGATATATGAAATATCAAGTGAAAGCAGGGATGGACGTACTAAATTTACGTTAAAGAAAACGTTTGAATGAATTTAGTTGCGTATAAATTCTGATTTTTATATGCGCAAAGCAGCTGCAATACTTATGAATAGGCAAAATGGTTACTTTTACTGAATCCAGAAACAACTCGTTATTTTGCTGAAAATGTAATCACATTAGTGAATATACCGCATAGATCAAGCAAGGCATAGTGGCGCAGCTCTGATATACGGATATAGTACTTTGTGCCCCAGCTGGAGACTGTAAGGAGCTCATCGTCAGCTGCAGTGATGACAACAAAATGAGAGCGGACTCTTTTAACCGGTGTGAGCAGGTTATTGGCATTAGTATGAGAGGAATCACCGTCAGTATACAGCATTACACCCCTTTGCGCCTTAGGCTTAAGGAACTGATGAATCCCGGGTCCTATGCAAAGTATGACCGGCATATCCGACTTTAGAGAGCCGGTAATCAGGCTTAGACCACTAAAGTGCGCACAAAACGGAAGCCTGCGAAGCCTTAGGTATATATTGAGATATAAGGAAAGAACAACTCCCGGTATGCCATTGTATGGTATTAATGGAAATGCGGGTGCAAGGCGCTTGACATATCGCTTGTAGTTATCAATGCTTATAGACCTACGGCTGCCTAACATGTACAAAATGACATCAGCGGCGGCGATAAGACTGCAGCCGCAGCGCTTAATCATACCGTCAAACAACAGCTGACTTCCGCCATAAAAATGATGCCCGCCTAAAGTTGATACATCTATATATTTGTGCTTAATATTTATGTCCATGGTTTGTTGTTTCCTTTGATATTGAGCTGATGTTTAATAATTTGATTTTATCACAAACCATAACATTGGACACTCAAATTAGTTAGTTTCATTAAAATTGGTTAAGCTCAAAGCTAATTAAAACCTGACATCTAAGACAAACTTGTTCTTAGAAGCCTGTATGTGTTACAATAAGACGCACTTGCAGAATCTAAGTACAGGATAATCTGCATAAACAGCCATTCCTACGTTTTGTAGGCAGCACACATAATAAAAGTATAGAACCAAGATTCAAATATGCAGGTTCTATGGAAAATAAACAAAATAAGGACCAGAAATATATGCAATATTACGGAGATGTATACAGACCGCCGAGTGAGGCGGCAAGCTTAATAATACAGGTTACATTGGGCTGCAGTCACAATACCTGCGCCTTCTGTACCATGTATAAGGAGAAGAGATTTTATAACAGACCGACAGAGGATGTTTTAAAGGACCTGCGTGAGGTTGCCGGCAGTGCATATGGCAGGAGAGTAAAGCGTATCTTCCTTGCAGACGGTGATGCACTAATCAGAAAGACAGACGACCTTGTTGTAATCTTAGATGAGATTGCAAAGCTTTATCCAAATGTAGAGAGAGTAACCTCCTACGCATCACCTGGAAGTCTCTTGATTAAGAAGCCTGAGGAGCTTAAAACCCTGCGTGAGCATGGATTAAGCATGGTTTACTTAGGACTTGAGTCAGGCTCTGATGAGGTACTCAAACTTATGACTAAGGGCTTTACTTCAGCGCAGATAGTTGAGGGAGGTCTTAAGGCCAAGGCAGCAGGTATGCAGCTCTCAGTTACGGCTATTGCCGGACTCGGCGGTACGGCGCTCTCCAAGGAGCATGCAGAGGGTACAGCTAAGGCTCTCTCTGCAATGAATCCTGAGTATGTCGGAGTTCTGACCTTAGAGGTACACGAGGACACTCCGCTTGAGAAGTGGACCAATGAGGGCGCATTTACCTTGCTTGATGCTGTAGAGGTTCTTCGGGAGACCAGAGAGCTTATACGCATGATGGACTGTCCGGGCTGCGTATTCCGTATGAATCATGCATCTAACTACCTGACACTTCGCGGAACACTGAACGAGGATAAGGAAGCATTGATTGCACAGATAGATGCAGCACTTAACGGTGATATAGACCTAAGACCTGAGTGGGCAAGAGGTTTCTAAGGTACAGTGAACTTGCTTTAGATACGGTCTGACTAAATACTTGTGATTAATCCTTCTTAACAGAGATAGAGAAAAATGACTGCAAAGCTAATGCATTTAATTTGATGTGAAGGATTTTCAGAGAAATAGTATAGCTTAAAAGTGATTTTTAGGCATGCATGTTGGTGTGCCATATCAAATATGAGTTAAGCGGAGGTTGGATGTCAACTACCCA
>CAVBGP010000145.1:0-3127 GCA_963595005.1 Acutalibacteraceae bacterium | reverse complement strand
ACCACGGAGAGCCGCATAAAATAAGGCTCTCCGTTTTCTGTATCAATAAAATGTCTCTATTTATAGCAGTCTAAAAGTAAACGCTTCATCGCATGCATCTTGAAAATATAAGGCTGGTTTGAGACCATAGCCGTTATAGTGTGCGCGAATTGTGCGATTCGCGCATACTAATAGCACAAGGAGGAAAAGGATATGGACTCAGTAGCAGTAAGCCGAGATTACCGTAGCATGAAGGGCGCATTAATGATCAAGTCATATGAAGAAAGCGACATGAGCTTAAGCGAATGGCTGCGGCAAAATAATGTCAGCAAAGACAAGTACTATTATTGGAGGCGAAAGCTAAGAGACAGACAGCTTGATGAAATTATCTCCGGTACAGGGGTACAGGATGTGGTATTTACCGAGATAACGCAACAGGAATCATCAACACCAAATATAACTGAACAGACAATGACGACAGCCGCAATGATAAATTTATCCGGTATTGAGATAAGGATAAATGATACAGCAAGCAGTGCGTTTATAGGAAAGCTCATAGAGGCAGCAAGCCATGCTAAGTGATGCTCAATTCAAGAAGGTTTATGTAGCATGCGGCTATACTGATTTAAGACGAGGTATAGACGGACTGGCAGCGCTTATAAAGTTCAAGTATAAGCTTGAGCCAAAGGACAGAGATACATTATTTCTCTTCTGCGGACGCAGATCCGATAGAATAAAAGGGCTTGTATGGGAAGGTGACGGATGGTTGCTGTTGTATAAACGCGTAGAAGAAGGACGTTTTTCGTGGCCAAGAACAGAAAATGAAGCTGTGAAGCTAAGCAATGAACAATACAGGTCATTGCTGGAAGGCTTTGAGGTAGTACCAAAGCATCCGATAAAAGATGTCGGAGATCATGCAATGGTGATTTAATTCTATGCAAAGTGCCGAAATTTAAAAACTGAAAATCGCAATAAAAGAGGAAAAACAAGACTATACTGGATAGTTATCAACAAATTCAATATACAGCTTAAATCTAAGCTGTATAATCATAGGAAATGTTGACAGCTGTCCTCATATATCATGATAAAAAGAAGAAATCCTGATATATGAGGATGGTTATCAACCGTCAAAATGCCGAAGACAGAGGAGGCTAAAATTGGCGTAAAATAAGGAATTCTGCTATAATCAGTAACAGAAAAGGAACTGATTATGGCAGCTGAATTCACTCGTGAACAACTGAATAAACTGGATAAGTCATCACTGCTTGCAGTTATCGAAATGCAGACAGCACAGATCAATAATCAGATAGCACAGATCAATAAGCTCAGTGCAGATGTAGAAAGATTAAATGATAAAATCCAGAAAATCCTTGAGCAGGTAGTATTGCAGAAGAACCATCGTTTTGGCAGATCCTCAGAAAAGATGGATGATCCGCATCAGATATCATTTATGGAAGTCGACGGAAAGATAGTGTACTTTAATGAGGCTGAAGCAGTATGCGAGATGGATGAAGCTGAATGTGAAGCCGAAGAAAAGGTAATCCGCAAGGCTAAGGTTAAGGGTAAGCGAGATAAGGATTTTGCGGGACTTACTGTAAATATCATACCTCACTACTTAAGCGAGGATGCGTTGGATGAGAAATTCGGAAAGAACGGATGGAGACAGCTTAAGGATGAAGTAAGCCGAAAGTATCATTTCAAGCCGGCAGAGATAAGTGTAAATGAGCACCATGTCGGAAAGTATGTGTCAAAGGATGATGGGTCTATTATATATGCCCCTCATCCTAAGTGGCTGTTGCCGTCAAGTCCGGTATCACCATCTATAGCAGCGGCTGTAATGAATGCTAAGTATGTAAATGCCGTACCGCTCTATCGTATGCAGAAGGAATTCGAGCGTTATGGTCTTGATATAAGCAGAAGAAGCATGGCTAACTGGATGATAAGGCTCGCAGATGAGTATCTGTCAGTTATGTATGAGCACATGCATACCTTGCTCTATAAGTACCATGTGATACAGGCTGACGAGACTCCGCTTCTTGTAAACCATGACGGAAGACCTGCAAACGCAAAAAGCTATATGTGGGTATACAGGACAGGGTTCATGTATGATAAGCCAATAGTCCTTTATGAGTATCAAAAGACAAGAAATGCTTCTCATCCCAGAGAATTTCTGAAGGATTACAGCGGAATCTGCGTAACTGACGGATATCAGGTATATCATACGCTTGATAAGCAAAAGGAAGACTTAAGGATAGCCGGATGCTGGACGCATGCAAGGCGTAAGTTCAATGATGCGCTTAAGCTTATACCAAAGTCAGCGCAGTCAGGAACCGTTACATACCTGATAATGAAGCAGATTCAGGCGATATATCGTGAGGAAGGAAAGCTAAAGGACCTTTCAAGCGAAGAACGACTTATGCAGAGACAGACGGTAATAAAACCGCTTGTAGATGCCTTATTTGTGTACCTTAAAAGTAAGCAGGCAGATGTTGCTGTCAAGGGTCAACTCGGTGAAGCATTTACCTATGCTCTTAATCAGGAGAAGTACCTTAGAGTGTTCCTTGAGGATGGAGATGTTCCGATGGACAATAACGCATCCGAGCGTGCAATACGAGGCTTTTGCATAGGCAAAAAGAACTGGGTAATGATAGATACCATAAATGGAGCAAAAGCATCAGCAGTTATCTATAGCATTGCAGAGACAGCTAAGGCCAATGACTTAAAGCCTTATGATTATTTCGAACATCTGCTTACAGAGATACCAAAACTTATAGATAAACCGACAAGTGAAGCAAAGGAGTATCTTGATAAGCTGCTTCCCTGGTCAAAGGATCTGCCGGAAACAATTCGTAAGCCCAAGAAGGCTTAATACATCTTAAAGTCGCCTGCCATTCCACGTTATGATTAGTATACCGGAACAACAGGCGATATAAAAGATGTGTGCGATGAAGCGTTTACTGTGTATCAGGTTGTAACCTCGGATTAGATGTCACGATTTGAGACAGTGGATTAGATGTCAGGCATTTTTGGTAGATTATTGGAAGATGAAAAGGAATGACAACCAATCCGGCAACTCGATACTAAAGGCATTTTCGGACAGTGGAATAGATGTATGGAAGGAGTGGTAGAAAATGAGTAGACTGACAAC
>CAVBGP010000144.1:0-3173 GCA_963595005.1 Acutalibacteraceae bacterium | reverse complement strand
CTTCTATCTAATGCCTTAAATCTATCTTCCATACACTAATTATCCGCTTATTTAACCGTCGGTCATCTGCTGCCTTTAAGCTGCAGATGACCGACATCTATACACTATTAATATCAGTACTTCTTCACAGGCATCCGCTCGTGTTCACCCTCGTGATTCATACTTCACAGCATGTCATTGCCCGCCATAGCATCTTATGACACAACTTACTATCACTGTATCCACGCTCCGAGCGGCACGCCGTTCGTCGTGCTGTCGTTGAGATAGTAGCTCACACCGTTAATCATATGCGTGCCTGTAAGCATTGCACCGTAGGTATCCTCTCCGCCCTCATTGAGATAATACCAGTATCCTTCAAGCTCCACCCAGCCAGTCACCATCTTGTTATCAGCTCCAAAGTAATACCAGCGCTTATCAATCTGCTTCCAGCCTGTAACAGCATTTCCCTTATTCTGGAAATAATACCATGCGCCGTTGATATCCTGCCATCCGGTTATATAGTCACCCGATCCATCAACATAGACCATTGCGCCCTCCTTGTTGGTTGTAATCGAACCTACATTGGTAGATGACTCCACAGAGCCCTGCTCCGCGGTAAATTCAACTGCCTCCGAGCTCAGATAGTAAGACGAGCGAGACGACGAAGCCATAGCCGTGATATAGAACTTAACATCCTTAATCTCCTCAACATCTATATACTGAGAAGCGTCAAACTGAGTCGAATTGACAGTATAGCTCTTGCTGCGTCCGTTGTATCCGGTCTCATCCTCTTCATCATCGATATAGAGGGTCATATCGCTGCTACTGCTCGCGCTGTTGGTGTACTCCTCATCGTAGCTTATCTTAACACTATAGCGTGAGGCATTGCTTACACCCTGCCATTTCACTAGGCTGTTTCCGTCAAGATAGACTCTCTGCGGCTTAGCCAGCCTTGTCTTGGCTACATATTCAAATTTGAGTGTTCTTGTAAATGCATCACCGGACTGTGACTTGAAGGTTCCGTTCGAACAGCCTACCTTCATGCCATTTCCAAACTGGTAATTCGCCGTAGTCTTGACAGTCATGACTATGTTAACCTTGGTGCCCGGATTCCAGTTTTCAGGCTGCACGCTGTAGCTCTGACTCACAATTTCCACGCTTGACGGAACATTGATGGTCATCGGTCGCACCTTGCCAGGCTCCGCCTCTTCCTCCTTAAAGGTTATGGAGATACTGTTAAGAGACTGGGTCTTGCCGGTGTAGGCGTGATTGTCATTGTCCGTAGTCACGGTACGCTCGGTAGTAGTAACACTGGTCGGTACGGTCTGAGCATTGGCCGTAGCCGTTCCGCTCGCTGCCGTACTGCTCTGATTGCCGCCCATCCAGAGGTCTCCGTCCTTGTTGAAATAAAAATACCTTCCGCCGATATTTTGCCAGCCTGTAAGCATGATGCTGTCGGCGCCAAAATAATACCACTTGCCGTTGACCTTGAGCCACTGATTTTTAGCGTAGCTAGTCTTGGTCAGATGATATTTCCAGGTGCCGTCAGGAAGCATGGTCCAGCCAAGCGGCGTATCATATTTGATAGATGTATTGCTACGCTTACCGTTATTGGAATTATAATTATAATAGCTGCGGATAGCGCTAAGCATATCTGAATCTACCTCAAGTGCTCCCGAGGTAACCATCATCCCTGCTCCGCCCTTGGTCGGATAAACCGTATAATAATACGTGCCTGTGCCGTGCTTAGCAATAGTCAGACCAAAGTCATGATGCGCGTAGCTCACCTTAATCTTATTCTTATATACCTTGTTGCTCTCTCTGATAGAGCCTCTGTATATGCTAAGCTGATAGCTAGTCTTATCCGCAGCCTCATCCCATACCGCCTGTATCTTGCCGCTGTCCTCATACTCCCAGTCGGCAGAACCTATGCGATAATCCTCTGCATATGCCGTGATGCCTGTCTCCGGTACCGCAGACGGCAAAACAGCGGCAACCACCACCGCCGCAAACAGCATCGATATTAACTTATGCTTTCTGTTGTTCATTATAAATATATACTCTAGAATGTTTATGTATTCAAAAGCAACTTTCGGGTTTACATTCATTAACGCTTTGCTATTACTTGACGAAACTTACTAATTGATTTTGGGTGAATTATGTTTCAGTGAAACATGTTTCACCCAAATTACAGCAATACTGTCGCTTTAGCCATATTCATCTATCTCTTCGGCAAAGTCCTTATATTAAGAGCCGATTTTACAGCATTATCAACGCCAGTAAGTGCGAAAATATCCTCCTTCAACCACAAGCCAGGTTGCGGACAATACAGATACTCATCCTTTCGCTTCTTAAATATACGATAAGCAGTATCTTCCGTATTATCATATATATGACAAATATCACAAATCGGCAACAAGCTTGGCAGCAATGCCAATGCCTTGTTATAACGAGAAACTATTTTATCTGCCGGTACGTCATGTCCTCCGCTTTGTACTCTTGAGGCAACTCTTGCCACATTAATTAGAGGATTATATGTTAGCACATAATAGCATTTAATAAAGAAACCTGCTTCCTTTGCTCTCTGCAAGAGCTTAATGTTGCGGTCTGTTGATAGGACAGTTTCAAAGCAAAAACTCTTTTTATCAGCTAAAAATTGCTCACGTCGCTTTTCAGCTGATATTGCTGCCTCATAAGTATCACATCCTGTTGCAAGCTGTATTTCATCCGCATTTACATACGGAATATCTACTGGTCTAAGATATCCGGTAATCGTACTTTTGCCTGAGCCATTAGGACCTGCAAATACAATTATTTCAGGCTTCCTTCTTGATTCGCTCACTATAGCGTCTCCTCTCAGATATCACACCGACATCTTCTGTATGCCCATCGCTATACTCCATATATACACGATTTGTCTTCTTGTCATATCTGGCTATAGGCAGATTAAGTGCCTTCTTTTTATCAAGCTCAGCCTTGACAGCCAAGCGCGCATTTTTAACCTCTGTTATATCCTGCAATACTTCATCCTGACTCATATCAATATCTCCTATTTGCTGTATATTATATACGTTGACTATGGATTTGCTTCAATGTCTGCTTACGCGGCGCAACTTTTTGTCATATCAGCCGCCTCTGTCCGCCTTAATCATTGACATTAATCGGCCTTACCGTGAAGTCCTGTGAGCACAGGT
>CAVBGP010000143.1:0-3326 GCA_963595005.1 Acutalibacteraceae bacterium | reverse complement strand
CCAATATTAATACTAATACTGATACACAGCGAATCACTGTTGATAACACAGCAAATTCTCAACCATACGGTGGGAAATCCACGACTAATGACAGTGATTCAGCCGGAAATGCTAAGGAGCAGTCTAAAGCACCCCAAAAACGTTCCGCATATAAGCATAAGCGACGCAGAAGACGCAGGAAGTAAATCATTCTAAGAAAGAAAGCTGCCGCAGCTTTGACCATGAGTCAACAGCGCGGCAGCTTTTAAAGTTGATACGAAACAGTAAGTATTATACTGCTCGTAACTGCTATTCAATTGTAAAACAGGTAAGGACTTGCCTTAAGCTTAAGAACTTATTGATCCTTGTTGTAGCTCTCTAAGGTTCCGTCCTCCTGCATCTTAGACATAAGAATCTGCTCAACTGTCTTGCCTTCCCAACGACCATGCAGGAATCTGTCTTTAATCTTACCCCAGAAGATAACACCAAGCACTATCCATACACCAAGGATGATGAAGGACTGCACACTTAAGAATCCTGGTGATCCCGGAATAAAGGACAGGATGATGAAGAATGCTGAGAGTACAGTTCCTATAGCACTTATGCACATCTGACCTGTGAGGCCTTCCTTCTTGGACATCATGGTAGCAGTAGCACAGGTGTAAGTAAAGCCTACGGCAGCACCTACGCAGGTCATATCGGTAACCCATACAAGCACATTACGTCCGAAGAACGGGCAGATAAGTGAGATAATCATAAGGAAATATGTAGCCTTGTCAGGTGTACCATAGGTTGGGTGCAGCTGACCGAACATATTCGGAAGTGCATCTGCATAAGACATAGAGTAGAGCAGACGGCTTCCTGAGAGATAGAATGCATTCATACCTGAAAGAACGGCACAAAGCATAGCTATACCTATAAATACAAGTCCGATATATCCGATAGAATCTCGTACAGACTCACCTGTTGCCCAGTCAGGGTTAGTAAGCATCATCTCACCCCAAGGATGAACAACAGCCGTAAGGAATACAACTGCTGCATAGATGCAGGCACCAACCATGATGGCACCGACCATGAGCCATACAGCTGCCTTATGAGAGAAGCTGTACTCCTCCGCTGCCTGCGGTATGCAGTCGAAACCAACGAAGCAGTAAGGCGCATAGCATGCTACAGCGATAATGCAGGCAATTCCGCTCTTGGATACGATCTCACCGTTTGAAATCTCTGCAAATACAGGCTTAAGGTTATTGAAATCAGGCTTTGTAAGCAGTACGCCGATAAGAGCAAAGAGAACTGAGCCTGCAAGCAAAACTGCAACAGTGGTCTGGAACCAGCCGGCTGATTTAACGCCCTTAACATTCATATAGCCTAAAACAACTATGAAGGCACAGCTGAGCAATACCTCTCCGAGATATACCTGCCAGCCGGCAATGTTCCACAGCGGACCAAACTGGAATACTCCTGGAATGAGGTAACGTGTGATAAGGCCTATGGCGGTAGAATTAAGCGGAATAAGTGACCAGTAACCAAGTACAATCATCCATCCGCAGATAAATGCATGCTTCTTACCGAAGGAAGCATCAGCATATACGAACTCTCCGCCTGATAACGGAAACTTCTTAATGCAGTAGCCGTAGCTGATAGAAATGACTGACATGACGATACCGCCAAGCAGCAAACCGATGATGGCACTGGGTCCCGCCTTAGGAAGGAAGGTTGTTCCAGGCATGACGAAGCAGCCCCATCCGATGATAGCACCAAGTGCTAATGCCCAAATGTCCAGCTTTTTAAGATCTTTCTTAAATGCGCCGGTTTGTCGTTCTTGTGACATCCGATAATACCCCTTTTCTATTACAAGTTAGTTAAAAAAATGTCAGCAAAATGATTTTAACTTATTATGATGATTCAGTCAATAAAAGTGCACAAATAAGCTGCGTAGTCTATGACGATACATTGTGAAAAGGACATAATACAGCGTCTGTTTTGCCTTAAAACAATTTAATACAATGCTTTTTTGATATAGAAATTTTTCAAGATGAAATCATGACAAAAAGGCGATTTTATTCTTAATATATGGTAAAATATCTGTCGAAAATATAAGGCAGCATAATGAACATTATGCTGTGTGATATCAGAGTAGTTTCTGATATCAAGGAACTAAAAGGTATACCATGAGAGGAAAGGGCAAATGAAGAGTGTAAAGAGAGTTTTAAGCAGCGCACTTTCATTGGTACTATGCTTCAACCTGACATTTGCAACTGCAGCGACTGAGATAAGCGGTGCAGTCAATGTCAGCACTGTGCAGGCTGAGACAAGCAGCACGGCAGAGGCAAACAGTACAGCAAAGGAACCACAAGCTTCGAGTGTTGATAACACAGAAAGCAGCGGTTCATCAGATTCGAGCAAGCAGTCAAACACAGTATCAAGCGAAGGTGCTGAGGAGACTAGTGCGTCAAAAACCGGCGCTGAAGAGTCTTCAGGTACTTCAGATACTGTAGTTGATAAAGATTCAGAGTCTGTTACCGGAGAAACAAAAGCAGATAAAATGGCAGAACAGACTGAGACTGAATCAGAATCTGAGACAGGAAGCAAGTCAGATACGGAAGGCGATACTACCGGAACAGAGTCTGAAGCTGACAGTACCGAATCAGAGTCTAAATCTGAGACAAACGGATCTGAAGAGGCAGCAGAGACCGAAGCTGAGACAACTGCTGAGGATGTCAACAAGGAAAAGGAAGTTGACAAGAAGGCTGCCTATACTAAGGCTTTTGATGAGACTCTTGTTAGCAATGGATATTATGTCCATGTATCTGCTCCGGAAGGAGTATTTCCTGATGATTCCAAGCTTAATGTCAAGGCTATAACGAAGAAAAGTAAGCTGGAGTCAGTAAGAAGTGCCGTATTAGACCAGTTAGAGTCAGAAGGCACAGATACAAGTACAGTTACTGTTGATGTTAATTTATTCGACATCACTATTAAGCATGGGGAAGAGGATATACAGCCTGATACCGCTAATGGTGATGTAACAGTCAGCATAACCAAGAAGGCAACACCAACAGAGCTTACAAAGTCAGATGCTGAGGACGATGGCACAGCAACAGCCTCAGAGCTGCAGGCAGAGGATAATTCATCAGAGGATGCGTCTAGTGCTCATACAGAGACTCTTGGACAGAAGGTAAAGTCCTTCTTTAAATCGGTAGCAAATTTATTTACAGCAAAGAGCATATCTGACAATGAGGTAGTAAGCCCTGCAGCTAACAGTGTTACAGAAGACGATACTGCCAATGCTTCAAACGCTTCAGATAATGCAGATACAGCTAATGCTTCAAGCACTGTTGATAATGCAG
>CAVBGP010000142.1:0-3461 GCA_963595005.1 Acutalibacteraceae bacterium | reverse complement strand
TGTATCTATTTTCCTTGATTAAACAACTATGCCTATGTGTTTGCAGGCACCACATGATATAAAAGCCACGGATTGCTGCGCGCTTTCGCGCTCTCGCAACACTTTTAGAGTATAACCCATACGCACAAAAAAATCGAGCGCTTACGCGCCCGATTTAATATAAGTATTATGGATTAACTTACTTTGCTGCCTTGATAGCCTTGATAGAATCAATGAGCATCGGAACAACCTTGAAGAGGTCGCCTACGATACCATAGTCAGCAATCTCGAACATCGGAGCTGACGGATTGGTATTAACAGCGATGATGCACTCTGAATCCTGCATACCAGCCTTATGCTGGATAGCACCTGAGATACCAAGAGCGATATAAACCTTAGGATGAACAGTCTTACCAGTCTGTCCAACCTGGTGATCTGCTGAAAGCCAGCCTGAGTCAATAGCAACACGTGATCCGCCAAGAACTCCGCCGAGCTCATCAGCAAGCTGCTGTCCAAGAGCAACACCGCCCTCAACATCCTTAGCAATACCACGACCTACTGATACGATATAATCAGCACCGATAAGATCAACAAGCTTCTTAGCTGCCTTCTCAACTGCAAGAATCTCTGTCTCGAAATCAGCCTCAGTAAGTGAGAACTCAGGTCTGATGATCTCTGCAGCATCAGCTGTAGCCTGGCTGAACGGAGCCTTCTTCATAACGCCCGGACGAACGGTAGCCATAGCAGGACGGAAACGTGGGCAGATGATGGTAGCCATAAGATGTCCGCCAAATGCAGGACGAGTCATCTTAAGGTCATGAGAAACATCATGCTTAGCACCCATAACCATAGCTGTGCTTGTTCCCTGAATTCTCTCAGGAGTAAGTGTTGAAGCTCCTGAAAGGAACTCCTGATATACAGGAACGCTTACATCAAGGTGTGTGCAGTCTGCGCAAAGACCTGTGTGAAGTCTTGCTGCACAACGAGGACCTAAGTCACGTCCGATGTATGTAGCACCGAAGAGAACAACCTCCGGCTTCTTCTCCTTAACAACATCAACGATAACCTTGGTATATCCGTCTGTTGTATAGTTCTTAAGAAGTGGGCTCTCGCAAAGGATAACTCCGTCTGCACCGTAGCCAGCAACTTCCTTGCACTTATCGGAAACATTATCTCCAAGGAGAAGAGCATAAAGCTTGCAACCAAGCTCATCTGCAAGTCTGCGTCCCTCTGAGATCAACTCAAAGCTAGTAGGCTGAACAACGCCCTGACGCTGCTCACAGAAAACCCATACATCCTTGAAAGCAGAAATATCCGCACTATTGTAATTGTCCATTATTCAATCTCCTTTCAATCAGATGATGTGCTTCTTCTCAAGAATACCAGCCAACTCGTCAGTGGTGTTCTTGTCAGCACCCTCAAGTATTACACCTGCGCCCTTAAGCGGCGGTGTGAATGATACGAGAATATTTGTAGGAGATCCCTGAAGACCGATCGTATCAGGATCGATAAGCGGCTCATCCTTAAGTGTGTTGTAATCATAAACATCAACCGGCTTCTCATAAGCTGAGAAGATACCGAAGGTGCTCATGTAACGGGGCTCGTTAAGCTCCTTAATGCAGGTGATAAGGCAAGGAGTCTTCATCTTGATGTTCATGAAGCCATCCTCAAGCATACGCTTAACAACAACTGTTCCATCCTCGTTAACCTTGATGTCTCCTGCATATGTGATCTGAGGAAGGTTAAGCTTCTCAGCGATCTGCGGTCCAACCTGAGCTGTATCGCCATCGATAGCCTGACGTCCGCACATTACGATATCATCATCGTTAAGTCCCATGTGATGGATACCTGCAGCGATAATCTGTGATGTAGCGAATGTATCAGATCCACCGAACTCACGTCCTGAGATAAGAACTCCGCGGTCAGCGCCCATAGCGATGAGCTCACGAAGCATCTTCTCTGCCGGCGGCGGTCCCATTGTAACTACTACAACCTCGCAGCCTGTCTCGTCCTTAAGCTTAAGGGCAGCCTCAACTGCGTTAAGGTCATCCGGGTTGATGATAGTAAGCATGGAAGCACGGTCAAGAGTTCCGTCCGGCTTAACTGCAACCTTTCCTGATGTATCAGGTACCTGCTTTACGCAAACGATAACTTTCATCTATCTATATCCTCCATTACTTCTTCTTAAGATTCATGCCACCTGAGATAACGATCTTCATAACCTCAGAAGTACCCTCGTAGATCTCTGTGATCTTAGCATCACGCATCATACGCTCTACAGGATACTCACGGCAATAACCATAACCACCGAAGAGCTGTACAGCCTCACGTGTAACCTCATTTGCAACGTCTGAAGCAAAGAGCTTAGCCATAGCTGCAAGTGATGAGAATGGCTCATGTGCATCCTCAGCAGCTGCTGCTCTCCAAGTCATAAGACGAGCTGCATCAACCTTGGTCTGCATCTCTGCAAGCTTGAACTGAGTATTCTGGAATGCAGCAATCGGTCTGCCGAACTGCTCACGAACCTTAACATACTCAATAGCCTCGTTGATTGCGCCCTGAGCAAGACCAACTGACTGAGCTGCGATACCGATACGTCCGCAGTCAAGAGCCTGCATGGCAATCTTGAAGCCCTTACCAACCTGTCCGAGAACTCTGTCAGGAGTAACACGAACATCATCATAGGTAACGATACAGTTCTGAGCTGCACGGATACCCATACGCTTGATGTTGTCCTGTACCTCAACACCAGGTGTGTGCTTAAGGTCTACGATAAATGCTGTAAGTCCCTTAGAAACCGGAACAGTCTTGTCTGTGATAGCAAATACTATGCAGGTATCTGCAAACTTTGAGTTAGTTGTGAAGATCTTAGAACCGTTGATAATCCAATCCTCACCGTCCTTAACAGCGATAGTCTGTGCTCCCTGAACATCAGAACCTGCGTTAGGCTCGGTAAGACCGAAGCAGCCGAACTCTGATCCGTCAACAAGCGGACGAAGGAACTTCTGCTTCTGCTCCTCTGTACCTGCCATGTTGATGCATGAGCAGCAAAGAGAAGTGTGAACAGAGATTGTGATACCACAGGAACCGTCCTGCTTAGAAACCTCTTCCATGCAGAGAGCATAAGTGATTGTGTCTCCGCCTGCTCCGCCGTACTCCTTTGAGTATGGGATACCGAAGAAGCCGTATCTCTGCATCTTGCCGAGAAGCTCCATATTCATCTCTTCGGTCTCGTCCATCTCGTGAGCCAGAGGCTTGATTTCGGTCTCAGCAAATTTGCGGAACAACTCCTGTGCAAGCTGCTGCTCTTTGGTAAGTTTAAAATCCATAAATACCTCCAAATTAAATGCTTTTTTGATAAGTAATTACCATCAAAAAAAACTACATTGTTGTCTATCCCGTATATTAGCTACTAATAGTAATTTTGTCAATTGTTTTGCATGCAAAATAAAATGGAAAATGTATGTTTTTGTTATTTTAAT
>CAVBGP010000141.1:0-3532 GCA_963595005.1 Acutalibacteraceae bacterium | reverse complement strand
TTAAGCCGCTGAAATCCTGTGAGAAGCTAAGCCAGCTTGCCTTTACCTGCTTAAAGATGTAGCTGTGAAGAGATTGATCCCATGGTCCCGGATTGCCAATATCAAGCTTCGTAGGAGTATCGCTCTCCGCAAAATAGCTTCCCTCATCCTGTACCTGATATACATAATATTCCTTTGCTTTATCAAGCCTTGCAAATACAGTAGCTGAACCGGATTCAGGTGTTATGATGACATTGTCCTTAACCTCTGCGTTGAGGCCCGTTACTGAAACTATATTGTCATCCTTGTCCTTGATAACAAAGCCTACACCCTTAATACCTGCATTGGTATCATCCGCATCTATAGCCTTCAATGTATACCAATATGCGTCACGGAAGCCTTCAGGTGCATCTCCGTCCCATAAATTTATGTAACTTTCAGTTGAGGCACTGACATCCTTCCAGTCATCACTTCCCTCATATGTGCCGTTACATATTACATGAACCTTTCCGCTGGCATTTACACTGTTATAATCCAGATCCGTATTGCAGGTGAAATCAAGCTCATATACCTTTCTTCCGCTGTTCTTCGGAAGGCTTATCGTAAGTATACTTGTATAATCAGCATTTTTCGAATGGCTTACAGTATACTTTGACGCATCGATCTCGTTGGCTGCTCGTGTTACGGTTTTGCCGTCTGCAGACAAAGTACACTCATACAGATGCAGCGTTCCCTCCTTGAAGTTCTGTCCTGCATTGAGAGTCAGCTTAAGGTTAAGCCCATCAGGCAGGCTGAGCTGATTCTTATTAATCAGTGCCGTATAGTTTACGGTTGCATTTTGAGCAACAGTGCCGCCTTCTACATTGTTGTCCAGCTTAAGACTGCTTGGTTTAATATCATCATCTGTATATTCAACAGCATATTTCTTAGCTTCATCTGACTTAATCTGGTCTGCCGCAATTGATACAGTTCCTTCTATCTCACCAGTCTTATTGTTATAGGCTGCACCGCTAAGCATCTCTCCGTCTGTAGCATGTACGGTAAATGTCAGCTCATGCTCCTTTTCGATTTTCCCTGCTTTATCATCGAGTGGGTAGACTGTTAGCCCTTCCTTACTGTCATAGGTATAGCACGGTCTGTCATCATAGCTCTGATACTGCTTGCGGTACGGAATCTCATTGCCGTCAAGCATAACCTTATAGTTATCCGGCAGTGCCTCCATAACCGGAGCCTTAACCTTCTCATGTCCGTCAACAACTAACCTTGCCATATCAAAATGGATGGCTATATTATTCATAGTCATCTTGTTTCGATTGTAGTTTACCTTATAGGTAATGGTACGGTCAGCATAATTATAGGCAGATTTGTCATCTGAACGCTTATCAACCGAATCAACGGACAGAATCCAGCTCTTGCTCTTTGCTTCAGTATTCTCATAGGCAGCAAGAGATATGTTCTGCTTAGACTTAATCTTATCTCCAAAGCACTCAGAGCGTGCTGTGTACATATCAACCTTCATGGACACAGTATCGCCGCCAAAGTTATTGACTGCCCAAAGATTATCTGCAGCGTCTGTATATCCGGTTATAAGCGTGAACTCAAGAGACTTTTCATTTGCGAAATTAGCATATCCACTTTTGTTTCTAATATAATAGGACAAATACAATCTGTAGGCATTTTTGTTTTTGTCTATGCCTAAGGCTTCCTTTTCACTATCATCAAGAGTCAGCAGCCACTTCGGACTCTCCTCTCCATTAGTATACTGAGTATCCTTATGAGGAAGATAATTCTTTAGTTGGATATCGATATCTACTTCTTTGCCGGTGTTGTCCTTCCACACAAAGTCCTTGATGGATTTCAGTTCACATTTCTCATCGGTAATAATTACCGGCATGTAATCTATATATTTGCCGTAGTTGCCATTAACCTTGACCTTCCATCCAAAGGTATGTGTGCTGGTATCATAGCCATCCTCTCCATAGCTTGTATCAAGCTTAAGAGTTACCGCGCCCTTTGCGCTGTCAAAATTAATATATGACTTAAGCTCCGGACCAAAAAGTATACGCTCGGTTCCGTTAACACTTCCGAATCGAGTATTATAGGTTATATTCAGTCCGGCATGGCTAAGCTCGAGGAGATTCTTTTTGCCCTTATCATTAAGCTTGATAGAGTAAGTTACCTTGAAAGTATGGTCCTTATCATTAGGGAATTGGTTGATAGTGCATCTCCAGTTGCCTGTATTGTTGTCTATGACATTATTAGCATATTGGGCGATATCTGCTGTTACATCCTTATCATCATAGTAATATTTGAAATCAGTCGGATTCTCAAAATAGTCTCCCCTGCCTTCAAATTCACGCTGATATACAGCAAAATTCTTGAGGTCGTAGCCATTGCTGTGAACTGTAACAGCTGCGTCTATGCTTTGAGTGGATGCATTATAGGTCGTATTAGCATCTATCCAATGCTTATGATCCTTGATGATAATGTCTCCGCTGCTGCCTTCTGTCATTGCGAGACTTGTCTCTTCATTTTCAGCAGTTGCACTGAACAGCTTTACAGGTCTCACGTAAGCCGGATTAATCTTGGCATCTCCGTCTACATTGATAGTACGTGCATAGTCTATCAGGTCCACCTTGGTCTTGAACTTGAAAGCTGCTGTTTCTCCTGCAGCGTTATTGGCAAACTTAAACTTCCATGTAAGCTTATATCTGTCAGTCAGCAAGCCCCAGTTGGTTATATTCTCATATTTGAAATCAGTATATTCAATTGAAGAGTCTGCTGATTTGAAGCTGCCGTCTATATAGCTATGTAAGGTAGGCTGATCAGAGGCAGCATTATCAATCACGGCTGTTACCTTGAAGCCGTCTGTGTACTCTGTGGACGGGAGGTCATTTCTGTTGACTGTTACAGTCCACTCGATATATCCGTCAGCATCCGGGCCATTAGCTGTCACGTCTATGCTTGGAGTCACGCTAGGAGCTTCATTGCTGATAGTTGCTACAGCATACAAAGAGAAGTGCTCGGCATTGAACTGTACACCGTCTGTATCCTCTAAGTTCTCTGCATCGATTGACTCGAGTGTCAGGCCTGTGCTGTCTTCTGTGCCGGCCCCTGTGTCATTCGAAGCTGCATCTTTTGTATCATCCTCTGAAACCACGTGGAAGACCCTGCGTTCTGTCTCTGTTGTTGAGGTCGATACTGAAGCGGAAGCAACTGCGGCGCTATTGTCCTCCGTATCATCATTGTATACAGCCTCGCCGTCATCACTGGCAAGAGCTATGCTATCTTCTCCTGTTGTTATATCTGCTGCATCCAATGCTTCGCTTGTTAAGTCGTCTGCTGCATTATTAACAGTGCTTGAAGCATTAGCTGTATCTGCATTATCTGAAGCGTTTGAAGCATTGGCAGTATCGTCTTCTGTAACACTGTTAGCTGCAGGGCTTACTACCTCATTGTCAGATATACTCTTTGCTGTAAATAAATTTGCTACCGATCTAAAGAAGGACTTTACCTTCTGTCCAAGAGTCTCTGCATGAGCACTAGATGCATC
>CAVBGP010000140.1:0-3536 GCA_963595005.1 Acutalibacteraceae bacterium | reverse complement strand
AGCAATCCGTCACTTTTATTATATGTGGTGCCCGCGAAAGCGCAGGCATGGTCGTTTACCTCCATATCCGACTGTCTGCTGGCTTTGGCATTACGCTTACCTTTGGCAATCGATAATCAGCTTCTTGCGGGCTTTAACTCAAATTTATAACCTATGCCCCAGACTGTGGAGATACTCCAGTATTCATTTTCCGGAAGCTTCTCTCTAATACGCTTGATATGCACATCAACCGTACGGGTGTCACCTATGTACTCATAGCCCCATATATGGTCTAAAAGCTGCTCTCTCGTAAACACCTGATTGGGTGAGGATGCAAGGAAATACAAAAGCTCTATCTCCTTAGGCGGCATATCAACGGTTCTGTCCTTGTATACGACTGAATAGTTTGACATATTAACCTGCAGTCCGACATACTCGACACAGTTTTCCTGCTTTGCAGGCTTCTCCGTATGCTTATGCTGATTGGCTGTACGTCTCAGCACCGCCTTAACCCTTGCCACAAGCTCCTTGGTGTCAAATGGCTTAATCATATAATCATCTGCACCAAGCTCGAGCCCAAGCACCTTGTCGAAGACCTCACCCTTAGCCGAGAGCATCATAATCGGCACATCAGATTCATTTCTGATGGTTCGGCATACCTGATAGCCATCCATACCTGGAAGCATCAGATCTAAGAGTATCATGTCCGGCTTATATTCTGTAAATGCCTTGATCGCCGACTCTCCGTCTCCCTCTATCCTTGTGTCATAGCATTCCTTCTCAAGATACAGGCTGATAAGCTCAGCTATAGACGGGTCATCGTCAACTATCATTATTCTCTGTTTCTCTGCCATTACTTATACCGCCTTACTTAAAGGTAACAACAGTAACTCCTGTATCACCCTCTCCGAATACTCCAAGTCTATATTCCTTGACATACTTAAGCTTCTTGAGTCTCTGATGCACCATGTTTTTAAGTGCTCCAGTTCCTCTTCCATGCACGACTCTTACTGTATTAAGTCCGGCAAGATAAGCATCGTCAAGATATTTCTCGAGCACAGGCATAGCCTCATCTGTTGTCATGCCTATGAGATTGACCTCCGGATGTATCGTAAGTGCCTTAGCTCCAAAGCTCTTGGCATAGCCTGAGCCTGACTGCGCATTGCCCTTGCCTGATGCCGCACTCTTGCCCTTGCTTCCGCCCTTTGCCGATGAGCCTGTCTTGGACGCACTGCTTGATACCAGCTCAATATCACGCACCCTGACCTTGGAATTCATAAAGCCCATCTGTACAAATACATTGCCGTCCTTATCAGGCAGTGAGGTGAGCTTGGCCGTAACGCCTCCCATGCTCATTATCCGCACCTCGTCGCCTACCTGCAGCTTCTTAGGCGAAACAGGCTTCGCCGGTCCCTTGACTGTAATGCCTGAGGTCGGTGCTGTGTCCTTTAGGTTCTGTCTTATCTTATCACGCTCAGCCTCTGCTGCCGACTGATCACTCTCTGCCCCGTAGCGATTAATATTCTTAATCGCCTCGTCTGCAGTCTCCTTGGCCTGAAGCAGGATGCGTCTTGCCTCATCCTTGGCGTCATTTAAGAGCTTTTCTCTGCCGGACTCAAGCTTTTCTTCCTTCTTACGAAGTCTCTCCTTGAGCTCTTCTGCCTCCCTGCGGTACTTTTCAGCCTCTTCCTTTGCCTTGACTGTCTCGGCTCTGTCCTCATTAAGCTTGCCGATAATGTCCTCAAAGCTCTCATTTTCAGCGGCAATGCGCTGCTTGGCATCATCTATGATGTATGTCGGAAGCCCAAGTCTTGTGGATATGGCAAATGCATTAGATCTTCCCGGTATACCTATAAGCAGCCTGTAGGTAGGCTTAAGTGTAGCAACATCAAACTCGCAGCAGGCATTTTCAACGCCCTCAGTCTCGAGCGCATAGAGCTTAATCTCGCTGTAATGCGTAGTCGCCATCGTGTTTGTACGCATATTATGTAGGAAATCCAGTATGGATATGCCAAGTGCCGCACCCTCGGTCGGGTCAGTTCCTGAGCAGAGCTCATCAAAGAGGCAAAGTGACCTCGCATCTGCCTTAGACAATATGGAGACTATATTAGTCATATGTGCGGAAAATGTAGACAGATTCTGTTCTATTGACTGCTCGTCTCCTATATCTGCATAGACCTCATCATATATGCCCATAACAGAGCCTTCACCTGCCGGTATATGCAGGCCTGCCTGTGCCATAAGAGTAAGCAGACCAACAGTCTTGAGCGAAACCGTCTTACCCCCGGTATTAGGACCGGTCACGATAAGCGTAGTAAACTCACTGCCAAGCCTGATATCTATAGGTACAACCTTGTCACCGGCTATAAGAGGATGCCTTGCCGACTTAATATCCAGACTTCTGTCCTTACTAAACTCCGGCTCCATACCGCAGATATCCGCTGAAAACAGTGCCTTTGCAAATATCATATCAAGCTTCTTAAGCAGCTTAATATTATCTGCAATAGTATCTGTATACGGCATAAGGCTTGAGCTAAGTGCTATAAGCACCTTCTCTATCTCCTGCTGCTCCTCGGCTTCAAGCTCCTTAAGCTTATTGTTGAGATTAACAACTGTAAGCGGCTCGATAAAGAGTGTCATGCCTGTGGATGATGCATCATGTACCATGCCCGGTACCTTGGACTTATATTCCGCCTTGACCGGCAGGCAATATCTTCCGTCTCTCTGGGTTATGATTGCATCAGTCAGATAATCTCTGCAGGAATTAAGCTTGGACTGCATAGCCTCATGTACACTGCTTGCAGTGCGCTTCATGCTCTGCCTTACTGCAAGGAGTCCCGCTGACGCATCATCTGCCATCTCATCATCTGATATGATGCATCTCGTTATCTCTCTGTTGATATTGGTAAGCGGTATTATCATCTCAAATATCTCAGAGAGTGAATCCTCATTTAGCTCCTCCGAGCCGCTTCTGCCATAGCTTTGAACTCTCTCAGACACAATTAAGCAAGAGCTTACCGCAATAAGCTCTTGCATTGATAAAGTACCGCCGATATCGAGTCTCTTCAGTATATCGCCTATATCTCTGACTCCGCTGAAGGACACGCTGCCGCCCTTATTATTGATGCGTCTTAGCGCATCGCTTGTATTACGCTGCCATTCCTTGATATGACGATAATTAGAGGAGGGCTTAAGCTTAGCGCACAAAGCCCGTCCTGCATCACTTGATGCATAGGTCTTAAGCCGCTCTATTATCTTGTCATATTCAAGCACCTTTAGTGTCTTGTCTTCCATCCTCTGTTGACTGCTCTAATTTCTCCTCTATATATTTGGGACATGCCGTTTTAGTTACTTCTTAAATATCATGCTGACCTAATTTTAAGCCATGCTGTTCGAAGCATCTGTTATTCGGCATCATTTTATTCTAAAAGTGTTGACGGATAACGCAGCAGACTACGTGCTTGCACGTAAGGATGCTGTGTTATTTGGCAACCTGCCCTGTACGGCAAGAAGGGCGATAGCCCGGATTGCTCGTTACAGGGCAGGATTGCGAGAGC
>CAVBGP010000139.1:0-3739 GCA_963595005.1 Acutalibacteraceae bacterium | reverse complement strand
AATATTTCTCACATAACGCAGCATAATATTTATAACAAAAAAGGCAGTCACCCTTGATTCATTCTAATCAAAAGGTGGCTGCCTTAAACCATATTTACGTGAAACTTTTAAGCCGTAAGCTGCTTTGTTTCAGTATGCACCGGAGCCGGAGCAGCGGTATTGAGGTCTGTCATGCTTTGCAGACTGATACCTATAGTTGATATATTGTGCAGCAGAGCAGTTGTAGCAGGCGGCAATATGCCCGCAACACCTGCAGCAATAAGTGCAGAGTTGAAGCTCATTATAAACTTATAGTTAAAGTCAATGCGCTTGGTCAGGGCACAGCTTAAACGGCGCAGACGAAGCAATGCATAGAGATCATCAGATGCAATAGTTATATCAGCAATCTCTCTGGCAATAGCTGCACCGGAGCTTATAGCTATACCGACATCGGCAGCTGAGAGCGCCGGTGAATCATTGATGCCGTCACCTATCATGATAACCTTGTGTCCAAGCTCATGCTCCTTATGGATGAAGTTTGCCTTATCCTCAGGAAGTACTTCGGCATAATGATTGTCAAGGTCGAGCTTGCTTGCCACTGCGGCAGCTGTACGCTTGCTGTCGCCGGTCATCATAACTAGATTGGAAAATCCGGCTTCTCTCAGAGCCTTGATAACGCCCGGAGCCTCCTCCTTAATAGGATCCTCAATGCAGATAACCGCACTGAGTCTGCCGGCCACAGCCATATAGAGCTGTGAATACTCACCTGGGATGGCATCAAACTTATCCTGCTCATCTGCAGGGATAACGCATTCCTCATCCTCAAATACAAAGTGATGGCTGCCAAGCACAACCTTCTTGCCCTCAACGCTTCCGGATATGCCATGAGCTACGACATACTCGACATTTGTATGACACTCATCATGCTTAAGACCGCGAACCTGTGCCTCGCTTACGACAGCATTGGCCATAGAGTGCGGATAATGCTCCTCAAGGCAAGCAGCGATGCGCAGCATCTCATTGGCATCCTTGCCGTCAAAGCCGATAACAGATACAACATGAGGCTGTGAATGCGTAAGTGTGCCTGTCTTATCAAATACGATAGTATCAGCCTCTGCCACAGCTTCAAGGAATTTGCCGCCCTTAACGGTAATGGAATCGGCGCTGCATTCTCTCATGGCAGAGAGCACGGTTATCGGAATAGCAAGCTTAAGAGCGCATGAGAAGTCAACCATGAGGCAGGATATAGCCTTAGCTGCATTGCGGGTAAGGAGCCAGGTGAGACCTGCACCAAAGAAGCTGAGCGGCACAAGCTTGTCAGCAAGATTAGATGCACTGCTCTCGGCAGCTGATTTAAGCTTCTCGGATTCCTCAATCATCTTGACGATGCGGTCATAGCGTGCGTCGCCTGCAAGCTTATCTATGCAAATGACACACTCGCCTTCTTCGACAGTGGTGCCTGCATATACATATGAGCCGATGCCCTTAACAACAGGCAGGGACTCTCCGGTGATAGAAGCCTGATTGACACTTGCCTCACCTGATACGATCTTGCCGTCGCACGGTATTATATTGCTGGTGCGTACAACAAAGCAGTCACCCTTCTTGAGCTTGTTAATCGGTGTAAGGATGTCCTCGCCGTTATCGAGGCGAAGCCAAACCTTGTCAACTCCGAGAGACATGGTGGATGCAAGATTATCAACAGACTTCTTGTGAGTCCACTCCTCAAGTATCTCACCAACCTTGAGCAGGAACATTACAGAGCCTGCGGTGTTGAAGTCATTTCTGAGCATTGATACGCAGATGGCTGTAGCATCAAGCACAGATACGTTGAGCTCTCGGTTAAGCAGGGCCTTAAGTCCCTTAAGTATATACTTAACAGACTGAGCGCCGGTGATAACCATTCTGATCGGTGCCGGAACCAGGAAACGCTTGAGGTAATGAATACCTATGGTATTAACAAGGCGGTTCTCATATTCGCGGCTTAGAGCTGTGCCGGTGTGGGCAGGCACAAGCTCAGCGGCCTTTGCCTGTTCAAATGAAAATGAAGCAAGTGCGTCAACAACCTCGTCTCTGATGGCTCTTGCGGCTGCTTTATTTTTAGCGTCATATCTGTAAGTAATAACAACATCTGAAGTACGGTCAAAAACATTGACAGTCTTAACGCCCTTGATTGTGCGCAGTGAATACTCAATAAGGTCAGCCTTATCAAGTGTCATGCGACCTGCGTTAAGATGCACACGCAAGCGTCCGTTAGCTTCATGAAGTATGATACATTTCATACGATAAATCCTCTGTAAGTTTGTCACATATGTTAAAAGCAGGCAGGCATGGCGCCTGCCTGCTTAATCTGTCAGTATTGAGAAATCTAAGCTTATCTGTCTGGAATTTGCCGGCGTCATATGCAAAATGGATATCAGGTATCCGTGTCATAATGTACAAGCAAACAGTAAGACAAACATCAGTGCTTAAGTCAAGCCTCCTCAGCAACCTCAATGGTCTCAGCAGCAGCCTCAGCCTCAGTTGTCTCGGCAACCACAGTCTCAGCCTTAGCAGCCTCGTCAGCGATAGCCTTGGCAGCTGCTTCCTCTGCGCGCTTCTCGTTAATGTCATTAGCCTCTGCAAGGATGTCGCCTGCAGTCTCGCGAACAGCAGTAACACCTGTCATAATCTCTTCCTTAGCACGAAGAACTGCTGCTGCGCTCTCAGCATAAAGCTTCTTAGCATCCTTGCTCTTAAGGATTGACATACCTGCTGTACCAAATAAAAGTCCGCCTGCAAATAAAGCTGCCTTCTTAATAATCTTCTCGCTTATCATGATGTATTCCTCCTGAAAAAATAATGTGCTGTTTCGATATCCGAAGAGCCGAACAGTGATTACTTACAATCTTCCGGTCTTAAATTAGGGGTGACGAAACAATTAAAATATGAAATAAATCTTGCGTTCTCTGTACACTACGTCGATCGCTTGTTTTTATCTTGTGCCTATAAGATAACAGCAAAATTGTACAAAAGCAAATACAAAAAACAGTACAATCGGTAAGGTTTATGCAACTTTTGTGAGCACTTGACAACAAGCATTAACGCCCGCTAACAAAGGTTGCAGGCCGTGATTTACATTTGCAGCAACGTGAATAGAACGCTGGAGTATGCATGAGTAGAGCATGAGATATGTATTTTAACTGTTTTTACATACATAATATTTGCGACAGTGAAAGTCATATGATACGATAGCAAAAAAGAAGGGTGCATATGACCGTGGCTAAATATACCGATGAAAACCAGCAGATAATAGTCAATAAGATAATCGATGGGCTCACACTGTTCGACGATGATTTGATGAGTCATGTGTTTGACAAGAATATAGAGGCTACAGAGTTGATGTTGCGAATCATTCTTGGCAGAAACATCAAGGTAATAAGCGTAGATGGCCAGGATGAATTCAAGAATCCGATAGTCGGAGGACGCAACATCATCCTTGATATACATGCTGTCGAAGAAAACGGTGAGGAGATAGACATAGAAGTACAGGGCGATGCAAGAGGTGCAAGTCTGCAGAGAGCCAGGTTTCACAGCAGCATGATGGATGCTCGTATGCTTAAAGAAGGCCAAGAGTTCACAGAACTTAAAGATTCTTATGTTATCTTTATATATAAGAATGACAGATTCGGTGTGGGACGACCGATTTATCACATTGACAGACGTATCAGAGAGACTGATAATATATTTGAAGATGGTTCTCATATAATCTATGTCAACG
>CAVBGP010000138.1:0-3773 GCA_963595005.1 Acutalibacteraceae bacterium | reverse complement strand
GGACTGCGTACTGACCAGCTTAAAATCCCGGGCACGACACTCCCGGTATCACAATGTCTCTCTTTTGTACTTGTTGTAAGCATGCTTATTATTATCTTTATGCGTAAGCAGAGAGAAAAGAGAGTTACATTGGATTAAATTGCTACAGATACAGGAGCCTCATCGCGACATCTATGTATGTACGACGGGGCTTTTTGTGTGCACATAAGCGCGCAGCAATCCGTACTTTTATTAATATGTAGCGCCTACGAACACGTAAACGCGGTTGTTTACATAGATTTTACATAGACTATGCACCGATTATATCAGCACGTACTATGATATCCTACAAATGCGGTAAAATGCATGATGTGCTGTAAGCTTGAAGCTGGTATCAGTAAAAAAGAAGCAATGTGCAGAGGCAGGCAGCATTTTTATAGACCTTAATCTGCCGCAAACGGATAGGAGACTTGATGAAGCATACAATCATAGACATTGGTTCAAACTCTATGCGTCTTACCTTATATGAGACTGATGGAGATAATTTCAAGATATTGTTCAGAGAGAAATATATGGCGGGTTTGGCCGGCTATGTAGAGGAAGGTATACTTTCTACAGAAGGTATTGCATGTGCGTGCTACGGTCTGCTGAACTTTAAGCACATGATTGAATCAATGGAGCTGCCGGCTCCCAGTGTTTTTGCGACAGCATCGCTTCGTAATATCTCAAATTCGGCAACGGCACTAAATGAGATAAGGACTATAACAGGCATAAACATTGATCTTCTTAGCGGACAGGAGGAGGCTCTATTAGGTTACTCCGGAGCTATGCTCGAGATTAATATTAAGGATGGTGCATTTATAGATATAGGCGGAGCAAGTACTGAGGTGGTTACCTTTGATGATGCCAAGCCAGTTGATTCAGTGAGCTTTGGAGTAGGCTCGCTTAGTCTGTATCGTAAGTGCGTAAAGCACATTATACCGGGAGAAGGCTCACAAAGACGTATAAATAAGGCAATCAAGTCAGCGATAGATGACACAGGACTCTTGCCCAAGGGCAACCGAAGTCCTATCATAGGAGTAGGGGGTACTGCCAGAGCCGTTATGAGAATGTCTCAGAAGGTATTCGGCTTGAGTGAGAGTATTACTCATATAAATAGAAAACAGCTCGACGAACTAAGCGCAGTATTGCTTAAGGGCGACAAGGCTGCAGCAGACCTCATACTTAAGCTTGAGGCAGATCGTATACATACAATGGTGCCCGGACTTATGATATTGCAGCATGTATTTGCACATTTTGAGGCAGATGAGTTTATCGTCAGCAGGTACGGGGTTAGAGAAGGATACTTATGTCAAAGAATACTAAAGAACAGGTAATTGATAAGAAAAAAGGCAAGAAAAGCGGCAAGTCTAAATGTGCGTCAGTTATTCAGGATAAGGTTGAAGATATGAACGATAATAAGGATAACGACAAGAAGAATAAAGATAAGAACAATAAGAATAAAGCCGAGGACAACAGGAAGGACAACGAGGAAGATAACAGGTCGTGTGCTTTATCACTAACACAGGGCGAGGATAAGCCAAGATATCCGTTTACACAGAACAGAGAATTAAGCTGGCTTAGATTTAACCAGCGCGTGCTTGAGGAGGCGGCCGATGAACAGGTGCCTCTCTTAGAGCGCCTTAAGTTCATATCCATTTTCTCATCAAATCTGGATGAATTCTTCATGGTCAGAGTCGGAAGTCTGTTTGACTTGCATAACATGACACCTGATCAGCGAGATAATAAGACCGGCATGACAGCTAAGGAGCAGCTTGACAGCATTTATCGCACTGTTCCGGGATTGATTACACTCAAGAATCAGATATATTCTGCGCTATGCGCGGCACTTAGAGACAAGGGGATAGAAGACGTAAGCATAGATAAGCTCACACCTGACGAGTTAAAGCTTATAAGCCGTTATTTTAAGCAAAGCATGCTGCCGATACTTTCTCCGATAATCGTAGGCTCTCATCATCCGGTTCCGCATATTGTCGGAAAGCATCTGTATGTTGCAGCCTTGCTGCTGGAGAAACCGGATAAGGCAGACAAAAAGGATAAGTCTGGCAAAAAGGATAAGTCCGCCAAGAAGGATAAAGCAGAGAAAAGGTACAAGGCATCAATCTCTGAGCTTCTAGAAAATGAAGAAAAGCTTTCAGTCGGTATAGTCGGGCTGCCTGGAATAGTTCCGCCGTATATTATGCTTCCGGGAGGCTTAAGATATGTGCGCACTGAGAATATACTGATGTATATGCTGCCGGCACTGTTTGAGTCCTATGCAGTGCTTGATTCCTGCACCCTGTGCGTAACACGTAATGCAGATATAAGCTTTGATGATGAAAAGTTTGAGGACAATGATAATGACTGCAGAGCGCAGATGACCCAGCTTATCAAGAAGAGAGATAACCTGTCAGTGGTGAGACTTGAGCTTAATCAAAAGGTAAGCAAGCCATTTATGAACAAGCTGCTGTCTATGGTTAAGCTGTCCTCAGAGCAGGTATTTGTTGATGCTTGTCCGCTCAATATGAAGTTTGTATTCGGACTCACAGCTGAGCTTGATAAGAATAGAGCACACGGAATGCTGTATAAGCCATATACACCGCGTAAGGCTGAGGATTTTATACAGGGACGAAGCGTGACAGAGCAGGTATTAGAGACTGACAAGCTCTTGTTTTACCCATATGATTCGGTAGATCCTTTCCTTAAGCTTTTAAGTGAGGCGGCCGACGATCCTGATGTCTTATCTATCAAGATAACCATATACAGGCTCGCCTCATCCTCTAAGATAGCGCATATACTTTGCCGTGCAGCTGAAAATGGCAAGGATGTACTGGTATTGATGGAGCTTAGAGCAAGATTTGATGAGGCTAACAATATAGCATGGTCAGAGATGCTTGAGGATGCAGGCTGTCAGGTAATCTACGGTATGGAGGGCTTTAAGTGCCATTCTAAGATATGTCTTATCACAATGCGTAAAAACGGACAGGTAGGATATATCACGCAGGTTGGAACCGGTAACTATAATGAGAAGACCAATACGCAGTACACGGATTTAAGCTTGATGACAGCATCTGACGCAATAGGCGAGGATGCAGCCCAGTTCTTCCGTAATATGCTGGTTAATAATCTGAACGGAACCTACAATGAGCTGTGTGTATCTCCTTACGGGATTAAAGCAGCGCTATGTGACAATATAGATGAGCAGATTAAGCTTGGCAGTGAAGGCTACATCTGCATCAAGGCCAATTCCGTTACCGAGCTTGACATAATGAATAAGCTCTCAGAGGCATCAAGAGCAGGAGTGAAGGTTGAGCTTATCATCAGAGGTATATGCTGCCTGCTTCCGGGCATTACGGAATATACGGAAAATGTACATGTAACCAGCATAGTCGGACGTTATCTTGAGCATGCACGTATATACTGCTTTGGCAAGGGTGATGATACTAAGCTGTATATATCCTCAGCCGATCTTATGACACGTAATCTCAATCGCCGTGTAGAGATAGCTTGTCCGGTCCATGACGCTTATCTTAAGAGTATATTGCTTGAGATACTTAAGGCCCAGCTTAGAGACAGTGCTAAGGCAAGCTTCATGCTCTCAGACGGGGTATACAGCCGGAAGCTTAGCAATGAGAGCTTTGATTCTCAGAACTTCTTTATGGAGCATTCACTGCACAAGGCTTGTGACGATGTATGTGCCGATGCCGATATAAATGACAAGACTAAGGCAAATATTAGTACAGATACTAATATAG
>CAVBGP010000137.1:0-3844 GCA_963595005.1 Acutalibacteraceae bacterium | reverse complement strand
TCAGAGGGTATAGACCTAAGCTCAATTACTGTTGATGTCAATTTATTTGACATCAATATTAAGCATGGAGAGGATGAAATACAGCCTGATACAGCTAATGGTGACGTAACAGTCAGTATAACCAGGAAGGCAACACCGACAGAGCTTACAAAGTCAGATGCTGAGGACGATGGCACAGCAACAGCCTCAGAGCTTCAAGCAGAGGATAATTCATCAGAGGATGCCTCCAATGCTCATACAGAGACTCTTGGTCAGAAGGTAAAGTCCTTCTTTAGATCGGTAGCAAATTTATTTACCGCAAAGAGCATATCTGATAATGAGGTAGTAAGCCCTGCAGCTAACAGTGTGACAGAAGACGATACTGCCAATAATTCTAACGCTTCAGATAATGCAGATACAGCTAATGCTTCAAGCACTGTTGATAATGCAGCAGACGACTTAACAAGCGAAGCATCGGATGCAGCAGATATAACAACAGGAGAAGATAGCATAGCTCTTGCCAGTGATGATGGCGAGGCTGTATACAATGATGATACGGAGGACAACAGTGTCGCAGTTGCTTCTGCTTCAGTATCGACCTCAACAACAGAGATAGAACGCAGGGTCTTCCATGTGGTTTCAGAGGATGATACAAAAGATGCGGCTTCGAATGACACAGGGGCCGGCGCAGAAGACAGCACAGGTCTGACACTCGAGTCAATCGACGCTGAGACCCTGGAGGATGCAGACGGTGTACAGTTCAATGTTGAACATTTCTCTTTGTATGCCGTAGCAACTATAAGCGAGATTACTAACGACAGCGCATCCCCAAGTATAGAGATGAGCTCAGAACCGGCTGATGCTAACGGCGACATACTCTGGACAGTTACAGTTAAGAGAAATGAGCTTCCTGTAACAGAGTATGCAGACGGCTTTAGAGTATCTGCGCGTCTTAACAATATAGTAGCAGGTGCTACGCCTACCGTACACAGATATGTTGACGGCTCATTTACAGCGGAGGCTTATGATGAGAGCAGCAAATCATGGGTAAAGCAGGAGTATTCTGACCTTAATTATACCGGTAAATCAAGCATTGAGAATTACGAGCTCTCATGGAAGTTTATCAACAACAATCCGCATGCAGTAGTCAGATTTACATTCAAAACTAATGTAAGGATAATCAGCAATATCTTAAGGCAGAATAAAGAGGGTGACTACGAACTCAATGATGTACGTATGGATCCTGTTAAGCTTACAGATCTTGGAGGCGGAACTGCTGCAAGCACTGCATGTAATGCTAAGATTCAGATTAAGAATCAGAAAAAATGGGTTGACGGTACAGCGGACGTAGACATTGCTAACGGCTGTGTTAATGTAACAGTCATTGCTCACAGTAATGGCTATAAAATTGGAAGTTATCAGCTTAGTCAGCTGAATTTTCAGGCTGGCATGGGTGATGCTTTCGAAAAGCCGTCCGGCTTTAAGTATTACTTTGACGGTAAGGAGCTTGATACAGCCGAAAAAATCAAGCAATATGTAACCCCGATAGAATTAGACAGTAATAACAACTGGACTGTCACAGTCAAAGGCTTTGATGCTGGTGACGGTAAGAAAGTGTATCCGGACAAAGACAATGACCATGAGCTTAAGATAAGCTATGTTCTGAAGATAAAGAACCCGGATGAATGGAAGCAGAAAAGTCACAGCGGAAATTATCTGGATTTCATACCTTATTTCGGAACTATCAACGGAACAACCTACTACACCGTAGGAAATCAGACTTCTATCCGTCTTAATTACGGCGGCATGAGAGGTGCGGTGACAATAGATCCGGATTCCACCTATGGAGACGAGGATAGCCAGGGATACAACAAAAGCAATCATACCATGAAGTGGAAGGTCAAGGTCAACTGTCTGTATGATGTTAACGGCGTTGCTTATATGCCTATATTGGTACTTGACCGTTCTGATATATATTCTGTTAGTGAAGTTAAGTATACAAACAGCAAGGGGGAGGCAGTAGACCTGCCGGATAATCTGAAGAAGTATTACCCTTATGCCGATGCCAGCTACACCAAAGGACAAAAGTATACCGGCGGCAACACCAATCAAGACGGTACTCCGATATGGCTTAGGAAGCTTACAGATAACGAGAAGAACCTCCTTGGTATTGATAAAGACAAGCTTGCCTACAGGATAGACGTTAGTACACCGGTAGGAAATCTAAACACTGCAAATTCATTTGCCAAGGATAAATGCTTTGAGTTCACATTGGTAACACAGCTTACTGATGACGCAGATTATCTGTGGGCCTGCAATAGTGACAGCCATGGAACCAAAAGGGATGTTGTCTTACAGACACAGATGTATGCTTGTGTAATCCTTCCGACCGTGACACTCACTTCAATGGAGCCGTATAAGCTGATTACTACAGAAGAGGCCACGATTCGTTCAAAGAGCACGATTATAAACCTCACTTCAACTAATAGACGTGAGGCTGATAAATCTGCCTACAATTATACAGATCATACCATAGGCTATGAGCTTACCTATAATCAGAATAAGATGGCTCTTAATGATGCAGTCATCAGCTTTGATATGGGTAAATTCAAGCTTGGCGGAACCTCAACTACGGTTGATGCTCCGATTTTAGAGTTGATTTCCAATTCCGGAAGCTATGATGTCAAGCTTGACGGTAATACTCTTCAATACTTAAGTGAAAAACCGGCTGATGATAAGCTTGCTGACTACAGACCGTTCTTCACATATAGTAAGAGCGATGGCCTTAAGATCTATCCTAAGGATGAAGCAGCGGAAAATGCAGCAGAGCATAAGATAACATTTACAGCACATGTTATGGACGGGGATGTGTATATCAAGGACGGCCATAACAATCAAAGCGGCTCCGTAATGACTACAGCAAGCATCAGTGCAAAACAGATTCATAGCTTCGATGCAAGAAGATACTGTTCATATTATCTGGATGATTATATTCATGTAAGCGAGCTTAAGATAACAGAGCAAAATATTAAAGGCACTATAGCTGAAAATGGCTCTGTAGATTATTCTGTGCTGATTAATAAGAATCAGGAGGACATACCGGACGGAGTTAAGATAAAGCTTGATCTGTCAAAGGGACATAAATTTAGAGACGGCAGTCTGGAGCTGCGTGAGTGCACCTTGTCTGAGGCTGGTGAGGTGCAACCGGGTGCAGTGATAGATGCCTCCAAGTATACGGCAAGCTGCACAAGAAATGACGACTCAACAAGTACGCTTATGCTGAGCCTGCCGGATGACGGTAAAAATAAGACCTATACATTGAAATTCACCTGTGATCCTGATGTACAGTCATATGAATCGATAAGCTTTGGCATACGTTTATACTGTACTGCAAGCTTTGACGGCAATGATACCTGGAACAAAATCAGCGACTATAAGGAAAGCCAGATGGATTGGTGGGAGAGAGGCAAGGCCCCTGAAGACGCTAATAAATCTTTCTGGTATGAGATAAAAGCAGTAGATAAGGATAATGCAAATGCAGGTGTCGAAGGTACCGGCTTTGTTATCGAAGATGAGGATGGCAACAGTGTACCGGTAACAGGTGTTAATATTACAGTAGACGGAGACAATGTATTCAAAACATCCTCAGCCGGTACAGCAGTTGTATGCGCAAAGCTGGATACCGGTAAGAAGTATTATGTGAGACAGTGTTCGGATGCCGGCAGGTACCTTTTGGATGATACTGAGGAGAAAAAAGAACTCTTCAATGAGGCAGGCTATGAGGGCTTGACCTTCCTTCATGCCTATACATTTAAGCAGGTAAAGGCAAGCTGGCTTAGCTTCTCACAGGATTTCAGCGGCTTAA
>CAVBGP010000136.1:0-3921 GCA_963595005.1 Acutalibacteraceae bacterium | reverse complement strand
ATGCATCACTTGGCATCGATGCAGATCTTCTTGCTAAGATTCAGGCAGTTACCAACAGCTAAAAAAAGGCGGCATAAATGGCGTTATGCTGACTTACCTGATGGTCAATATATATAACAGAATATATAATGATTAACCTAATCCCCGTCGTTTTCGACGGGGATTTTTGCTAAGAAAATGTTAAAAATATAAGCAGCATGTTTATAATTAATATAACCTGGCGCCATGTGATAGTAATATATATTTACCTAGGGTATATAAAAATTAAGCAATCTAATGTGATTGTATAAAATTAGTACATGGGCAAACATTAATGATAAAAGTGCACAAATGTGCTATAATTTAACGGCGAATTTAGTGAGAAACTCATATAATTTTATGAAGTTTTAATTACCCGTAAGTTACGGTTTTGGGGGTAGCATTTATGGCAAAAAAAAGTGACATCACTACTAAGGGACTTGAGCGCGCTACACACAGAGCACTCTATTATTCAATGGGACTCCTTCCAGAGGATCTTGAGAAGCCTATCATCGCTGTAGTCAACGCACAGAATGAAACTATGCCGGGACACAGACATCTTGATCAGATTGCAAGAGCCGTTAAGGAAGGTATTATTGCAGCAGGCGGCCAGCCTATCGAATTCCCAACCATTGGTATATGCGACGGAATTGCACAGGGCAACTATGGCATGCATTATCCGCTGGCAAGCCGTGAACTTATCGCAGACTCTGTTGAGTGTATGATGAACGGACACAGCTTTGATGCAATGGTTCTTATACCTGACTGCGATAAGATTACTCCTGGTATGATTATTGCAGCAGCAAGACTTGATGTACCGACCATCATTTGCTCCGGCGGCGTTATGGCTACAGGCTGCATGGACGGCGAGAAGGTTGGATATACAGACCTTATGGAGGCATCAGGACTTGTGCAGAGAGGCATCAAGTCAGAGGCTTGGCTCTCAAAGCTTGAGCAGTGTGCTCTTCCGGGCTGCGGCGCATGTAACCTTCTTGGTACAGCCAATTCAATGAACTTCCTTACTGAGGCTCTTGGTCTATGTCTTCCGGGCGCAACACTTCCGGCTCTCAGCGGCAAGAAGCTTGCAGTTGCAAAGCGTACCGGTATGCGTATAGTTGATTTGTGGAGAGAGCAGGTTACCTGCAAGCAGATACTTAACAGCAACGCTATCTACAATGCACTGGTTGTTGATATGGCTATAGGCGGTTCCTCCAACACCATGCTTCACCTGGCAGCTATCTGTCATGAGGCGGATCTTCCGTTTAGCTTTGACGATGTTGAGGCTATTGCAGCTAAGGTTCCGCATCTTGTTAAGCTTAAGCCGTCAGGACCACATTATCCGGCTGATTTCGACAATGCAGGCGGCGTAACAGCGCTTATGGCAAGACTTAAGGAGTATGGTCTTCTCAAGGATAACCTCACAGTTACAGGTAAGAATGTATTTGAAAATATCGAGGGCCATGAGGTTATAGATGAGGATGTTATCCGCAATAAGGAGACAGCATACAGCCTGACAGGCGGACTTAAGATATTATACGGCAACCTTGCAGAGGATGGCGCAGTATGCAAGAAGGCAGGTGTTGTTCCTGAGATGCTTAAGCATACCGGTCCTGCAAGAGTATTTGATCAGGAGGAGCCGGCAGTTAAGGCTATCTACAATGGCGAGATTAAGCCGGGTGATGTTGTTGTTATCAGATACGAGGGACCTAAGGGTGGACCTGGTATGAGAGAGATGCTTACACCTACATCTGCTATTATCGGTATGGGTCTCGGATCAAGCGTTGCTCTTATAACTGACGGACGTTTCTCAGGCGCAACAAGAGGAGCTGCAATAGGCCATGTATCACCTGAGGCTGCAGAGGGCGGACTTATAGCATTCGTCAAGGATGGAGACAGCATTTCCATTGATATAGAGAACGGTAAGGTTACGCTTAATGTTCCTGAGGAAGAGATTGAGAAGCGTAAGATTGGCTGGGAACCTCATAAGCCGCCAGTTAAGCCAGGCAGCTATCTTGACAGATACTCCAAGCTTGTTACTTCAGCTATGGCCGGTGCCGTATTCAAGAGATAACACAGATATTTGAGTATAACGGTTTATCCGCCGTAGTCTGCATATCTGTGATATACGGCGGATACCGACAATATACTAGGCGCTTTTTGCCCCAATAAAACGAAAAAGGAGATTAAAACAATGAGTGACAAGAAAAAGTGTACCGTTAAGGACTTCCAGCGCTACAAGGAAGAGGGCCAGAAGTGGACCTGGACCATCTGCTATGATTACACCTTTGCAGGTATCGTTGATGAGTCTAAGACAGAGATGATTCTTGTTGGTGATTCACTTGGAAATGTTATTACCGGAGATGGTTCTACAATTCCTGTAACACTTGATATGATTATTCATCACACAAGAGCAGTCGTTAAGGGTGCACCTAACACATTTGTAGTAGGTGATATGCCTTTCGGAACCTACAATGTAAGTGATGAGCAGGCTGTTGCCAATGCTAACCGTATCATGCAGGAAGGCGGCTGTGACTGCATCAAGCTTGAGGGCGGACACAAGATGGCTTCAAGAATTAAGGCTATCGTTGACGGCGGCATCCCGGTTATGGCACATATCGGTCTTACACCTCAGTCTATCAGCCAGTTAGGCGGATTCAAGGTACAGGGTAAGGATGCAGATTATGCAGTACAGCTTCTTGAGGATGCTAAGGCTGTTGAGGCTGCAGGAGCTTTCGCTATCTGCCTTGAGTGCATGCCTGTAGGTGTTGCTAAGAAGATTACAGAGACAGTTAAGATTCCTTGCTGCGGTATCGGTGCCGGTAAGTACACAGATGGTCAGGAACTTAACATTTATGATATGACAGGACTCTTCAATGATATGAAGCCGAAGTTCGTTAAGCATTATGCAGAGCTTCGTCAGCCTATGGTAGATGCACTTAATGCATTCTATGATGAGACCTGTGCAGGTACATTCCCGACACCTGAGTACAGCTATAACGCTAAGGTAGAAGGATTCCCGGTAGAATAATCACTCAAGCTCATTGTATTAAGCGTAATACGGTTTGTCCGGCATGGGGTAAGCCGGACTGACCGATTACATATATAAAACATTTATTTAAGGGGAGTAGTGTTAATGAAAAAGTTATTATCTATTGTTCTTGCTGGCGTTATGGCTGCGTCACTTGCGGCCTGCGGCTCAAGTTCAACAGCAACAACCTCTGCTGCTGCATCTGATTCAAAAGAGACAGAGGCAGCCGGAGCAGCTGAGTCAACATCAGGCACAGCAGAAGCTGCCATGACTTTGGTTGAGGGTAGTGCTGCCAACGAGGATCCGCTTGGTTCTTCAGATGCAAGCATTCACTTCAAGGCCGGCATCACCGGTTCAATGTCAGGAGCTTATGCAGCAGGCCTTGTAGCATTAAGAAATCATCTTGAGGAGCTTTCTGACGGAGAGATGACTGTTGATATTTATCCTAGCTCAGCACTCGGCAATGAGTCTGATATGCTTGATGCAGTATCAATGGGCACACAGGATATGATTGTTACTTCAACAGGTCCGATTCCTGCATTTGCTAATGCAACATCTAACTGGGCAGTGCTTGACCTTCCTTATCTGTTCCCGACATATGATACAGCATATGAAGTACTTGACGGCGAGGTTGGTCAGTATCTGTTAGGTGAGTTCGACGGAACAGGTGTTAAGGCACTTGGCTTCTGGGAGAATGGATACAGATGCACAACCAACTCCAAGAAGGAGATTGTACATCCTGAGGACCTTAAGGGCATGAAGATTCGTACCATGGAGAACAAGGTACACATGGCTACATATACTGCACTTGGTGCAACACCTACAGCTATGGCAATGGGCGAGGTATTCTCAGCACTTCAGCAGGGTACTATCGA
>CAVBGP010000135.1:0-4026 GCA_963595005.1 Acutalibacteraceae bacterium | reverse complement strand
GCTTGGCGAAGCGTTTTTGATATTATTCTGGTGGCGGGCAAGGCGCATCGCGCCTCTGAACCGCTACATCGCGCATCGCTTATGCGATGTGGCGATGTGGTGCTGAACAGTTACACAATATTATAAAAATGTGGGGCTGTTGCACTATTGATTTTAATCAGTAGCGCAACAGCCTCTTTTTTGTTGATTGTTTATATTTTGCATTTATTTTTGTCTTTACATCATATATTGTTGTGGATGTTGTGGTTACGACATTTACCTGTATTAATGCCCTTCCTCACTAAAATGGCTAGGTTTAGGGATAGTTAAAAGAATAACACAAAAACGAGCTCATCTTCTCTAAAAACAATAGATATACACGGCATACTGTTCTTGTAAATATTGCATGATATTATTGGTCGCATTACCGTCATTATTAACAATTTACGTTGCTTTCACAACAATATAATATATTGCAGTGTACACGACACTTGTTTAGTTTCTTGTTGTGTATATATCTTTTTCATTTTGTTCGGAGGTACGTTATGAAAATTTATCTAAGTGAGTATATCTACCCGCCTGCCAGAGCGAAGCTCGAGGAGCATGCAGAGATAGTAGACAACTTCGACCATCTTGAGGATATCGATGCAATAATCCTCAGAAATATTTCTGTTACAGCAGAGATGATGGATAAGGCCAAGAAGCTCAAGGTTATTGCAAAGCACGGAATCGGAGTCAATACAATTGACGTTAAGGCCGCAAAGGAGAGGGGCATACAAGTTATCTACACTCCTACTTCTAATGCAGATTCTGTTGCAGAGCTCACTGTAGCTTTAATACTCAATCTGGAACGCCGCATTTACGAAGCAAATGTTAAATGTCGCCGAAGCGAGTTTGAAACAATTGCTCCAAGTAGTTTTGCCGGAACTGAGATTCAGGGTAAGGTATTCGGTCAGATTGGCATGGGCAATATTGCACAGCGCATAGCTCATATCATGAGCGCCGGATTTGGTGCAAGGGTTCTTGGTTATGATCCGTTTATAGATAAGGCCGAGGCTGAGAAAAGAGGTTTTGAATATGTTGCCGATCTCAAGGAGCTTATTGAACGTTCGGACATTGTTAATATCAATGTTCCTCTTGTCAAGAGCACTGAAAAAATGATATCGGGTGAATTATTTGATCATTTTAAGCCGGATGCCATTTTCATAAATGCAGCAAGAGGCGGAGTTATAGATGAGGATGATCTCTATAACGCCCTGGTCAGCGGAAAGCTTAAGGCGGCAGCCTGTGACACCTTCGTAAACGAACCTCCGACAGCTGATAACAAGCTGCTCAGTCTTGATAATTTCAGTGCAACTCCGCATCTTGGCGGCAACACCGTGGATGCACTCAGAAAGACCGGTACAGAGGTAGTTGATGAGACACTTAATGTCTTAGCAGGAAAGAAGCCTGTTCATCCTGTGCCGTAAGCTGCATTTAGGCTGAATATTAGGGAACATATTATCATTTTTAAAATTTAATTGGGGGTTTTTAAATTTATGGAAATTGCTGCCAGCAAAGCATTAAGCGTTTGTATAGACGATTTAGCAATATTAATGGTTTTTCTTCTGATAGGACTTGTACTCCGTCAGCTTATTAAGCCCTTGCAGAAGCTTTTCCTTCCTGCAGGACTCGTAGGCGGTGCTGTTGCACTTATCCTCGGTCCTCAGGTATTGGGAGTCATGGAAACTCCGAGTACCTGGAGCGGTATGGCTACACCTATGATTAACATTGTGCTGACCTGTACTCTGTTTGGAACTGCGCTTAACAAGGGGAAGATTAAAAGCTTCGCAGGAGCTATCAACCTTGTTGTACTAACTTATTTTGCACAGATGCTTATAGGAAGTCTTGTTGGTATCGGATTGATGCATATTTGGCCGGACCTTCCGGACAACTGGGGACTTATGACTGTTTATACCTACTGGGGCGGTCACGGCGCTGCAACAACAGCCGGAACACTCTTTGAGGACCTGGGTGTTAACGGCATGGTCAGCCTGGGAATCATTATGGCAACACTTGGACTTATTGTAGCTATGGTTGCCGGAATGGTTGTTGTTAATCTTGGTGTTCGTAAGGGATGGGCAACTCATTTAACCGAAGGCAAGGCAAACAGTACTGTCTCAAGCGGTTATGTACCTGTGGAAAAGCAGAAAATACTCGGAAGAGCAACAGTTCCGTCCGATGCAGTCAATGGTCTGGCTCTTCAGTTTGCTCTCGTACTCTTAAGCATGTGGTTAGGCAAGATTATATTTACATATCTCGCTATGATCCCGATTGAACCTGTGGCTAATATCATGAGCAAGATTCCTTCATTGCTTTACGGCATTGTCGGTGCAATTATCGTCTGGGGAATCATGTGCAAGACCAAGCTCAACAAGTATGCTGATCTTGATGCAATTGACAATATCTCAGGTGTTGCTCTAGAGATATGTATCTGCTCTGCAACAGCCACACTTAACCTTAAGCTTTTTGCATCCTTCCTTGCGCCGATTCTTATTCATATGTTTGCAATCATTGCTCTTATGAGCTTCTGCTGCATCTTTTTGGTTCGCCGATGGATTAAGAAGGATTGGTTTGAGCTCTGCCTTATGGCCTTTGGTCAGGGACATGGTTCTGTACCGAGCGGACTTGCACTCGGCAGATGTGTTGATGCCGATCACAAATCAGAGGCTTGGGAGGCCTTTGGAGTGGCTATGGGCGTGTTCACACCTGTTACCTCTACTCTTGCAGCCCTGCTGCCCCTAGTTGCAGTTCAGTCCCACTGGATTCCGGTAGGTATAGGATGCGTTATGACTGTTATCTGCCTGCTGTTTGGAGAATTGTTTATACGCAGACAGAACTAAACAAAGGTGAAAGGATTTAACTAAGATGAGACTATTTGATACCACTTTAAGAGACGGCGGAAATGTTGTCGGAAATGGATTTTCCGCAGAGCTTACTGTAAGTATGACAAAGGCACTACTTGCCTCCGGCATTAAGGATATAGAGATTGGCAACAGCTCGGGACTTGGCGGCTATGAGAAGATGAATGCCACCAAGGCTGCCACAGATGAGGAATATTTTGAGGCTGTTAAGCCATATCTTGCGCTGGGACGTATCGGCATGTTCCTGTATGCAAAATGTGCAGATGAGGCTCTGATTAATCGTGCTGCAGAGGCTGGTCTTAATTTCCTTCGTGTCGGTGCTAATGCCGGAGACGGTGCAAGCGCCGTTGAGGCTGTAAAGCTTGTAAAAAAGGCCGGACTTATCTGCAGATACTCACTTATGAAGGCTTATGTTCTGACTCCTGCAGAGCTAGCTGCTGAGGCTAAGCTGCTGCAGGACGCAGGAGTAGATATAATTACCATCATGGATTCCGCGGGATACATGCTTCCTGAGCAAGCTACAGCATATGTTAAGGCTCTTAAGTCCGTTCTGCGCATTCCTGTAGGTTTTCACGGTCACAGCAACTTAGGTATGTCTCAGGCCAATGCATTGGCAGCCGCTTCTGCCGGTGCCGATGAGATTGACTGCGGACTTTTGGGACTTGCAAGAAGTGCAGGAAACTGTTCTACAGAGCTTGCCATTGCTTCATTTAAAAGAGTTGGACAGCTTGAGGATATAGACCTGTATGCACTGCTTGATTATCTTGATAATGAGCTGATACCTACTATGAAGTCCGGTTATGACTATAATACGGCTATCACTCCTACTGATTTAATACTCGGAATGTCCGGATGTCATTCCAGCTTCCTGCCGCTCATGAGAAAGGCAGCCGAAGAATATCACGTTTCACTATTCAAGCTTATTACAGAGGTTTCTGATATTGACCGTAAGAACCCAAGCGAAGCGCTTATCCGTGAAACTGCTGAAAGACTAAGCAGGATTTGATATGCTAAAGCGTAACTGACACATTTTTAGCTAATCATAACACTTTATTTTGTTTGTTTCTGTTCAATCTTAAACAGTTACATTTCATAACAACCTCTGACTTAAAATGTCAAAAATAACACGCCATACAGTTTAGGG
>CAVBGP010000134.1:0-4052 GCA_963595005.1 Acutalibacteraceae bacterium | reverse complement strand
GCAAGCAAGCTTGCCGTCTTCACAGCCGCTGTCCGGGACTTTTAGTGTAAAATAATATTAAGGAGATAATAAATATGGAATCAAATCAGTATCCTGAGATCAAGGTTCTGATACCGCAGGAAGAGCTTGAGGCTAAGATTAAAGAGATGGCAGCCGAGATAAGTGCCAAGTACGAGGGCAAGGAGCTGCATCTTATCTGCGTGCTTAAGGGCGGAGCTTACTTTATGACTGAGCTTTCTAAGCACATCACTGTTCCGGTAACTATAGACTTTATGCAGGCATCAAGCTATGGTGCAGGTACAACAAGCACAGGTGTAGTCAAGATTAACAAGGATCTTGATGAGCCGATTGAGGGCAAGCACGTCATAGTTGTAGAGGATATTATAGATACAGGCTATACACTCTCATATCTGCTTGATTTCCTTAAGGGCAGACATCCGGCAAGCCTGGAGCTTGCTGCAATACTCAACAAGCCGTCAAGACGTGTGATTGATGTGAATATTGATTATTATGGCTTCAATGTACCGGATAAGTTCATTGTGGGCTTTGGCCTTGATGCCGATCAGAAATACCGCAATCTGCCGTATATAGGATATATTGAGACCTGATATACTAAAAATACGCAGTCCATATAGCCGTTTGTCAACACTTTTAGAGTAAGCAAGGTTTTATACGCAATGAACAACAAAACATTTAGAATACCGTGGCTGGCGTTGATTCTGATTATGGCTATCTATGCCATGATGCTTTTCCAGGCACGCTCAAACAGCACGACCGTAACAGCGCAGGGTATGGAACAGATACTTTCAGATCCTTCGGGTATACAGTCTGCAGTTATCAGCCAGTCAAGAGAAAATAACACCGGAAGCCTTAATATCAGATACAAGGGAACTGACTATTCAGCGACTCTGACCGATACTGACAGATATGTTGAGAAGCTTGATGAGGCAGGAATAGACTATAGTGTTAAGCTCGACTCCGGCTTCACATTTACAGATCTCATACCTTATGTGGTTATGCTCATCATGTTTATTGTGCTGATGCGCATGATGACAGGAGGCAAGGCGGGCGGCCAGATGATGAACTTCGGCAAAAGCCGTGCAAGGCTGTCTACCAACAATGACCTTAACATGAGCAATGTAGCAGGCATGGTCGAGGAGAAGGAGGAGCTCCGCGAGATAGTGGAGTTCTTAAGCGATCCCAAGTCATTTGCAGATATGGGTGCGCGTATACCTAAGGGCATCATCCTTGTAGGTTCTCCGGGAACAGGCAAGACCCTGCTTGCCAAGGCTGTTGCAGGAGAGGCAAAGGTACCGTTCTTCAGTATATCCGGTTCCGATTTCGTGGAAATGTATGTCGGCGTCGGAGCAGCTCGTGTCAGAGATATGTTTGAAGAAGCCAAGAGAAACAGCCCCTGCATTATCTTCATAGATGAGATTGATGCAGTAGCAAGACGCAGAGGTACGGGACTTGGCGGCTCACACGATGAGAGAGAGCAGACCCTTAACCAGATGCTTGTAGAGATGGACGGATTTGCACCAAATCAGGGCATCATCGTTATGGCTGCAACCAACAGAGTCGATATACTTGATCCGGCTATCATGAGACCGGGCCGTTTCGACCGTAAGATTGTGGTCGGCAAGCCTGACGTTAAGGCAAGAGAGGCAATACTTGAGCTGCATGCCAAGAATAAGCATCTTGACAAGGATGTAGACCTTAAGCGTGTCGCACAGACTACTGCAGGCTATACCGGTGCAGACCTTGAGAACCTCTTAAATGAGGCTGCGATAAGTGCTGTTATGGCCAAGAAGTCAGAGATAAATGCCAAGGATATCGAGGATGCATTTATCAAAACGGGCATAGGAACAGAGAAGAAGTCCAAGGTTATATCTGAGAGGGATAAGAAGATAACGGCTTATCATGAGACAGGACATGCCATACTCTTCCATCTGCTGGAAGATGTAGGACCGGTGCATATGATAAGCATCATACCTACAGGCGAGGGCGCTGCGGGCTACACCATGCCGCTTCCGGATAGGGATGACAGCTTTATCACCAAGGGTCAGCTTAAGCATATGATTATGGCGGCTATGGGCGGACGTATCGCAGAGGAGCTTATCTGCGATGACATAACAACAGGTGCATCACAGGATATCAAGCAGGTAACCAAGATTGCACGTGCTATGGTTATGCAGTACGGCATGAGTGATGCCATAGGCATGATTAATGTTGACGATAACGGAGACGATGTATTTTTGGGCTACGATATAGCACACAACAAGACCTATAGTGATGAGATGCTTAAGACCATTGACTCAGAGGTCAATAAGCTTGTAAGCACCTGCTATAAGGAGGCCAAGGAGATCATTATGCAGCATAGGGATGTGTTAGAGCGCAGCTGTGCACTCCTTATCGAGAAGGAAAAGCTAAGCGGCGAGGAATTCGCAGCATTGTTTACAGAACAGACAGCGTAAGCTATAGAAGCCGGACGATGAGAGCTATTGGAATGTCGGCATATTGCAGTGCGATTACGGCTGCAGGTGCATGACATGAGCCAATGGTGCTCAGAGTTCGGCTTTGTTATATCATAGCGCGTTTTGTATCATGTTAATAAAGTTTACTGAAAAAGATAACCTGGAGGATAAGTATGCGACAGATATACAGCCACAATTACGATGCATTTGCATGTACGGCAGGAGCCTGTCCGGCAAGCTGCTGTAAGGGCGGATGGCAGATAATGATAGATGATGAGCACTTAGAGCAGTATACGAGAGATACAGGCGACAGCGCACTAAATAAACGCCTTGCCGAGGGCGTAGACCTTGTAGAGCAGTGGTTTAATCAGGAAAACGGAGACTGCAAGCTCCTAGATAAGGACGGACTCTGTGCTATACAGAGAACCTTAGGAGAGGATGCGTTATGCGATACCTGCAGGCGTTATCCGAGACACGTGGAGGAATTCCGAGGTGTCAGAGAGTGGTCCTTATCCTTGTCATGTCCTGAGGCTGCAAGAATCATATTGGAGAATAAGGACAGATTGATGTTCTCTGTGGATGAGGATGATGAACCGGAAAATGATGCCGATTACGAAGACTTTAATGATGACTTCTATTATCTCTTAAATGAGGCGAGAGACCGAATTTTTGACATTATACAGTCGAGAAATTATAGCTTTAAGGACAAGGCGATACTCATAAGCGGATATGCATTTGGCATACAGGACTGCATAGACAATGAGAACTTTGAGCTGCTTCAGCCTTTTATAGAGAGTGAGATAGGACTTGCCGAAACAGAGGACGAATACGGACATGTTACCAAGCAGTTTGTGTTCGATATGGATGAGGCATGTCTTGAAGCGCTTGCGGAGGCAGAGCTGGCTGATGAAGCGTATGATGAGGAAGATGCAAAAGCCTGGGCAGATGAGCTGCAAGGATATGATGCTGACAATGAAGCAGAGTCTGCAGACAGCAACATTAAGAACTTAGCATATATCGATGATGAAGCAGACGAAACAGCTTACGATGACATGGATCAGGACGAGCTTGTCGCAGACGGCGTAAATGTGATAGATGAGACCACAGAGATTAATTACGAGCCGCTGCATAGGAATCTGTTCTCAGTCATGTTTAACTTAGAGACTTTGGCAGATGACTGGGACACCATAATAGATAACACCTGGAAGTGTTGGAATACTGAGCTTAAGCTAAACGAAGAGCAGGAGATACAGGCAGAACAGCTATTGATGTTCTGGGTATATACATATTTTTGCGGAGCAGTTTATGACGGCTGGGTATACGCTAAGGCTATGCTTGCCATCAGCAGTACCTGGTGGATATTGCAGATTAATGCAGCTAATGACTTTAAGGGCGGCTTGATTGAGGCTGCATACAGGTATGCAAGGGAGATAGAACACTCAGATGAGAATCTCAACGCACTTGAGGAGTGGTTCATGCGCAGAGAATAATAGGTATAATTTATCCGCGTAAAACAACGGATTTCATTGTACTTATTGGCTTACATGCTGTACAATGAAATTAAACAACCATGCCTGC
>CAVBGP010000133.1:2920-4072 GCA_963595005.1 Acutalibacteraceae bacterium | reverse complement strand
CTTGACCGGCTGCGGACAGACCGAGAATAATACAGCAAAGGAAGATGATAAATTAACCGTCTATCTGTGGGACAGGGAATTGCTGACAAGCTTCACACCCTACCTGCATGAGCAGTTTCCGGACAGCAACATAGAGGTTATCGCAGGCTGCAATGACACAGCGCTCTACAGCTATCTTAATGAGCATGGTGAGCTGCCTGATATTATAACGGTACGCCGTTATTCGGGAACAGATGCTAAGGACCTAGAGCCATATCTCATGGATTTCGGAGCATATGATGTTGTCTCAGAATACTCTTCGTATGCACTTCAATATTACAAATCCGAGAATGGAGAGATTAACTGGCTTCCGATATGCGGAATTCCTCAGACCATCATAGCAAACAAGAGTATGTTTGACAGATACGGTCTTGAGCTTCCTACCAATTACGGAGAATATGCAGCAGTCTGCCAGGCGTTCTATAATAACGGCATCAAGCCTTATGCAATCGATCTTGCAAATGATTGGTCAGCCCATGAAATTATACAGGCCGGAGGCATAGGAGAGTTCACAAGCCTTGAAGGCATCAAGTGGAGAAGCGGAGCCGAGAGCGCGAAGGAAGACATAGCCTTTGATGATGTCATGTGGGAGCAGATATTTAAGGATACAGTGAGCTTTCTGAATGACTCGCATTTTACAGACGAGGATCTGAGCATTAGCACAGAGGAAGGCATGGCGCTCCTTACGAATGAGCAGGCAGCGATGTTTCACGGCTCTCCTCAGCATTTGAAGCTGCTTCAGGAGCAGATGGATGCTGAGCTTGTACGTATTCCGTATTTTGCGCAAGCCTCAGATGAAGGCTACATATATATGACTCCGTCGCTTAATGTTGCCCTTAATAAGGAGCTTGAGAATAATCCGGATAAGCTCGCTGCTGCCATTAAGCTGCTCGAATGCATGATTTCAGACGAAGGACAGAAGCTGATAGCAAACGGAGACAGTGTCTTATCCTTTAATCCCGAGGTTGCTTCTGTTACAGACGGAATGGAAGGACTTGAAGAGCAGCTTGAGAACAATGAATACTATATCAGATATTCTGCGCAGAAGTCATTTTCAGCAAGCTACGAGGCTGTCAAGGGCCTATTGACAGGCAGCATGGATGAACAACAGGC
>CAVBGP010000133.1:0-2140 GCA_963595005.1 Acutalibacteraceae bacterium | reverse complement strand
CTCTTCTGGCTTTGCTCATGCTCTGTGCCGGTATCTGTATAAAACTTCTAATGTCAAAGATGGATAGCACCATCGAAGAAAACGGCAGAATAAGCATGCAGGCTGTTGTAGAGCAGATACAGCAGACCTATGAGCTGCAGGTGGAGAATTATTACAGCCGTTTGCGCATGGTAGAGGACTATGCTGTTCATGGAGCAGAGGATATTCTTGATGATAAGGATACACAATTACTTCTTAACAAGCTTCAGGAGGAAACAGGTTCACAGATCTTCTTTATCAAGGATAATGGTTCGGCTATAGACATTAACAGAAGCAAATACAAGCTTGATATATCAAGTGCTTTGCTGATGGACCTCAAGAATAATCACAACATTGCAAAGCTTGTCACCTATAAGGTCGGATCAGAGAGTAAGAGCGGATTTCTTTTAGCTATTCCAAGCCGTGAATATTGTATTGACGGGGAGATTTATACGGCAGTAGGCGCTTTAGTCCATCGTTCTAAGTTTGATGAGGTATTGAAGCTGTATGTATATGGCGGAGATGCATATCTGTTTATGCTCGACAATGAGGGAGATATTGTCTACACCAATCAAAAGGATGAGAAGCTTTTTCACAATTATGCGCTGCTTAAGCATATGCGTAAGGATAACGCACTGACAGATGAAGAGGAGGACTTCCTTAATAAGGCATTTACAGGACAGAAAAGAGGCACAAAGCTGCTTGGTGATGAGGAAAATGCATATTATCTGGGATATTGTCCGGTTGCAAATAATAATTCCATGCTCATCTGCATTGTGCCAAAGCGAATTGTCGATAATACCTTGCTGACGTATCAGAATACAGTACTGCTTTCAACCATGGTCATGGCAGGACTCATAATATTGCTGCTTGCGGGATTGTTCTATGCAGTCACAAGGATGAGCCTTGCAGACAGGAAGGCAGAATACGAGAAGGAGACTCAGAGGCGGCAGCAGCAAAGCATGAAGGAGCTGGAAGCACTAAACCAGAACCTCAAGGAGGCACAGACCGTTACATCCGAAGCACTTCAGGCAGCAGAAACAGCCAACAAGGCCAAGACGGACTTTTTGTCCAATATGTCTCACGATATCCGTACACCTATGAATGCAATAATCGGCATTGCTTCACTGATAGAGCATGATGCAGGCAATGAGGAGAAGGTGAGAGAGTATGTCAAAAAGATAGAGGTATCCTCGCAGAATCTGCTTGGCATCATCAATGAAGTACTGGATATGAGCAAGATTGAGTCCGGCAAGACAACGCTCAATTATACTGATTTCGCTATGTCCTCGCTGATTCATGAGCTTGAAGTATTATTCAGACCTCAGGCGGAGAAGAAGCATCAGCGCTTTGAGATTATCAGGAAAAACATAAGGCATGAGTACCTTAACGCAGATAATATCCGTCTTGTACAGGTACTTAGCAATCTCTTGTCCAACGCTGTGAAATACACTCCGGAGGGTGGACATATACAGTTTATCATCGAGGAAATCCAAGCTAAATCAGCTATATATGCCAAATATCGTTTTATAGTTAAGGATAACGGAGTGGGCATAGAAGCTGATTTTCAGGATAAAATCTTTGATGCATTTACCCGTGAGGAAAGCTCCCTTACCAATAAGATACAGGGAACCGGTCTTGGTATGGCCATCACAAGGAACTTAGTAGAGCTCATGGGAGGCTCTATAGAGCTAGAAAGTGAGAAGGGCAAGGGCAGTTCCTTTGAGCTTATGCTCGACCTTAAGATTGCTGAAAATGGAGCTGAGCTGCAGGAAATTAAGAATCAGGCTGAAATTCAGGATGTCAACTTGCTTAATGGCATGCATTTCCTGTGTGCAGAGGATAACAGCCTTAATGCGGAGATTCTGACGGAGCTCCTCAAGGTACAGGGCGCAGAATGCACCATATGCGATAATGGAGCCAAGGCTGTGGAGACCTTTGAACAGTCGAGTCCCGGAGACTTTGATATGATACTGATGGATGTGCAGATGCCTGTTATGAACGGCTATGAGGCAACCAGGGCAATCCGTGAAAGCGGCCATGAGTGTGCAAGAACCATACCGATTATTGCTATGACTGCCAATGCATTTTCAGAGGACATCCAGACCTCCTTAGTGTCAGG
>CAVBGP010000132.1:0-4137 GCA_963595005.1 Acutalibacteraceae bacterium | reverse complement strand
TGATGTCAAATAAATTGACATCAACAGTAATTGAGCTTAGGTCTATACCCTCTGATTCTAACTGTGAGAGTACAGCCTCGCGTACTGCTTCAAGCTTACTCTCCTTTGTTATTGCTCTGACATTAAGCTCTGCATCATCAGGGAATACTCCGACACCTGCAGTTACATTGATATAGAAGCCATTGCGAAGTACATTCTTATCAAATGCCTGTGTATAGCTTTCTGATTTTTCAGCTCCCTTGTCAGCCTCGGTTTCTTGCTCTGTGTCTTTTTTGGTTTCAGCTTCAGCGTTTCCTGACACCGTTTTGTCTGCTACTGCAGACTCAGTTTCCTTGTCGGCTGATGTCTCAGATTCCTTCTGATTATCTGAAGCTGAGACATTACTGTCCTTACCACTGTTGCTGTCAGTCTTGCCATCTGAATCATTATTAGCAGAGTCAGTGCCGGAGCTGCTGTTTGTATCACTGTTTGCGTCGTCGCCTGATGTTGAATCATGCTTATCCGAATCAGCTTTACTGCTCTCGGAGTCTGATGAACTTTCAGCTTCGGCTGTCGTCTCATTTTCATCATCAGAATAAGACTTGTCGGACACGCTGCCGAAATCCTGTGAAGCAGATGCCTTATCATCTGCACCGTCTGAAGTATCAGTGTCGCTATGACTCTCTGTATTTACTGACTCTGTCTGCACAACGCTGCCTGAAGCTATAACTCCAAGCTCTGTCGCTGCAGTCGCAAAGGTCATGTTGAAACACAACGCCAATGAAAGTACTGTACTTAGTGTTCTCTTTAATGCTTTCATATACCTATTCCTCAAAAACATTTACCTATATCTATGGTTTGATTATTATATCACTTAACCACACAAATTTTTCGAATTATTCAAAATTCATCCAAAATTAATGAACCGGTGTTATCACTTCGTAGAGTTATTTAAAAATATTTAGATTTTTTTGATTAGCTTGGATTCATTTACATTTACATAAAGGAAAAGGGTACACATATGATAAGAAGGGTTGTTGCGGACTGCTCCGCTGATATAGCTTGTGTGGAGGGCGTTGATTACAGACTGGTTCCGCTCACCATCTCCACCGATGAGAGGAGCTTCACGGATGACGAAAATCTGGATGTCAATGAGATGCTTGACTATCTTGCCAAGTATAACGGAGCATCGCACACTGCCTGCCCCGGCATTGAGAAATGGCTTGAAGTATATGATGGTGCCGATGAGGTGTATGTAGTGACCATATCAGAAGGGCTGTCCGGCACCTTCAATTCAGCAGTGACAGCCGGACAGCTATACATGGAGGAGCATCCGCAGTCTAAGGTGCACGTATTTGACTCGCTCAGTGCCGGACCTGAGGTACGCATGCTCTCTGACCGCGTGGCCGAATGGGTGCGTGACAATAAGAGCTTTGATGAGATAGTTACTCTCGGCGATGAGTATATCAAGCATTCAAGGATATTCTTTGCATTAGAGTCTTTTCATAATTTTGCTGCAAACGGCCGCGTAAGCCGTGTTGTAGCAGCTGCAGCAGGTCTTCTCGGCATCCGTGTGCTTGCAACCGGCAATCCTGAGGGGCAGATAGTTATAGCTGCCAAATGCCGCGGCGAGGCCGGTACACTCAAAGCCTTTATCAAGAATCTCGATGAGGCAGGCTACGCCGGAGGACGCATATATATAGCACATTGTCTTAATCTTAGCTTTGCTAACCGCATTAAGCAGACTATCTTAGAGAAATATGAGCAGGCACAGATACTCATATATGAAACTAAGGGACTTTGCAGCTTCTACGCTGAGAAGGGCGGCATACTGCTCGCCTGCGAATGTGCAAAGACCACACCGAAGATATATCCTGTTGGCTGATCTGTCGATCTTTCCTGCCTTGTAAGCCGCACATATACTAAAAGTACGGATTGCTGTGTGCTTACGCACTCTCAAAACCCTAAAAAAAGCGCACCGAATTCGGTATCTAAATGAAATCCGAAAACGATGCGCTTATCTGTCTCAACGATAAGCAGTTAATAGAACAATTACAACCGAGCAACCTTTGTTGTAACTTGTTCTGCCAACCACACTATATGTGTAAACTTAGTATTGCAAAATCTGCCAATATCTAACTACCCGTCAAGCCTTAAGCTCAAACTGCAACTGCATGCTCATCAAGTATGTTCTTGAGCGCAGCCATTGAGCTTGAATGTGACCTTGCTATAACGGTCTCACAGCCCTTAGTCTCGTTAAGTGCACACTGAAGCATCTTATGTGACATTGTATTGGTAAACAGAACCAGCAAATCCGGAGTTCCTATCTTATTGCGCAGACTTCCGTTCATCTTGGGATAAACCTTAGCCTTACAGCTGTAAGACTTACAGAGGTCCTTATACTGTCTGACCATACATTCATTTCCGCCTACTATTACAACGCTCATCCTCTATCTCCATTCTGCCGCCAATCGACACTAAAATTCTCACTTAAAATTTGTGAAAGTACATAAATGTATACGTGGGGTTCGTCCCGTCACTTTTACACCATGTAAGCCTGTGAATACGCTATCGCGTCTTTTCGTTCCTAAATCATCATATTGCAGGGTGTTGTTAGCTCGCGCTATCATTTGTTAGCCTTTGCTAACTATCAGTTATTATATAACATTTTATTAGAATGTCAATTGCTTTTGCGTGTTAATAGCCTGAATTCCAGTGATACGTCACGTGGAATTAGCGATTGCGTCCTGCGCCGCATATAGTGCAAGCCAACAGCAGTTTTTGCGGTCCAAAACGTTTATGGTGCATTTCCAAGCGGCAGCTCTGTACAACAAAAGCGGCACAAAGGGCTTCGCAGATATATCTCCTATCTGCTTTGCCGCTTTATGCCGCATGTAAAATACTATTGGTTATAAGCTAGCTTAAGTCATTTATTGACTATATTTGTCATACTTCAACATTTCTATGCCATACCGGTGTCTGTATCCGTTAACGTTAATGAATAAACGCCCATGCCTGCGCTTTTGCAGGCACTACATAATATAAAAGTCACGGATTGCTTCGCACTAACGTGCTCTCGCAATAGCGATGCTTAGTACAGCATCCTACCTGATGAATCAAAGTTATGATTAGCGCCGTCTATGAAGTTCATGCCGGTAACCATAGCACCATCAGTGCCAAGATAATAGGTTGAACCTCCTACGCTCAGCCAACCGGTCTTCATCCAGCCTGCAGCATCGAAGTAATACCACTTGCCGTTGATTGCCTCCCAGCCATTGCTGGTATATCCTCCGTCAGCGTGCTTATACCACCATCTGCCGGTACCATCAGTTGCCTGAATCCACTGTGACTGTGATACATTTCCTCCGGGTCCTACCATCATGATTGCAGCTGTATTTGAGCCTGAGCTTGATGCTGACTGAGCCGAGAAATACTTATCATCAGCCTCTACCCAGGATGACCAGCCTGAATTGGAGTTATACGCTCTTACTTCAAAGGAATAATAACCTTCCTTAGTTATATCTGAAGCAAGTGAGCAGCTCTTATTTTTAGTATCATGGGTATTGATCTTCGAGCCGCCTCTGTATACTCTTACCTGATACTTGCTCGCCTTACCGTCAATCTCCCACTTAGCCGTGCTTCCATTCCAATATGCGTCAGTAACCTCAGCATAATACTTGCTGTAATCAGTTGTATCATAATCATAGTAGTAATAAGTTGTTGTAGTGGTAGAGCCATAGCTTCCGTCGTTGTAATCCGGATAATCATAGCTGTCCGAAGCATAGCCATATCCATTATCATTGAGATACTCATCGTACTCCGGTTCGCCATACCAATAATCCATGCTTCCGCCCGGATAATATCCATACTTGTTGAAATACCAGTCATTAAATGACTGTGCAAATGCTGATACAGTCATACCTGCAATAAAGGTCATACTTAAAGCAGCAATTACAAGCTTCTTTAATCTCATATAAACTCCAATCTGCCGCCACGATAACGGCTCAAAAGACAACAATGTATGCTGTCGTATATGTTTCACACCATATTACTTCCTAATATAAACCCCATGCCTGTGCTTTCGCGGGCACCACATAGTATAAAAGTACGTATTGCAAAGCAATAAATGTGAATCCTTTATTAATTATTGGTTATTAT
>CAVBGP010000131.1:0-4148 GCA_963595005.1 Acutalibacteraceae bacterium | reverse complement strand
CTGTAGCAATTTAATCCAATGTAACTCTCTTTTCTCTCTGCTTACGTATAAAGATAATAATAAGCATGCTTACAACAAGTACAAAAGAGAGGCATTGTGATACCGGAAGTGTCGTGCCCGGGATTTTAAGCTGGTCAGTACGCAGTCCTTCAATAAGGAATCTTCCGAGACCATAGCATAGGAAATATAATATCGTAACCTTGCCTGAGCCCGGCTTTTGTCTGCCGGCATAGATATACAGCAGTATAAATACGATGAAATTCCAGCAGGACTCGTAAAGGTAGGTCGGGTGAACCTGTATATACCTTATACCATTATCATTAATAATATGCTCTACAAGCTCCTCTGATATCATCGACGGATTGGCAAGTGATTCCTTAATACGCATAGCAAACAGTGAATCCGTATATCCTCCGAATGCCTCGCAATTGAAGAAATTGCCCCATCTGCCTATAAACTGACCTACAAGCACTCCCAGAAGCGCACTGTCAGATAACTTCAGAAACGGTATCTTCCTTACCTTGCAAAAAACAGCTCCGCTTATGACTCCTGCTATTATGCCGCCGTAGATGGCAAGTCCGCCCTCTCGTATATTGAGGATGCGCATAAGATTACCCTTATAATAATCCCATTCAAATATACAATAGTACAGCCTTGCGCCTATGACGCCGAATATTATTGCAAATATAAAGAAATCATAGTATATAGATGCGTCATTTCCATGGCGTCTTGCATCATTTTCCACAACAAAAAGTGCAAGCAGCATGCCTATACCTATGATAATGCCGTAGAAAGCGACATCAAAGCTTCCAAACAGCGTTATATGATTGCTGAGGTTCTGTATTACAATACCAAGATGCGGAAAGATTATATCAGCTCCGTTATAGCTCATTTATTAACTCCATAATGAGGTGCATTTTCCAAAATTGTTAATCATAGGTCTGCAGACCCAAGGTCTGTATTCCTAACATTACTGCACCGTGCTTTGTCCGACTCATCAACTGACGAGATTTATACAAATTTTATCCGTTTGCAATACCCCATGTCAAGGGCTCCGGGCCCTTAGATGCTTTACAAAACGCTTTTATTTATGTACTATTTGTAATGTTGGGTTTTGACCGGCAAGAAGATGCGATATTACAGCTAATTGATTTGCACATAATCAAATCTTTCATCGGCCGGTGTGCGTGTGAGTTTTGTCTTGGCAGATTGAAAACAATGATTTGCCGGATATAACCGGTCAGATATATTTGGCTTAAATCTGTAAAGATTCTCACACTGTAATAGGGGAAGGGTGTTATGGTTCTTATTACCGTTGAAAGCATATTTCAGCTTGGTCTGCTTATACTTGCAGGTGTTGCTGCATTCAAGCTTAAGCTTGTGACAAATGAAAGCACTGATTCAATCAATGCCATAATTATGCATTTGGCACTGCCTGCGCTGCTGCTGCGCTCATTTCAGTCTGATATATTGTTTAATAACAAGGCTCTGCTGCTTCCTACGCTTGGCATCTCAGCTCTGGTACAGTTCCTAAGCATAATACTTGGCTTTATATTTGTCCGACGCAATCCCAATGCCAATATAGAGCGTGCCTCGATTGGTTTTACCAATAATTCCTTTATCGGCATTCCTCTCCTTACATCTATGTTCGGTGATACAGGTTCCTTCTACGGATGCACCTTCAATGCAATAAGCTCACTTGTGTTCTTCAGCGTGCTTCCTGCCATGATTACAGGCAGCTTCTCTGTCAAAGAATGTATCAAAAAGACTCTTAATGACAAGGTATTTGTCTGTATCCTTGCCATCATACTGCTGGCTGCGGATATCCGTGTACCTGAGTTCATCATGACTCCTGTGGGCTGGCTTTCAGACATCACCACCCCGCTTGCCATGGTGCTGATAGGCTGCATAATAGCAAACAGTGATTTCAGCCATCTGTTTAACTGCAGAGTCGCATGGATTACGGCACTGCGCCTCATAGCAACGCCTATAGTCACAAGCTGCATACTTATATTCCTTATCGGCAACGACACTCCTATGCTTCTGTCCTTCTGCGCACTTGCTGCAACTCCTACAGGAGCGCTTGTCACTATATATACAGAGCAGGCTCGAGGCAACACTGCCTTGTCATCCGGAATCTTCCTGATGACAACAGTTGCTTCAGCTGTAACAATACCTATAATTGTATTATTGGTTGAACAGCTTATCAAGTAGCAACCAGGCTCTGATATTTACAAGCTCAGCATATAAAAGTATATAGATTGCTAAGTGTCTGCATGATTAAAAGCGCCAAATGTTATATAAGTACTGATTGCTGCGCTTACGTGCTCTTGCAGGCCTGCTTATTGGCAGACCTAACATATACTAAAAGTGATATCTTGCCACAACTCACTAAATGTGCTAGACTATACAAGTTATTAAGCTTCCATGGCTCAGCTGGTAGAGCAACGCATTCGTAATGCGTAGGTCGCCGGTTCGAATCCGGCTGGGAGCTTTTTTACTGCCAAAAAGTGCAGCAAGCAGAGATCATTCTCTATTTGCTGCACTTTTTAATATATTATTTAAGCCGGATTTGTCCTGTGCCAAGGCTTCATTTGCCTGTCAATACACACATTGTGGGTATCTCTCATCAGTATAGGCTTGCTTTGATGGCCTTATTCACGTCAGCCTTCCAAGCATAGAGCTTAATATAAATGCAGATACAGCCAGTATGAGCATAAGCAGAGCCCCGTGCAGCATGTATCTTACTGATTTATGAGCAAAGGCTCGTACGCAGGCTGCGGCAAGCAGCACTGGCACAGCTATAGTACATATCACAGCTATCATTAACAGTATAGAAGTCATGCTGTTAATCAGCCGCATGCTCCCGCGCTATGCATGGACTTAATCTTGTCATCCGAATATCCGAGAATATTCTTCATAATCTTGTCTGTATCCTCTCCAAGCAATGGAGCAGCCTTCTGGATGTTATCCTCAAGTCCGTGAATCTTGATTGGGCAGCCCGGTATCTTAATCTCCTCCTTGATGCCCGGATCATATACATTCCAAAGCATGTTGCGGGCAGCAATCTGCGGATGCTCAGATACCTGCTTGATATCATTAATCTGACCAAACGGGATACCTACGCCTGAGAGCATCTCCTCAAGCTCAGCTATTGTATGCTGGGTGCTCCAGTCATTAACAACCTTGTCGAGATCCGGAAGGAAGTTCTTGCAGCGATCATCGTTGGTCTTGAATCTCGGATCCTCTATAAGCTCCTCACGGCCCATAAGCTTGCAGAGTATGCCCCACATCTTATCTGTGCCGCAGCCCATAGCAAAGTCGCCGTCCTTAGCATGGAAGGTTGCAAACGGAGCGATACCAGGATCGATATTACCCTGACGCATCGGTACCTTGCCGCCTACTGTATAGGTAACAACAAAGTTCTCCATTACTGAGAACAGAGTATCAAGCATAGCTACATCAATGCGGCAGCCCTCGCCTGACTTCTCTCTCTGATAGAGAGCCATAACTATACCAAGTGCAAGATAAGCTCCTGAGTAGTTGTCACCGATAGATGGTCCGATCTTAACTCCCGGTGCATCCGGATAACCGGTAACACTCATCATGCCGCTCATGGCCTGCGCAATAATATCATAGCAGGCTCTGTCTGAAAGCGGTCCATTAACACCAAAGCCGGAGATTGATCCGTATATGATGCGAGGATTGATCTTCTTCATCTCCTCGTATGTAAAGCCAAGCTTGGCAAAGGTTCCTACTTTATAGTTTTCACATATAACATCAGACTTGGCTATAAGCTCTCTAAGTATCTGCTTGCCCTCTTCTGTCTTGAGGTTAAGCACCATGCCTTCCTTGTTACGGTTGACATAAGCATAGTAGGCACTGTAATCATTCTTAATAGGTCCCCAGCCTCTAGTCTGATCACCGATAGGTGCCTCAATCTTAATAACCTCAGCTCCCATATCCGCCATCTGCATGGTGCAGAATGGGCCGCTGTAGGCCTGTGTAAGGTCAAGAACCCTAATGCCCTCCAATGGTCTGTTCATAAGTTTGTTTCTCCTTAAATCTATTAAAATTTCTGTAACTGTTCAGTACCACATCGTTACATCGCTATGCGATGCACGATGTAGCGGTTCAGAGGCGCTACG
>CAVBGP010000130.1:0-4255 GCA_963595005.1 Acutalibacteraceae bacterium | reverse complement strand
GGAACCTGGGCAAAACAACACAATTTAATACGGCAGCTGCATCGAAGGCCCAGTGCATTCATGCAGCTGCCTGCCGCAACAGGCATTAAGCAAACAGGAGCCGAGATCTGAATCGTTCAGACCTCGGCTCCTGTTGATGATAAGGCAGGAAAATAAAAGAATTAGAGCTTTCGAAGAGTTATATTCTATGTTAATTGTACTATTTTTGTTATACTGTTTATGCTGCCTGTCGCAACAGGCATGGTTTTTACATTAATATGGAGGTTAACCTATGATATACAGCGAATTATGTGGACATAAGGTGTCAAGGCTTGGCTTTGGTACGATGAGACTGCCTCTTCTCGAAGACGGCAAGACTATAGACAGGGCGCAGACCGAGAAGATGATTGATTATGCCATAGCTAACGGCGTTAATTATTTTGATACTGCGGCACCTTATCATGAGGGCAAGTCGGAGATAGTAACCGGCGAGATACTCAGGAAATATCCGAGAGACAGCTATTTTCTCGCAACCAAATATCCGGGACATCAGATAGCTAAGAGCTACAATCCGGCAGAGACCTTTGAAGAACAGCTTAGAAAGTGCGGCGTAGACTACTTTGACTTCTATCTGCTGCACAATGTAAATGAAAAATGTCGTGACGTATATACGGATCCAAAGTGGGGCATACTTGAATATTTCAAGGAACAGAAGAGACTAGGACGCATTAAGCACCTGGGCTTTTCAACTCATGCAGAGCCTGAATTTATAGAGATGTTTCTTGACTATGCTGACGGGGCGATGGAGTTTTGTCAGATACAGATGAATTATCTGGATTGGACCCTGCAAAATGCTAAGCGTAAGTATGAGATACTGGAAGAGCATGGGGTGCCTATGATTATCATGGAGTCTGTAAGAGGAGGCGCTCTGGCAAATCTCCCTGAGGCTCAGGACTCAAGGCTTAAGGCTGTAAGGCCTAATGACAGTGCGGCATCATGGGGCTACAGATGGCTTACTCAGTTTGACAATGTCAAGGTTATACTTAGCGGACTTTCTAACTATGCTCAGACCTTGGACAATGTCAAGACATTTAATGAGGCCTGTCCGGTTACCGAGAGCGACAATGCCCTGCTTGCTGACATTGCTGAGCATCTCAAGGATTCAATACCATGTACAGGCTGCAGATACTGCTGTGACGGATGTCCTATGGGACTAGATATACCTATGCTTATAGCTAAATATAACGATTACAGGGTTGCGCCATCCTTTAATGTATCCATGTATGTGGAAGCCCTCCCGGCTGAGAAGAAGCCTTCTGCCTGCATATCCTGCGGAAAATGTGTACGCAGCTGTCCTCAGAATATTAATGTACCTGAGCATCTCAAGACATTTACCGAAGAGATGTCCAAGCATATAAGCTGGGAGGAGATATGCAAGCAAAGAGAGGCGGCTGCTGAGGCATTAAAAGCGGCTGCAGCTAAGTCTAAGGATTGATAAATGACGTAAAATGCAGTATTATTACATATTGGTGTTTTATGATAATCAGTATTTATTACTGCATGGGGAGAATAATATAGATGCTAATTGAGAAGGAAGAAAAGAAGAAGATATATGTCATAGGACATAAGAACCCTGATACCGATTCAGTGTGCTCTGCAATTGCCTATGCCGATCTGATGAATAAGGTCAGAGACAAGAGAATTGAGGCAGGATACGGAGATTGTGAGGCTGTATACGAGCCATGCCGTGCCGGAGTTATAAGTCCTGAGACTAACTTCGTACTGGACAGATTCGGCTTTGAGATACCGAGACTCTGCCTTGATGTGCATGCACAGGTCGGAGACCTTGACATAAGAGAGGAGAGCGGTATTAAGGCAGATACAAGCATCCGTGAGGCCTGGGATGTTATGCGTATCAGAGATGTATCTACGCTTCCTATCACAGATGAAGATGGCTCCTTAGAGGGCGTTATAACCATCAAGGATATCGCTATGGCCAATATGGATACTCTTGATGCAAGAGCCTTTCTTAAGGCAAATGTTCCGCTCAGCAATATTATCAATACTATAGGTGCTACTCTTGTAAGCGGAGACGCTGATAAGATAATAAGCGGTGAGGGCAAGGTAAGTATCGGAGCCAGCACACCTGAGGCTATCAAGGAACTCTTCGAGAAGGATGATGTGCTGATAGTCGGCAACCGCTATGAGACACTTAAGTGTGCAGTAGAGCTGTGCCCGTCACTTGTTATAGCATGCATGGTTATGGATGTATCCGACGAGATTAAGCACCTGGCAAGAAAGAATAACTGTACTCTTATCTGCACCATCAAGGATACCTATGCTGCATCCAGACTGCTTAACCAGTCAGTTCCGGTACGCAACTATATGAAGAAGGATGTCATATGCTTTGATCCTTCCGCTCAGATAGAGGACGTCAAGGAGATAATGAGTAACGTCAGATATAATTATTTCCCTGTAACCGAGCATGGCAAGGTTATAGGACTTATATCTAAGCGTAATCTCATCAGCCTGCAGAAGAAGAAGCTTGTGCTCGTTGACCACAATGAGAAGAGCCAGTGCGTAGACGGCTTTGATGAGGCAGAGATTATGGGTATCATTGATCATCACCGTATCGGTGATATTGAGACCTCAGGTCCTATTGTCTTTCGAAATGTCCCGGTAGGCTGTACAGCAACCATTATACTTGATATGTATCATGAAAATGGTCTCGTACCTCCTAAGAATGTGGCAGGACTTCTGCTTAGTGCCATCCTGTCAGATACCTTATGCTTTAAGTCACCGACCTGCACACACAGAGATAAGGTAGCAGCAGAGGAGCTTGCAGCAATAGCTGAGGTTGATTACAATAAGCATGCAACAGAGATGTTTGATGCAGGTGAGGATCTCACAGGCAAGACACCTGAGTCAGTATACCGCAACGATTATAAGATACTCAGAAGCAATAACCTACGCATAGGTATAGCTCAGGGTACATTTAACAGCACTGTTAACCTCAAGAAGGCTGAGGAGATGATCTCAGGCTATATCAACGAGGTTCTAGAGGCTGATAATCTTGATCTTGCCTTCTATATTGCAACAAACATAGGAGAGCAGTCAGGTGAGGTTATCTATGCAGGCGATAAGGCTAAGGAGCTACTGCATAAGAGCTTCAAGGGTGAGGACGGAGAGTTCGGCTATGTAGTAAGCGGACTTGTGTCACGTAAGAAGCAGTTTATACCGCCGCTTATGGCATCACTTGAGAACGCCTGATGTTTTGGATATTAATTGGGGAAAGGAGTCTTGATTAAAGGTGGAAGAGAAGAATACAGCTGTAAAGCCTGATAATGAAGTTAAGAAGCCTGAAAAGGAATATCATGATGTATTTTGGTATGCAGTGCAGTCGCTTAAGGATAATGCTTTGCAGACCACATATACACCGCCTGCAGATGCACCGGAGGGCTGTGGCGGAGGCTGCGCTACCTGTGGCTTTAAGTGTGCTCATGCAGCGATGACAGGCACCAAATCGGAGTATGACAGACCTGAAACCAATGACCCTTACGGAGAGCGTAACAGAATTGATATCAGTGAAGCACCGGCTCCTGAAACAACCTTCCCTATGCTGCAGATAGTTGCAGCACTTGCTGCTTGTATCGTAGGCTGCTATTTCGCAAATCAGTTTTTTATGAATATGTTTGCAAGATAATATGGGGCAGAAGTCATTGATGTAGTATGCATGATACTTGATGCATAATGCATAATGCATAATGCATAATGCATAATGCAAAACATTTAAGTTGCCTCTAAGACAATATTAAAGCTTGAATCGTGGCTTTAACAAAAACAGTCACATAATAAACGATGGTTTAAGAATAGAAGAGCGGGAGCCCTGTGTCAGGGATTCCCGCTCTTGTCATATACTTGAATATAAGCATGTGAGTTTGGAATGCTTCTTGTTATCAGAAGAGACCAAACAGTTTCTTTTTCTCATATGGCTCTGAAGTAATAGCGCCTACATCATAGCCTGTATCAGTGATAGCCTTGCGGACTGCCGCTTCATCTATAGGCTGCTCTGATATAATCTCCGTGCGATTCTTGCTGTGAGAGGAGGATACCTTAGCATTTCCTACAATCCTGCGGACAGCATCATTTATATGAGCCTCACACATACCGCAGGCCATTCCGCTGACTTCAACAGTTGTCTTAATCATGTCAAATCCTTTCCTTATATTAATGTAACTGTTCAGCACCACATCGCCACATCGCATAAGCGATGCGC
>CAVBGP010000129.1:0-4273 GCA_963595005.1 Acutalibacteraceae bacterium | reverse complement strand
CCAGTTTCTTCCTCATTGCTCGCGCATATTCGCATTCCGGGCTATCGCCCTACATAGCTCATTAAGGGCAGGTTGCCAAATAACAAAGCATCCTTACGTGCAAGCACGTAGTCTGCTTTGTTATCCGTCAACACTTTTAGAATAAAAACGCGCATATTTTAGCATACTCATTATATACGTACAAATCAAAAGTGGAATAATTCGTCATTAATTCACATATCTTTGCCGCAATGTTGTAAGTATTGGTTAATATAATTCTTTGCTTTTCGCTTGTCTGCCACATAAAAGCCTTATATAAATTTCACAAATTACTTGTAATGATAGTCCTAAACTTTGTATAATAAGGCAAATGCATGTTGGATAAATGCAGTAGCAGATATTTGCGCCTCAGAGCCGCAGTCCTTTTATATTGAATAACATTTGTCACAGTAAAAGGCAGAACCTACATAACTGAGTGGTATAGAATGAGTTCTTGTTAGTATATGTAAGAGTACATAGGGGAGAAAGCATGGTTAACAATGGTGTTGGGTCAGAGCAGAAAGCTCCAAATGCAGCTAAAACATTTATTATGGCAGTGATTGCAGGCTTTATGATAGGAGTCGGAGGCTGCCTTTTTCTTGCTATTGATAATAAGGTGATAGGTTCGTTGTTCTTTACACTTGGGCTCTTTACCATATGCTCAAGAGGCTTCAATCTGTTTACGGGCAAGGTTGGCTATGCTTTGGGTAAACCGATTTCATATATTAAGGATCTGGCGGTTATCTGGACAGGCAATCTGATAGGCACCGGTATAACCGCAGTCTTGATGCGTGTGACACGTAATGGTGCAGCATTTGTAGAAAAGGCAGCAGGCATGTGCGATACTAAGCTTAATGACGAAGCACTCAGTATATTTGTGCTGGCGATATTCTGTAATGTGCTGATGTATATAGCAGTTGACGGCTTCAAGAGCAATAATCATGAGGTGGGCAAATATATAGGTTTATTCCTTTGCGTGGCAGGCTTCATACTGGCAGGCTTTGAGCACTGTATAGCCAATATGTTTTATTTTAGCATGGCAGGAGCGTGGTCAGCGCATACGGTTATATGGCTTATCATCATGACAGCCGGCAATGCAGTCGGTGGACTGCTTATACCTGTATTTGAGCGATACGGCAGGCGCTAAGTGTACATCTCCATTTTCCTGATATTAAAACAGTCTGCCAATCCTTTAAAGCAGCATCCAAATATCGTTGACAAGACAGGCGTTATCATGTAGGATAACGCTTGCATTTTTGTGCAGAACTCTAAGCAGTCCTATGGCTGCATAACAAACAGTAGATAATAAGAACGGAGAGACACTAATTATGAATAATGACATCGAAAAGAAGACCTATCCTTGTGATGAGCCGGAAGCTAAGAGAAGCTATCCATGCGACACAGACGGAGAGGTCTTTTCTTATGCAGAGGACTCAAGCTCAGATCGTGCAGGTTTTGCTGGAAATGATGCAGGAGCAACACCGGTAAGAAAGGGCAAGGGACGCAGAGGCGGCAATGCATCGGCATCTGTTGTTGTGCACTCAGGCAACTTCAAGCCTCGCAGAGAAGACGGCGATGACCGCAGAGGATACGGCAGAACAGAGCACAGAGACCGTGATGATGAGCGTGGATACAGGAGCCGTGGCTTTAATGAGCGCCGCAGAGATGATGACAGAGGATACGGAAGAAGCGACAGACGCGAAAGAGGATATGACGAAGAACGTAACGACAGACGCTTTGGCAGATCAGACAGAGATAATCGCACAGACAGAGGCCGCTTTGATGACAACAGAGACGACAGACGTACCTTCAGGGATAGACGTGATTCTGATAGCTTTGGGGATAGACGCGACAGACGAGCTTCGGACCGCTTTGGAGACGGTGGAGACAGACGTGAGTTTGATCGCAGAGAGCAAAGAGGAGACAGACGTGACTTTGACCGAAGAGAAGCCAGAGGAGATAGAAGAGACAGACGCAGCTATGGTGACTCTGACAGAAGAGAGCGCAGGTTTGGCTCTGACAGATTCGAGGATAGAAGAGGAAGCCGTGACGGCGGACGCTTCAGAGGTGAGAGGGGTCATAACCCGGAGGAAGTATTCAGCCGTTCTTACGGCGTAGAGGTGCTTAAGACCTCAGATGTAGGAGCGTTTGTAGCTGCACCGGATGCAATCATTAACAGCGTATTTGGCAGAAAGCTTTCAGACAGCAACAGTATATTGCTGCCATTTTCTGAGCAGTTAGGAAGACCTGTAAGAGGAGATATCGTCAAGGTTCATTTTTATGAGGACAAGGGCGGAAGACTTGCCGCTACCATGCGTACACCTATACTTAGAGATGGTGAGGTGGGCATACTGACAGTTGCTGCAGTTACAAGCATTGGAGCATTCTTGGATAACGGAGTGCCAAAGCAGGTACTGCTGCCGTTTAAGGAGCAGATTGCAGCGCCTAAGGTTGGCGATGAAGTTCTGGTATGGATTTATTCAGATAAGTCAGGCAGACAGGCAGCTACCATGAGAGTCTACGGACATCTTGATAAGCACAGCCCATATAAAGAGGACGACCGCGTAACAGGCTTTGTATATGAGATTAATCAGAAGCTTGGCATATTTGTAGCTGTAGATAATAAGTACTACGGACTTGTACCTATGGCAGAGACCTTTAAGGAATATGAGTACGGCGATGAAGTTGAGGCAAGAGTTGCCAAGGTAAGAGAGGACGGCAAGCTTGACCTTCTTATCAGGGACAAGCTCTATAAGACTGTCAATGAAGATGCAGATGTCATACTCTATGAGCTTAAGCGCAACAATGGATTCCTCCCGTACGGAGACAGGGCGGATGCTGCATTTATAGAAGAAACCTATGCAATGAGCAAGAATCAGTTCAAGCGCGCCTTAGGACATCTCTATAAGAACCGCATAGTTGAGCTTGACCGTGAAAATGACACGGTAAAGCTAATCTCTGACTGATAAGGAATTAAGAAAAAGCAAAGATGGTTGATTACAGAGAATTCAGATTGAATAAGATAAATGACCCGCGTTTCAGGCATTTAAAGTATCTCTTATTTTGGCCGATATACCTGGCATCCTTTGCGATATTGGAGAGGGTGTGGATACATCCGTATTATCATCCGGTGCACTGTGCAGTAGATGATATGATACCTTTTTGCGAGTATTTCCTGATACCTTATTGTCTGTGGTTTCTGGAGTTTGTGTTTATTCAAGGCTATACACTGCTCTTTGATGTGGATGAATTCAGAAGATATATTCGTTTCCTGATTATAAGCTTTATGGGAACCATACTTATATATATGATATATCCCACCTGCCAGGAGCTTAGAATCACAGAATTTCCGCGAGACAATGTATTGACGGATATAGTCAAAGCGCTATATAGCTTTGATACCAATACCAATGTATGCCCGAGCCTGCATGTTATAGGTGCGATAGCCGTGCTCATATCTGTATGGCATGCCAAGGGACTTGATAAAGCCTGGATAAGAGTGCTGTTCATAATCCTGACTGTACTCATATCACTTTCGACGGTTTTCCTTAAGCAGCATTCATTTGTTGATGTTGTAGCAGCACTTCCGGTATGCTTAGTTGCATATATTGCGGTGTATTCTAAAAGTCCCGGACAGCGGCTGTGAAGACAGGCAGGCTTGCGGGAGCACGTAAGCGCGAAGCAATCCGTACTTTTATATCATGTGGCGCCTAAAAATGCGCAGACATGGAGATTTATACAGCATATTCAGAGCAATGTTAGCTATGATGGTGGGTCTTCGGTATTGTTATCCTGCACAGTGAGATTATAGAAGTACTTCATAATCTCCTGCCTTGTAACTATACCGATAAAGCTGCCGTCATCATCGGCAACCGGTACGAAGTTTTGCTTCATTGCAAGCCCTATCAGGTCCTCCATCTTGGCATTGATGGATATGGGCATATAATCTCTGCGGCGTGATACCTCAGTTATGCGTATATGCTCGGCCTTGCGCAGATCCAGATTGAAATTATTCTTGATGCTCCACAGCAGGTCGCCCTCACTGATGGTTCCGATATAAGCACCGTTATTATTGAGGAGAGGAATGGTTGTATAACGCTTTGCTTCCATTTTCTCCATAGCCTGACGTATGCTGTCAGTATCTACGAGGTATGCGCATTCGCATTTCGGTGTGAGATAAAAAAGTATATTCATAAGGCGTGTATTAATCTTTAGGAATTATCACTAAATTAGTGCTGTTCAATATATACTATAT
>CAVBGP010000128.1:0-4330 GCA_963595005.1 Acutalibacteraceae bacterium | reverse complement strand
AAAATGGTTAGCTGCGGCGATAACAAGGTCGCAGCTGCCTCATACTCTCAGCTTTAAGAAAAACATAGCGGACGTTTGCTAAGTGCCGCGGAGGTTATATATGAAGGTAGTTATATTAGCAGGGGGACTCGGAACGCGTATCAGCGAGGAGAGTCACCTTAGACCAAAGCCTATGATAGAGATTGGAGGCCGTCCGATACTTTGGCACATAATGAAGTATTATTCGACCTACGGCTTTAATGACTTTATTATATGTGCAGGCTATAAGCAGTATGTGATTAAGGAGTATTTCTCTGATTATTTCCTGCACAATTCGGATGTGACCTTTGATCTTGCAGCCAATTCCATGACCATTCACAACAATAATTCGGAGAATTGGAGAGTGAGTGTCATTGATACGGGGCTTAATACCATGACCGGAGGCAGGATTAAGAGGATACAGCCTTATGTAGGTGATGAGACCTTTATGATGACCTATGGCGACGGTTTATGCAGTGTGGATCTTGATGCATTGCTTAAATTCCATGAGTCACATGGCAAGACAGCAACCATAACCATGGTCAATATCGCTGAGATGAAGGGTGTGCTTGAGGTTGAAGATGATGGACTTATAACTTCCTTTAGAGAGAAGGAGGAAAGAGATGCCTCGCTAATAAACGGCGGATATATGGTATTCAATAAGGAGATATTTAACTATCTGGATTCTGATGAAACGGTGCTTGAGAAGGGCCCGTTAAGCAGGCTTAGCAGCGAGAGACAGCTTATGGGCTTTAATCACAGCGGATTCTGGCAGTGCATGGATACGCAGAGAGAGAAGCAGAAGCTTGAGGAGCTATGGGCATCAGGCAAGGCTCCTTGGAAGAGATGGTAGAGGCTATGACGGATTTTAAGAAACTTTGCGATTTTTACAATGGTAAGAGAGTATTGATTACGGGACATACCGGCTTCAAGGGCAGCTATCTTACGGTTATACTCGGACTTATGGGAGCTGAGGTATACGGCTATGCACTTAAGCCGAGCACAGACCCGTGTCTGTTCGATATTATCTACGGAGACGGAGTGTCAAGGAGAACAGAGACAGAGCTTACTGTTAAGTGTTCAGGAGCATGCTCTGTCGGAAATGGTATAGTTGAGAGCCGTATAGCAGATATACGCGATATGGAGACCCTGTGGGAATACTACAACCGTATTAATCCGGAGATAGTCATACATATGGCAGCTCAGCCCCTGGTCAGAGAGAGCTATCGCATACCGAGGGAGACCTATGAGATTAATGCCATGGGCACTGTCAATATACTTGAGTGCATCAGACGTAATCCTTGCTGCGTGTCATTCTTAAATGTAACTACAGATAAGGTATATTATAACGAGGAGAAGCCGGGATATGGCTATAGAGAGGATGATAAGCTTGACGGCTTTGATCCTTATGCCAATTCCAAGTCCTGCTCTGAGCTTATAACTCACAGCTATGCAGCATCATTTCTGAATGCCTTAGGTACGGCAGTTTCAACGGCTCGCGCCGGCAATGTTATCGGCGGCGGTGATTTTAGTACAGACCGCATCATTCCTGACTGTGTCAGAGCTGCAATTAACGGCACAGAGATGGTGCTGCGTAATCCGGGCAGCATAAGACCGTATCAGCACGCATTAGAGCCGCTCTTTGTGTATCTTACTATAGCCATGGAGCAGGCTCTTAATCCGGAATTTGCGGGTTGGTATAATGTGGGACCGGATAAGGAAGACTGTGTAACAACAGGAGATCTGTGCAGACTTTTCTCGCATGAATATGGCAATAATATGCAGATAAGCTCTTCGGCAGAGAATAATGCTCCGCATGAGGCAGGTCTCTTGCTCTTGGATAACAGCAAGATTAAGCAATGCTTTAATTGGGAGCCGATATGGCATATTGACAAGGCTGTGCAGGCGGTATGCAGCTGGACCAAGGCATGGAAGAGAAGCAATGCCGAGGCCAATGATGAGCTTATAAGACAGATACTGGCTTACAGTGAAGTAGGAATCGACGGATAAGTGCAAGTCTTAGATTGCCGTACTCATCATATGCATAATTATGGAAATGCTTACTGACTTTACGATTGATGCGGCAGGCATTAATGAGGTTAAATATGAATAACAATTATTTTACAGGGATGAGTGAAAAGGAAGCACATGACAAGCTCTTAGAGCTGGTCGGTGAATACTGTGACACCTACCACAATCAAAATACAGATAAGCCATATACTGAGGGAGAGCGTATACATTATGCAGCCAAGGTATATGACCGCAGGGAAATGACTAATCTTGTAGACAGTGCATTGGAATTTTGGCTCACTATGGGCAGATATACCAATGAGTTTGAGGAGGGCTTAGCTAAGTATATCGGCGTGTCTTATGCTGATGTGACAAACTCAGGTTCATCCTCCAATCTGCTTGCATTTATGGCTCTTACGGCTCATCAGCTTGGAGACAGAGCAATTAAGAGAGGCGATGAGATTATAACGGTTGCGGCAGGCTTTCCTACAACGGTCACACCGGCACTTAATTTCGGCGCTGTGCCTGTATTCGTTGACGTCAAGCTTCCTGAATACAATATTGATGAGTCTCTGCTTGAGAATGCCCTGTCAGATAAGACTAAGGCTGTAATGGCAGCTCATACTCTCGGTAATCCTTTTAATCTGCAGGCGGTAAGAGATTTCTGTCGTAAGCATAAGCTATGGCTTATAGAGGATAACTGTGATGCCTTAGGCAGCCGCTATAAGATAGACGGCGAGTGGATGATGACCGGTGCTATTGGAGACATAGGTACATCTTCATTTTATCCGCCGCATCATATGACTATGGGAGAGGGCGGAGCCGTATATACGAGCAACCCTATGCTTCAAAAGCTCATGCTGAGCCTTAGAGACTGGGGCCGTGACTGCGTATGTCGTTCCGGTCAGGACAATCGCTGCGGACACCGATTTGACGGACAGTTCGGAGAGCTCCCTAAGGGCTACGACCATAAGTATGTATATTCGACCTTTGGATATAATCTTGGTATAAGTGATATGCAGGCAGCAGTAGGCTGTGCACAGCTTGAGAAGCTTCCTGATTTTGTAGAAAAACGCAAGCTTAACTGGCAGTTCATGCATGAAGCATTGTCTGATATGCAGGATAGGATATTGCTTCCTGAGGCAGAGGCTAACTCTGATCCAAGCTGGTTTGGCTTCTGCATGACCCTTAAGGAAGGCTTGGACAGAAATGCGGCAGTCAGATATATAGAGGAGCATGGTATACAGACCAGACTGCTTTTTGCAGGCAATCTTGTTAAGCAGCCTTGCTTTGATGCAATACGTAATGACGGTGTATCATACAGAGTAAGCGGAGAGCTTACAAATACAGATATTATAACTGAGAGAACCTTCTGGATAGGCGTATACCCGGGCATGACCAAGGACAGATTAGAGTATATGGCAGATACAGTCAGGGCTGCAGTTAAGGCACAATAAGGAAAATGACACAGCATGGAGAGTTATGATAAAAAAAAGCTGATAGAGGCGCAGCAGGCAAGCCTTAGCATATTGCTTGAGATTGACCGCATATGCAGAGCACACGGTATAGAATATATGCTAGATTCAGGAACCTTGCTTGGGGCTGTAAGACATAAGGGCTTTATCCCCTGGGATGATGACGTGGACATCGCCATGACCAGGGATAATTTTGAGAAATTCCGTGCAGTTGCCATGAATGAGCTTAAAGCAGGCATGGAGCTGGTTATGCCCTCAGAGCTTAGTAACGGCAAGGTATTTTATGATTTTACGCCGCGCATCATTTACCTTAACTCCAAACGCCATGCACAGTCGGAGGAAACCAGATACTACGGAGAAAAGCTTAATCATCTGTGGGTGGATATATTTATATTGGATAATATCTCTGATAATCCAATGCTCGATAAGATAACCAGGCTTAGACAGATGATGTTTTACGGCTTTGCAATGTCAAAGCGGTACAAGCTTGATATGAGTAAATATAAGGGCGGCAACCGTCTTAAGGTGATGACTCTGGTTACTCTTGGCAGACTTGCTGATATGCAGGAGCTATTCAAGAAGCAGGAGAGCCTATCGGTCAGATATAATACAGGCAATACCAAGCGATTGTATTACTCTAACTATCAGCCGGATTACCTCTATGTTACGCTTAAGCGTGAATGGGTTGAGCCCGTGGAGGAGCTGGATTTTGAGGGACATATGCTTATGGTGCCGGCGTTTTATCATGAGGTTCTAACCGAGATTTACGGGGATTATATGCAGCTTCCGCCGGAAGAAAAGAGAGTTCCGTCACATTCTGATGAGAT
>CAVBGP010000127.1:0-4598 GCA_963595005.1 Acutalibacteraceae bacterium | reverse complement strand
GCAGACTATGTGCTCGCACATAAGGATGCAATGCCATTTGGCAACCTGCCCTGTACGGCAAGAAGGGCTTTCAGCCCGGATTGCTCGTTGCGGGGCAGAGGATTGCGAGAGCGCTTAAAGTGCGAAGCAATCCGTACTTTTATTATATATGGTGCCTACGAATACGTAGGCATGGTTGTTTACTTGAATATCAGCTTACATCCATGTACCTGCCAAAAAAGGCACGATACATAAAATGCGCAATCTGCATTCTATGTATCGTGCCAATAATTAATATGTAAAATCAAGACCAGGCCTTTACGCCTGCTTAAGTCTGTGTTCTTACTGCTCGTCAGCTGTCATAATGCGTATGGTATTGGTCTTGGCGCTGCCTCCTAAAGGAAGTCCTGCCGTGAGCACCGCTGATCCGCCCTCATGTACTATGCCCGCGGCGCGTGCGCGATTGAAGGCTGTATTAAGGAGCTCAGTAGAATCATTCATATATTCAAGTCTCATCGGCGTCATGCCCCAAACCAATCCAAGCTGATAGTAGGTCTTACGATCTGTTGTAAATCCTACTATAGAGCAAGGCGGTCTGAACTTTGAAATCATGCGTGCCGTATAGCCTGAATGTGTTACGGTCAATATTGCATCCGCATTGATATCAATAGCTGTAAGTCCGGTTGCATGTGATATGGCATTGGTTACGTTGCTGATATCCGCTATCTTCTGCTCTCTGAAGCGATTCTCGTAATTAATATCCTGTTCTGTGTACTCTGCAATCTCGCTCATGGTTCTGACAGCCTCAACCGGATACTTACCGGCTGCGGTCTCGCCAGAGAGCATGATAGCACCGGTTCCGTCATAGATTGCATTGGCAACATCTGTAACCTCAGCTCTGGTCGGACGCGGATTACGTATCATTGAATCAAGCATCTGAGTTGCCGTGATTACCGGCTTGCCTGCATTGGTGCACTTCTTAATCATAAGCTTCTGAAGAGCAGGTATCTCCTTAATCGGAATCTCTACGCCAAGATCGCCTCTTGCAACCATGATGCCGTCTGATACAGCTATAATCTCATCGAGGTTATTTACACCCTCACGATTCTCAATCTTGGAGATAATCTGTATCTTCTCACCATGATGCTCCTTGAGAAGGAACTTAAGCTCCTTGACATCGTCTGCACATCTTACAAATGAAGCTGCAATATAATCAATGTCATTATCTATGCCAAACAGAATATCACTTCTGTCCTTGTCACTAAGATACGGGAGACTAAGGCTGGCATTAGGAACATTTACACCCTTATGGTTGGATATATCTCCTCCGTTGATGACCTTGCACTTGATATCACAGCCGGTAATCTGGCTTACCTTAAGCTCAACCTCTCCATCATCTATAAGTATGGTTCCTCCAACCTTAACATCACGACTTAGATTATCATATGTAATTGCAACTCTGCTTGTATCGCCAAGGAAATCTCCTGATGTGAGTGTAAAATCCTGACCATCCTCGAGAGTAACCTTGCCGTCCGCAAAATCCTTGAGTCTAATCTCCGGTCCGCTTGTATCAAGCATAATAGCCACCGGAAGATCAAGCTCCTCTCTCATGGCTTTTATTCTGTTAAGCATCTCCAGATGCGTCTCATGTGTTCCGTGTGAGAAATTAAGACGTGCAACATTCATGCCTGCAAGCATGAGCGCTCTCAATACCTCATCTGAGCCTGTTGCCGGTCCCATCGTGCATACTATTTTAGTCTTTCTCATTTATAGTCCTTTCTTGCTCAGAAAGGTGCTGCGGCAATGTCTAAGCCTACAGCATTTGCCGCAGCACTTGCTTCCATTATCTCTTTCCTATTTTTGTACGCACTTATATTAACATACTTTGGGATATATTGTGGTGTAAAATATTATTTACTTCTGCAGCAGGTGAAAAGCAAAGCCGCCTATCTCCTGCTTGAGATATACTGCAGTCATTCTGCCATTCTTATACTTAGCAGTGCTCATATCTGCCTCTAAGCCCTTGGCCTTAAGGTCCTCTATGGCACGTGCTATGTTATTGGTACGTATAGCCATATGGCCGTTTTTGCCAAGATACTGAGTATTCATAACCTCGATTGACTCAGATGCAAAATTAGAGCTTACACCTGCCCTTACCGGGAGATCAAAGGCTGCATTAAGCTCAGCGCATACTGACTTTGATGCATCCTGGCTGTCTGTATTAACACCGACATGAGCCACCTCATAGCCGAGTACAGCCTTGCGTGCCTCACGGCAAAGCTCTGTGATTTTATCAAAATTACCTGCAGCGATGTCTGCCTTAGGGCAAACCCAGCTGCCTCCTACTGCGCTTACAAACGGTGCTGCCATATAATCTGAGAGATTAGCAGTGTTGATTCCGCCTGTAGGTATAAACTTCATATTAGGGAAGGGGCCGTTAAGTGCCTTGATTGCCTGAAGTCCGCCGTATACATTTGCAGGAAAGAACTTAACTGTATCAAGTCCAAGCTCCATTGCCTGCATAAGCTCTGTCGGAGTAACACAGCCCGGCAATACAGCTATGTCTCTCTCAAGGCAGTACTCAACCACCTTAGGATTTAGTCCCGGAGATACAATAAAGCTTGCTCCTGCCGATATTGCGTCCTTACAGTTATCAAGTGTGATTATTGAACCTGCTCCGAGTACAATATCAGAATCATTAAGCTCTGCTATCTTGCTGATTGCCTCCGGTCCTGCTGCCGTTCTGAATGTAACCTCACAGCATGGAAGTCCCCCCTCCTTCATCGCCTTAGCTAACGGTGCAGCATCCTTGGCATCATCAATAACAACTACAGGTGAAACACCTATCTGTGAAATCCTGTTAAGAATATCACTCATACTTAACTCCCTTCTTGCGCATTTTCCTGCGCTTACCCCATATAATTACATATCTGCTGCCATTAACGCAGATACATCTATAAAACTGATTGCGAAAACGCTTAAAGTGTGCATCAATCCGTCACTTTTATGTTATGCGGTGTCTGCGAATACGTAGGCATGGTTGTACACAAAGCTTCAGCGGTCATCGCTGTATGCGCCCCGAGCTGTCGCCTCCTGCAAGCTTTTCGACCTCATCAGTTGTGACACGGTTAAAATCGCCCTCGATAGTATGCTTAAGGGCAGATGCCGCAACTGCAAATTCAACAGCTGACTGTGAGTCCTTGCCTGTGAGTGCTGCATAGATTAATCCTGCACAAAATGAGTCGCCGCCGCCTACTCTGTCAACTATATGCAGATTATATTCCTTAGAGAAATAATAATCATTGCCGTCATACAGCATACCTGACCAGTTATTAACACTTGCTGACATGGAGGTGCGCAGCGTGAACGCCACCTTCTCAAAGCCAAAACGCTCTGCAAGCTGCTTTGCGACCGACTTATAGCCTTCCTTATTGAGCTTTCCGCTATAAACATCCGTGTTATCGGCTTCTATACCGAATACTACCTTAGCATCCTCCTCATTAGAGACACAGACGTCAACATATTGACAGAGCTCTGTCATTGCCGCCCTCGCCTGTTCATGACTCCAAAGCTTGCTGCGGTAATTGAGATCACAGGATATCTTAATCCCAAGCCTCTTAGCTGTCTTACATGCATCTCTGCAAGCCTCTACCATATTAGGTCCGAGTGCCGGAGTAATGCCGGTAAAGTGAAACCAGTCAGCTCCCTTAAATATCTCATCCCAGTCAAACTCATCAGGCTGTGCCTCCTGTATAGCAGAATGTGCACGATCGTATATGCATACTGAGCTTCGCTGTGAAGCGCCCTTCTCAAGATAGTATATGCCTATGCGGTCTCCGCCTCTGACTATATGCGAGGTATCTATGCCAAAGCAGCGAAGCGAATTGACAGCTGCCTGTCCGATTGCATGCTTAGGCAGCTTTGTTACATATACATTGTCAATTCCGAAATTAGCCAATGAGATTGCAACATTGGCCTCTCCTCCTCCAAATGTTGCCTGCAGCTGATCATCCTGAAAAAATCTGTAGTAGCCGTTTGGCGCCAGACGAAGCATTATCTCTCCAAATGTTACAACTCTCATAACCTTACCCTTTCATATATCCTTATGCCAGTCTTGCCATAAATGCCTCATTATCAATTATGGCTCTCTTATGCATGCCTGTTCCGATTAATCCCTTGTCATCATATGCATTAACTTCAAATACAAGCTTCTTGCCGTTTATCTCCTTGAGCTCGCATTCACATCTTACGGTTTTGCCAAGCGGTGTAGCTGATACATGCTTGATATCAACCGATGTTCCTACAGTTCCCTGTCCATCCTGAAGGCACGGCTGTACACAGCTTGCACAGGTGTTTTCCATCAGCGCAATCATGCTCGGAGTAGCATATACCGGCAGCAATCCGCTTCCTACCTTGCTTGCGGTGAGCTCCTCTGTAACTACAACACTTTTCTCGTTCTTCATTCCAACCTGCATGTCCATATTATTCTCCTTGAAATTAATGCTAATGCTGTATTGCCTGCTGCTTAGCAGGCATGGTTGACTACGTATAAACTTATAATTATGAAGCTCTCTTAGGCTTCTTCAATCTTTTTATCATACCGCACCTTAAGGTAAATG
>CAVBGP010000126.1:0-4634 GCA_963595005.1 Acutalibacteraceae bacterium | reverse complement strand
CCTTGCATGCAAGCATGCAGTCTGCTTTTGCATCCGTCAACACTTTTAGAGTATAGTAGCATTATAATTGTATTCAAACAACTATATAAAATACAATAAGTTTTTCAGAAACTCTTGACATGTTCATTGTAAACCGTTAGCATATGCGTATGCTTTAGTTGTATTGAATGCCGCATGAGATGGCGGCAAGAATGGAGATTGATATGTACGCTGATTCTAAGCAATATAATCCTGCCAAGCAGCTTGCGGATAAGATGACTATGGGATTTATCAAGCTTCCGCAGCTTGCCCGTGAGACCTATACCAAATCAATTATGTATACGGAGAGATTTAATGCCTACTCGCATTTTGCGGGCATAGTGCTAAGTGTGTTCTTTTCAGGCTGGTGCTTTAAGTCTATGTCCATAAGCTTTACTCCCGCCAAGCTCTTATCTGTTATTGTATACTCTGTATCCATGATACTGCTTTATACCATGAGCAGCATTTACCATCAGCTTAAAGCCGGACGCATGAAGCAGCTCTTCAGGGTGCTTGACCATTCAACCATATTCTTGCTTATAGCAGGCTGCTATACGCCGTTTTGTGCGATATGTCTGTGGGATTATCCGATAGGACGCATCATCATGGCTATAGAATGGACAGCTGCCGCGGTCGGTATCGTGCTGAACCTGCGTGATATGAGCTCACGCTTTGTTAAGGTCTTCAGCCAAATCAGCTATGTTGTGATGGGGTGGATGGTAGTCTTCGCTATGCGTATACTCCTCAATATACTGCCGCTTTCCTGCATCATATGGTTAGCGATTGGCGGAATCTGCTACACCATAGGCATCATCTTCTATGCGCTTGGCAAAAAGAATGCCGTCATGCACTGTATCTGGCATGTATTTGTACTGCTTGGCTCCATCTTCCAGTTTATCAGCATATCCATGCTGCTGTGATGCCTGTCAGGACTGCTTGCTTTGACACCCGTTCAGGCTTTTGCCTGCCATGCAGCTGTCTTGCCTGTCATTTCTGATTTGCATGTAAATGTTGAGCTTGCCCATGCTCAATGATTGCATCAAGAGTGACGCCTGCATCGTCTTCACACTTGCGTCACTACTATTACAAAAAAAGAATATGCGTGCAAATTTATCGTAAGCTCTGGTTAATAATTAATCAGAGCTTCTTTATTGATATTAATAATTGATTTAGGTAACATTTTAAGCACACGAAGGACATAAAGCCTTTAAAGCACTAATGAACCCTCACAAGCTAATTGCAAGAGCGCTTTAAGTGCGCAGCAATCCATACTTTTAGTATATGTGATGCTACCTGCAAACAAGCAAGCTTAATGATCCTATTAATGCATATTAAGGGAAGATTATAATCAAGAATGGAGGAGGACATATGAGACATTTTAAGTTTAAGATGGCAGCTGCAATCACGGCAATGATGGCGCTTACTTCATTTTCCGCATTTGCTGCAACCGCTATATCTAATGTTAACTTTACTTATACTATTGAAGGGGAAAATGCTATAAGCAGCGGCTACAATGAGCCTACTGTTACAGTTGATTCCACCCAGCCCTTTGAAATAAGCGACTTAAGCGTATCAAGCTCAGACACCAGCATCATCACCGGTAAGTCCGCACTTACCTATACGCTTACACTCAGTGCAGACAGCGGGTATTATTTTCCGAATGCAAACAGTATAACTGTTACCGGCAACAATACTACCGAGATAAGCAAGAAAACCACCAGTTCAAGCGACAACACAATACTTACTATCAAGTTCAAGGCTTATCCTTATTACAGACTGTCTGCACCGTCATTTGCAACAGACTTTGACAGCATCAAGGGCGACTCCTCAAAGACTGTAAGCACAGGACGTGCCACAACGCTTAACATTAACAAAAACGGAGCCTCAAAGGTTGAGTATGTTATAAGCTATGTAGATCAGTATGGTGAATATAAGACCAAAAACGGTACGACTACCGGCTCTTCTATCTCTGTAGGAACCTACAACAAGCAGTATACCGGCTCAAGCACCGAGAGACAGTCCTGCTACATCAGAGGCATAGCCATAAGAGCTTCGGGACTCAGCGGCTCGAACCCTTACGTTGCACCTAGTGAATGGGTATATATAGCCGGAGGCTCAAGCGCTATAGATACTGAGGAGTACTTTACGGATTACGTGACCTGGGATGATTTTGTAAGCAGCTCCGGCAGCTCATCTTCATCTTCGGGAAGCAGTGGAACAGCAAGCAGCAATGTCAATATATTCGGCTGGCAGGGCTCAGGCAACAGCTGGTATTACTATAATAACGGCGTTAAAACTACCGGATGGGTATACGACGGCAGCAACTGGTACTACTGCAATACCTCAGACGGAGCCATGGTCGCAGGCTGGATACAGGATTCTACCGGCAATTGGTTCTTCCTAAACACTGCTCATGACGGCACCTACGGCTGCCTTAAGTCAGGATGGATTAATGATGGTGGCAGATGGTATTATCTCAATCCTAATCATGACGGCACCTATGGTGCTATGAAGACCGGATGGGTAACCATAAATGGCAAGCAATACTACCTCAATCCTAATGCCGGAGGACCTCTTGGCAGCATGGTTACAGGCACTCACTATATCAATGGCAGAAATTATACCTTCGGAGCTGACGGAGCGTTGATAGGGTAATCAGGAATCATAACTACAGATTAGCTTTAGAGCTGATAAAAGCATTACGAATTTAATGTAACCAAATATGCCTGCATATTCGCAGGCACAACATATAATAAAAGTACGGATTGCCAAATGGCATTGCATCCTTATGTGCGAGCGCATAGTCTACAACGCCATTCGTCAACACTTTTAGCGTAATTTATAAAAGGACCTATGTGTGGCAGTTAATGCCATTAACATAGATCCTCTTTTTGTGTTCTCTGTCGTATGTATTATAAATGCTGCTGCAGTCAATTATTACCTGCCTCAAACACCGTCGAGGCTGCCAATCTATACCGGTGATGCAGCATTGCATTACAGCTATGCTTAGATCTCCTGCTCCTTCATCACACTCATATAAGCAGGACGAATAATCTTGCCGTTTCCTACAAGCTCCTCTAAGCGATGAGCGCTCCAGCCTGCAATACGTGCAATCGCAAATATAGGTGTAAACAGCTCTCTCGGTATATCAAGCATCTCGTATACAAAGCCGCTATAGAAATCGACATTAGGGCATACACCCTTGTAGATAGTGCGCTTATTGGTGATTAAATCAATGGCTTCAGATTCAACCAGATTATAGAGCTGCATATCCCGCTGCTTGCCCTTGGCATCTGAAAGCTCCTGTACAAAGCCCTTAAATACCCTCTCTCTCGGATCTGATAAAGAATATATGGCGTGTCCCATACCATATATAAGACCCTTCTTGTCAAATACTTCCTTATTAAGCATGCGTGTAAGGTATGCTCTAATCTCAGCCTCATCATTGATGTCGCTGACATGCTCCTTGATATCCTGCATCATTTCCATAACCTTGAGGTTAGCGCCGCCGTGCTTAGGTCCCTTGAGTGATGCCATGGCTGCAGCTATAGCAGAATAGGTATCTGAGCCGGAGGAGGTGACAACTCTCGTTGTAAATGTCGAGTTATTTCCGCCGCCGTGCTCCATATGCAGCATAAGTGCAACATCAAGCACCTCTGCCTCAAGATAGGTGTAGGACTTATCAGGGCGCAGCATTATCAGTAAATTCTCGGCTGTTGAAAGCTCCGGGTCCGGTCTGTGTATATACATGCTGTCATCACAGTCATAGTGATTATATGCATGATACGCATATACGGCAAGCATCGGGAACACTGCGATAAGTCTTATGCACTGCTTCAGCACATTGCTGAGTGTCAGCTCCATATCATCGTCATTATAGGAGGCAAGCGTGAGTATACTACGGGTCATTGAGTTCATGATATCGTGCGAAGGAGCCTTCATGATGACATCACGCGTGAAATTAGTCGGAAGAGAGCGATTCATAGCCAATATGCTCTTGAACTCTTCAAATTCCTGTTCCTCAGGCAGTCTTCCGAACAACAGCAAAAAGGCAGTCCTTTCGTAACCAAAACGCTTAGTGCCGTACATCCTGATAAGATCCTGCACCTGATAGCCTCTGTACCACAGCTCTCCGTCACACGGTATGCGTTTGCCGTCATCAGTTTCCTTAAATGCATTGACCTTGGATATATTGGTAAGTCCGGTAAGTACTCCCTTACCGTTTATGTCTCTAAGTCCACGGTTAACTCCGTACATAGCAAAAAGCTCATCTGCAATGGTATCATTCTCAACAAAAACAGGAGTCATCTTATCTGCATAATCTCTCATCGTCTCTGTGTAGCCCATCTTGTCCTCCTTTCCGATATGCTCATCGAAATGCTAATGATTATCTCTGAAATGTATATGTAACACTTTTATTATACCTTAAAAGCATAGTTCATCTGTGTAAATCTTTTGTTAACTTTGTGCGCGTAAAATGAGCAGTACATCATCGGAAGTAAGACCTTTGACTGCTTGCAGGCAAAGGGTCTTATGACGAATGATACACGGCGCATGCCGTGACATCGACCGAAGCCGATAGGCGTAGGGAGATGGGTACTGCGCATTTTTGTGTG
>CAVBGP010000125.1:0-4654 GCA_963595005.1 Acutalibacteraceae bacterium | reverse complement strand
TTATTTAATGCCACTTTATCACTCCCGGTTATGTACACTGTTAATATATCAATGTATTTAATCTTACCAACCGCGCCCTGCTTTGTCAATCCACACGCATTAAGCTCGAAGCTAAAGGAGCGCATTTGCTGCGACCTCTTATGTTTTGTTCAAGTCAGATACGCCTTGGCCACAATCAGGTCATTAGGTGTCGTAATCTTGATGTTCTTGGGGTCGCCCTCGATGATGCGTACATGACAGTCGGTCATATTTTCCACTATAACGGCATCGTCCGTTATCTTGCCCTCGTCTGTGCCATAGTCCTCTATGGTCTTGTTTAGCGACTTATATGCATCAAGCAATAAGGGATATGAAAATGACTGCGGCGTCTGTATGCTCCACAGTGTTGATCTGTCTAGAGTCTCTGCAGCAAAGCCCTGACTGTTGGCGCGCTTGATGGTGTCTGTCACCGGAACTGCTGCCACGCAGGCTCTGGTCATAACCACATACCTGCAGCAGCGGTCTATCAGTGCCTGATCTATCATGGGTCTGACGCCGTCATGTATCAGCACATAATCAGTTCCCTCCGGCACTGAGAGCAGTCCGTTGTATACAGACTTAAATCTCTTGTCGCTGCCCTCTGCTATTGACTTAACCTTGGAGAAGCCTAAGCGTATGCACATCGCAAGTGTATCATCAATGCTTCCGGACGGCACGACCACAACTATGGAGTCTATATTGTCATTGTCCTGAAATGCCTTGATGCTGTAGGCAACTATGGGCATGCCGTTTATCTCCATGAATTGCTTCTTAGTCTCTGACTTCATCCTCGTGCCGCTTCCGGCCGCCATTATTATCGCTGTAAATGTTGGTTTATTATTGTTCATGTGTTCTTAAAGTGTTGACTTTTATATTATATCTGCTTATGCCGGACTGTCACCTAACACCAAGCGGCAGATTCGGATTGGCATTGAGGCTCTCGTCATCTCTCACGCCGTCAAGATAAGCATAATAGCCTGCGGAGGCTATCATAGCCGCATTATCCGTGCAGTATACAGGCTCCGGATAGAAGCACTCAAAGCCGTGCTTCTCACACTCTGCCTTAAGCTTTGCTCTAAGCGCCGAGTTAGAGCTCACGCCTCCTGCCATTGCCACTCGGCTTATACCAAGCTCCTTGGCGCAGTTAATCGTCCTTGACACAAGTGAATCCGTCACAGATTCCTGGAATGATGCACAAAGGTCAGCGACATTTATCTCTTCCTTCTTCATGTTGGCAAGATTGATATAGTTCAGCACTGCTGACTTTAATCCTGAAAATGTAAAGTCATACGGGTGTTCCTTAACCTCGCCTCTCGGAAACTCTATTGCAGCCGGATTGCCGTCCTTAGCCGCCTTATCAACCTTTGGTCCTCCGGGATATCCTAAGCCTACTGCTCTTGCAACCTTGTCAAAGGTCTCTCCTGCAGCATCATCATAGGTCCTGCCTATAAGCTCAAAGCTCCTATAGTCCTTAACCGCCGCAAGATGCGTATGTCCGCCGCTTACTACAAGGCACACATAAGGCGGCTTAAGCTCCTTATGTGTAATGTAATTAGCCGCGATATGCCCCTCTATGTGATTAACTCCAACCAGCGGCTTACCAAGTGCATAGGCTATAGCCTTGGCCTCTGATACTCCTACAAGCAGGGCACCCACAAGCCCCGGTCCCTTGGTCACGGCTATCACATCTATGTCGTCAAAGCTCATATGAGCTTCCTTAAGTGCCATCCTGATAACAGTATTAATCTGCTCACAATGAAGCCTTGAGGCTATCTCCGGCACTACTCCTCCGTAGACCGTGTGAATGTCTATCTGTGACGATATGACATTGGACAGAACCTCTCTTCCGCCTCTTACTACTGCTGCCGCAGTCTCATCACAGGAGCTCTCTATGCCAAGTATAGTCAAATTCTGCTGTTCAATCATCATAATTAAGCTCTTGAATCATTCCGTCCTTGCCGCATTTTGCAGCAGGGAATATCTTCCTCATCTCATCTATATACTGCTTGGGATTAAGCATAGACGGACTGTAATGCGTGTACCACATTTCCCGCGGTGCTATTGCAGCCTCAGATGCCATAAGTGCTGCCTCCTTCATGGTGCAGTGCCTATAGGCTCTCGCCTTGTCATCGCAGTCCGGCTCCCCGTACATGCCCTCGCATATAAATATATCCGCGTCTGACGCTGCATTTACAATATTATTGCAGGGTCTGGTGTCAGTCGTATAGGTCACCTTGATGCCTCTGCGCTCAGGTCCTATAACCATCTCCGGCTTAAATATCCTGCCGCTGTCTGCGTCTATGACGGTCTCGCCCTTCTGCAGTCTGTTCCATGCGCTTATCGGTATGCCTGCCGCCTTTGCTGCCTCGGGATCAAACTTGCCCTTGCGCGGAACAACTGCAGTATAGCCGTAGCACGGCACATTATGCTTAACCTTGAAGGCCTTGAGTATATAAGGTCCCAGCTTGTATTCCTCTGTGTTCTGGTCAAGCTCGATAAATCTAAGCTCAAAGCTTAACTCCGGCGCTATGCATCTAAGCGAACGAACTACGTTAAAAAGCCCCTTCGGTCCTATCATAACAACCGGTTCAGTGCGGTCTGCATTGGACATATTAAGCAGCATGCCCGGAAGCCCGGATATGTGATCCGCATGATAATGCGTAAAGCACATAATATCTATGGCCTTAGGCGACCATCCGACCTCCTTGAGAGCTATCTGTGTGCCCTCTCCGCAATCTATAAGTATATTGGATCCCTCGCTCCTGATCATCAGCGAGGTGAGCCATCTGTGGGGCATGGGTGTCATGCCTCCGGTTCCCAATAAACAAACGTCTACCATGTGTACCTCATTATTATTGCATCCTCTGTAGGATTACTGTAATATCCCTTACGAATTCCTGCATTGACAAAGCCTGCCTTGGTGTATAAGCCTATAGCAGCTTCATTGCCGCTTCTTACCTCAAGGAATATATCGTGTATGTCTCTCTTCTTAACCTCTTGCAGCAGGTCATTAAGCAGCTGTTCTCCTATGCCCTGTCGTCTAAGCCCCGGCTCCACCGCTATCCTGATAAGCTCTGCATCATCAAAGCAGCGAAGCAGTGCAAAGCCTGCAACCTTATTTGTAATAGCAACTGTCAGATAGTCATAGCTATTGCCTGTACTCTTGCGATAGCTCTCAATGCCCCAGATATTTCCCGGAAATATCGCCGCATCCAGGCTTGCTATCTGCTGCAAAAGCACTTCTATTTTGTCAGTGGTCAGCTTATGAAACTCAAGCTCATTTCCTGGCACATATTCGTTAGAGCTGCACTTATTATCCCATGTATTATCTTTCTCTACAAGTTGACCATGGATTACTGAACCCTCTGTTACCTTAGTGTCGCTCGTGCCAAGACTAGATATCTCAGAACCATCCAACTCATAAATTAAAACTTTGCCCATCATGCCTTCCTCGGTCTGCCCTTGTCCTGCATCTTGCTTAGGCTGTGGCGTCCCGGGTCTTGGAGCTTGCCCTCTGCCATCTCTCGCTCTGCCTGAGTCTTCCTAAGATATGTCGGAACAAAGTTATCCGAATTCATCACAGCTCCGGCAAAGCAGTCTATGCTGTCAGCTCCCTTAAGCCTTACCTCTTCGGCTGTGAGTCCGTGCTCCTTAAGCCATGCCTCATATAAGCTTACGCCAAGCTCCGCCACATCTGCTGCTCTCTGCCTGTTAAATGCAGCCCCGGCAAATATCACCTTGCCTTTAAGCTCACTGACTATTATATCCTTATAGACCGGTACGCCATCTCCTACGAAGATATATCCTCTGCTTGTCCCTATCTGACCCAATTCATTTGCCTGAAAGGATTCATCTGCTGCTTCATTTTCCATGTTGCCGGCATTATCGCTATAGACCTCCCCGGCCCCGATGCAGCAGTTCAGCTCTGCCAGAAATCCATGTATATCCCTCGCAGCCTCCGCAAGCACCTCGGTGCCTGCCTTATATGCTGCAGAGTACACCTGCTCTCGCCTTGCATCCATAATAGGGCAGATAATGCTGTCGCTTAGCTCGCTAAGTCCGTATGCCATAGCCTTGAGTGAGGACACGCTGATTATGGGTATATTAAGTGCCAGCGCCAGCCCCTTGGCAGTCGCTGCGCCTATCCTAAGTCCTGTAAATGAACCCGGTCCTGCAGACACTGCTATCGCATCTATCCTTTTCATATCAAGACCCGATATATCAAGCATGCTCTTAACCATCGGCAGCAAGGTCTCCGAATGCGTCAGCTTATTATTGACAGTAAATTCAGTTTTAAGCAGTCCGTCCTCTACAACTGCCGCCGATGCGACAAGCCCTGAGGACTCTATTGCAAGTATATTCATATGATTCTCACTTTGTATTTGTTTAGCACCACAGGAAAATCTATCAATGCGCAGCCGAGCTTGCTCGGATAAGTATTGATAGATTTTCCTGTGGCGGACAAGGCGCAAAGCGCCTCTGAACCGCTGCATCTCACATCGCAAAGCGATGCAGCGCTAGGAAGTTATCTATCTTTCCATTATTATCTTACATTTTATCTAATCTCAACATGTCTGTAATCTATGCCCTTATCAAGCTCACGCGTGATATTGATATGCACTGCAGACTCCGGGAT
>CAVBGP010000124.1:0-4842 GCA_963595005.1 Acutalibacteraceae bacterium | reverse complement strand
CAGTTAATAAAAATTTTCACAAATATACATTTTGATGTATAATGTATAAGATTGTGCTCAAAACGCATATAATAATTATTAAAGAGGTTAACAGATGCTTACTGCATATCTAATAGTATGTCCGCTTGTGTTTATTGCCGGATATGTCGATGCTATTGCCGGAGGCGGCGGACTGATATCACTGCCGGCTTTCTTTATAACAGGATTGCCGGTACACAACTGTCTTGCTACCAACAAGATGAGCTCGTCCATGGGCACCTGTATTGCAACCTTCAAGTATGCACGTGCCGGATTCATCCCCTGGCGATCCGCTTTGTTCTGTATACCATGTGCCTTTATCGGTTCTTCCATAGGCGCAACAATAGCTTTACACGTTAGTGACGGACCCTTTAGAATCATATTGCTTATAGTTCTTCCGTTAACGGCTGCCTATATACTCAACAAGAAGGAAATAAAGCCCTCAGGAGAGGAATACTCTGCCGGCATAACCATAGTCATATCTATGCTTACTGCTCTTGGTGTCGGCATATATGACGGCTTTTATGGTCCCGGAACCGGAACCTTTCTGATACTTATACTGACAGGTGTCGCAAGGATCCCGATATTTAAGGCAAACGGCCTCACCAAGGCTATTAACCTTAGCACTAATGTTGCCGCACTCGTAGTCTTTTTGCTTAATGCGCAGGTGCTGTTCCCCTTGGGACCGATTGCAGGCTGCTTCAATATCGCAGGCAATTATCTTGGTGCCCGCAATTTTGAGCGTAACGGAAGCAAAGCAGTTAAGCCTATAATCATAATTGTACTTAGTATCTTCTTTGTTAAGGTACTGTACGAAACAATAATGCAGCATATCGCATAATACTCAAGCTTACTGCAGACCCAAAGCAGTGAATTCAAGCTTCTGTTAATGCATATGCTTACGTGCTAAAGTAAAGCCGCGTACATTTATAGTAAAGCAACCATGCCTGCGTGTTTGCAGGCACCACATAGTATAAAAGTGACAGATTGCTACGCGCTTTCGCGCTCTCGCAATGATGATCATTCAAATAAAGACATGGAACAAAATCTTACCGAAGGCAGCGTAGTTAAAAACGTAATAACATTTTCAGTACCTTATCTGTTGTCCTATTTTCTGCAGACCCTGTACGGTATGGCTGACCTCTTTATCATAGGTCAGTTTGAGGGAGTTGAGGCAACAACTGCCGTATCTATCGGCTCTCAGGTAATGCACATGCTGACTGTTATGCTGGTTGGACTTGCTATGGGTGCGACTGTATCGATTGCGCAGTCAGTAGGAGCCGGTGATAAGCGCATGAGTGCTGTCAACATCGGTAATACCGCCACCTTCTTTATGGGGCTTTCCGTCGTGCTTACTGTATTGCTGCTGAATCTTGTTAATCCCATAGCAGCAGTAATGTCAACTCCGGAGGCTGCCGTAAGCGGCACTAAGGCTTATCTTACCATATGCTTTATCGGCATACCCTTTATCACTGCTTACAATATCCTGGCATCTATATTTCGCGGACTTGGTGACAGCAAGAGCCCTATGTACTTCATAGCCGTAGCCTGCGTGGTTAACATAGCTTTGGATTATCTGTTTATGGGGGCTATGCACCTAGGACCTGCCGGAGCAGCGCTCGGCACCACCATCGCACAGGCAGTAAGTGTAGCTATATCACTGTACACCATACGCAGCAAAAATACAGGCATAGTACTTTGCAAGACCGACTTTAAGCCAAGACGCGACATTCTTAGCTCTATTCTTTCCGTCGGTATCCCCGTATCGGCTCAGGACGGCTTTATACAGATTTCCTTCATAATCATTACCATAATTGCTAACCGCAGAGGCCTTACTGACGCTGCTGCCGTAGGAATCGTTGAGAAGATTATGAGCTTCATGTTCCTGGTTCCGTCCTCAATGCTCTCTGCCGTATCTGCTTTGGGTGCACAGAACATCGGTGCAGGCAAGCCTGAGCGTGCCGTCGCCACTCTCAAATACGCAATATGTATAGCCTGCGGACTTGGTATCGTAGTTGATATAGCGGTATCCCTGTCGGCATTTAAGCTTGTATCTCTCTTTACCATCGACAGTCTGGCTGCTGTTGCCGGTGCGTCTTACCTGCGTGGATATATCTGGGACAGCTTCTTTGGAGGCGTGCAGTTTAGCTTCAGCGGATATTTCTGTGCAATCAGAAAGTCCTGGCTCTCCTTCCTGCATAATTTCTTGTCAATTGTCCTGATAAGAGTTCCCGGAGCTTACTTTGCATCAAAGCTTTTTCCTGATACTCTGTTCCCAATGGGACTTGCGTCAACCTGCGGCTCTCTATTCTCAATAATCGTGTGCGTAATTGCATTTATGCTGTTGAAACGAAACACTGCTGCACGTTCTTAAATTAACAACCATGCCTGTTTTTTTACAAGTACCCTAAATCCAAAAATAAGGACTGCCTAAGGCTCATCACTGCTATGTGATGAGCCTTTAATTTAAGTTAACATTCCTGCCGGCATATTTGCATGCAGCATGTCTCTGTACAGAAATGTGCACCTAAATCCGTAAATTAGCTAAATACGGTCCTCCGTTCTGAATATAAACTGTAATCACTGATACTTGATAAACAACCATGCCTACATATTCGTAGGCACCACATATAATAAAAGTACGGATTGCTTCGCGCTTTAAGCGCTCTCGCAATCCTGCCCTGTAACGAGCAATCCGGGCTATCGCCCTTCTTGCCGTACAGGGCAGGTTGCCAAATAACACAGCATCCTTACGTGCAAGCACGTAGTCTGCTGTGTTATCCGTCAACACTTTTAGAATAAATACGGAGGATAGAAATGGCTAAGAAATTTCACGGAGTAGTACCGCCGATTGTCACACCTATTGATGAAAATGAAAAGGTAGATGAGAAGGCTCTAAGGGCGCTTATAAGACATTGTATTGAAGTCGGAATCCCCGGCATATTTGTCTGTGGTTCAAACGGCGAATGCATGGCACTTACTCAGGCAGAGCGTGACAGGGCTATCGCTATTACACTTGATGAATGCGGCGATGAAGTCCCTGTTATGGCCGGTGTTATGGATAGCTCAACAATCAGAGTTATTGAAAATGTCAAGAGACTTGAGCAGATGGGCGGCACTACTGCTGTAGTTACTCCGGTATTTTATGCACGTCATGCTACTCAAAATGAAACTGTTATTCATTTTGAAGAGATATCCAAGCATACTGAAGCCGACCTCTTTATCTATAATATTCCGACATTTACAGGGCAGCGTCTTACAGCAGATACTATAATTGAGCTGTCAAAAATTGATAAGGTCATCGGTGTCAAGGACACTGCCGGAGTATTTCCTGAGTTTATGAAGATGCTTAGAGCATTTAAGGACAGCGATTTTATGGTATTTCAGGGAGCTACCAATCTTGCAGGACCTAGCGTGCTGTTTGGTGCTGACGGCTATGTGCCGAGTCTTGCTCCGCTATTCCCAAAGCCGCATCTTGCACTCTATGAGGCAGCAAAGAAGGGGGATATCGAAGGTGTTAAGTATTGGAGTGAGATTGTTGACGGAGTATGCAAGCTATACGGACTCTGCAAGAGCCAAACCACCTCTACCAAATATGGTATGAGTAAGCTTGGCTTCATGCGTCCTGATCCGCTTAGACCGACAGAACCAATTACGGCAGCCGAGATGAAGGCTATTGATGAATTTGTTGAGCAGAATCAGGAGTGGATGTAATATGCCTTACAGGTATCTCATACCTGTCCTCCGGCGGAAGCGAAGGCTCATTTTTGAGCACGTTTACAATCATATCTATACCGGAACGGTTGATATAATTAGTTGGAGACATACCGACAATCTGCTTAAAAACCTTGCTGAAATAATGAATTGAATCAAAGCCAAGCTTATCTGCAATCTCCGTAATGCTGTCATCGGTATACATGATAAGCTCCTTTGCTCTCTCAATTTTCAGCATATTGATATAGCGATTTGGCGCATATCCGGTCTGTTTCTTAAAGGAATTAGAAAAATAGCTTTCCGAATATCCTGTAAATGCAGCAAGCTCTGAGACACTGATATTTTCATTTATATGCTCTGTAATATAATTGATGGCGGGCTTAAGCTTGCTGCTTCCGGTACTGTTTACCTCAGGTATGAAATCATTATTATCCTTGCCTGCTGTAAGCATCTGTATTCCGACCTTCTCACGTCTTAGTATACCGCATATCAGCTCCAACAGCTTTGCATCAATAGCATATGTATACATAGGCAAAGCATTGACAGCCTCATCAAATATATCACGCATCAGCCTGTCCTCGTATTGAGTAAGGCTGTGTATATAATATCCGCAGTTCATAAGCTTTGAGCAAACAGGCTCTCCGCAGGTGAATTTGATATCCAGCTTTATAAGATTGTGCTTGCCGAATATCTCATGCTCTATACCCGGAGGCGCAAGCACAAGATCGTACTTTGATACAGCCAGAGTATGCCCGTCAATTATAATCTCACCCTCGCCGTTTAATATATACATATAATGAAAATACGCCTGATGGCTGTGCTTTTCTATATACCCGTCATCAGCCGTTTTGGCTCGGACTATTCTGTAGGTTGTTATATCGTAAAGCATATGTATCCTCTGTATCTTTGGTCTATACCTCGGCAGAGCCGTTTGGCAACACTTAGTGGTTAAATATCCATGCCTACGTGTTCGTAGGCATCACATATTATAAAAGTACGGATTGCTGCGCGCAACACTTTTAGTGTAAACCCACATGCCTGCTTGTTTGCAGGCGCCACATAATATAAAAGTCACGGATTGCTTCGCGCTTTAAGCGCTCTCGCAATCCT
>CAVBGP010000123.1:0-4848 GCA_963595005.1 Acutalibacteraceae bacterium | reverse complement strand
AAGATAGGCAAGCTTGCTTGCCAAGCTTCACAGACATTGGACGGGCTGCCCTGTATGAGCAATGTAGGGCGATAGCCCGGAATGCGAATACAGGCAGGATTGCGAGAGCACGTTAGTGCGAAGCAATCCGTGACTTTTATATTATGTGGTGCCTACAAATACGTAGGCATGTGGGTATACTTTAAAAGTCTCTTTAAAATCATTTGCGTCCTACATAAAAGTAAACCTAATTTGTTACTATAGAACTGCAAGATGAAATGAACATAAAAGAGTATCCTAAGGAGTACATCTATGATACTTAACAAAGATGAAGCCTTGGCTGTAATGATAGATATGCAGGAGAGGCTGGTGCCTGCCATAGTGCACAAGGAAGAACTTACGGAAAACTGCAGGATCTTTCTTGAAGGCTTAAAGATTCTGGGAGTTCCTGTTATCGCAACTCAGCAATACACCAAGGGCCTTGGCGAAACCCTGCCGGAGCTAAAGGCAGTCATACCTGACAGCAAATACATTGAGAAGATTACCTTCAGCAGCTGTGGCGAGGAAAGCTTTCGCAATGCTATTGAGGAATCCGGCGCTAGGCAAATCATTATATTCGGAACTGAGACACATATATGTGTTCAGCAGACTGTACTGGATATGCTTCACGCAGGCTTTGAGGTGATGCTTATAGCAGACTGCGCAGGTTCACGCTTTGACAGTGATAAAACAACCGCCATAAGCCGAATGACAGCAGCAGGAGCAGCAGTCACAAGCTATGAGGCAGCCTTATTTGAACTCACAAAGCAAGGCGGAACCGAAAGCTTCAAGGCAATCTCCAAGCTGATAAAGGCACGAGCGTTTTAAAGAGCAAACGTTCATACACCTTTACAGGATTGAGTAAATGCAGTGTATATGAGGCAGCTGCAATTTTGTTATCGCCGCAACATACCATTGATTTTTATCAAATGTTGCGGCGCAACACGGAACAGCTGTCCGTATACACTGCTGGAAAACAATAATAGTAATAGTTTAAACGAAGTATGATTAAAGCAGCATTTTTTGATTTAGATGGAACATTGGTCAACTCCATAGGCGGTTTAAAAGCGTCTATGAATCTCGTCATGAAGAAGTTCGGATATAACGAGATAAGTGCAGAGCAGACTAAGCAATATGTAGGAAACGGATACAGAAAGTTCACCGAGTGCGCACTCAAGGCAACGGCAGACAGTTTGTATGCCAAGGCTGAAAAGGCAGAGCGCAAGAACCCTGATGTGGCCATGGAGCTCGAGATGGAAGCAGATGATGTACTCGCAAGCTTTGACGACGCCTGTGAGGAGTATCTCAAGGTATATGCAGAGCATTATCTTGATGATTCTGCACCATATCCGGGCATGGTCGAGACCTTGAAGCAGCTTAAGGCTAAGGGTATTAAGCTTGCCTGCATTACTAACAAGCCCAAGGTACCTACAGATAAAACACTGGCAGAGGCATTTGGAGAAGGATACTTTGACTATGTTGTATGTGATGACGGCATAGTTCCGCGTAAGCCGGACCCTACAGGATGCCATAATGCGATGAAGGCACTTGGCGTAAACCCTGATGAAGTAGTATACTTAGGCGATACCAAGACAGATATGCAGACGGCAGTCAATGCAGGACTAACGTCAGTAGGCTGTCTCTATGGTTTCAGAGATGAGGCAGAGCTTAAGGCTAACGGAGCAAATTATCTGATTAAGGAGCCTTTAGAGCTGCTGCCGATAGTTGAATCACTTAATAAATAAACTTGTATCTGTATGTTTGCGGGTACCACATATACTAAAAGTACGGATTGCCACGAGCTTACGCATGTTAGCAGCCATCAATACTTTTAGATATAATTCAATTTGATTTTACGGGAGATATTTATGAAGAAGAAACTATTATTTCTGGCATTAAGCGCCGGACTTATTGCAGCTACATTTACAGGATGCTCTAAGCAGCAGACAGCAGAGAGCACGGAAGCCACAAGTGAAGCCAAGGCAGATGAGCAGGAGACTGCTGCAGAGGATGAGACTAAGGACGATGCAGCATCAGAGGAACAGACTGATGCGGATGCTGTTAAGCCTATAACAGTTCGCATCGAGCAGGTAACCAACAGTGCTACATCCAATCAGGGCAATAATACTGTTAAGACCGAGGCTGAGTACGAGTATCCGAGGCTTTATCTTGATGGCGAGGAGGCTGCAGAGTATCCTGAGCTTGCCAAAGCCTTTGAGGATTATAACAGCAAGCTTGATGCTGATAAGGACAGCATACTTGAAGAGCTTAAGTCAGAGTATGATGATGTCAAGGATCTCTTTGACAGCGAATCCAGCATGTATACCTCAGAGACTCTTAAGGGTCGTATCCTCAGATCAGACAGCAATGTTGTCAGCATGCTCATTAATTATACTGATTTTCACGGCGGTGCTCACGGATATTACGCTACCTATGGCGTCAGCTTTGATTCCAAGACAGGCAAGGAGCTTTGCCTTGGCGATGTAGTTAAGGATAAGGATGCATTTATCAAGCTTGTATCAGACAAATTCTACGAGAAATATACCAAGAATCCTGATTATTCAAGCCTTACAGATGCAGGCGAGGAGCTTAAAGACTATGACTTTAACTCCAATGACTCTGTGAGTTGGAGCATTGACCCGGAGTGTGTAACAGTATACTTCCCACCGTATACACTTGGCGCCTATGCACTCGGTGCACAGGATATAAGCGTATACTTTGACGAGGCACCGGAGGTGTTCAATGAGCAGTACACTAAAGCCTGCGCCGACTACATAATGCCGCTCGATGACAATAAGTCCGTAAGCGTAGATGCAGGCTCAGGTAAGCGTGAGACTGTTACTGCGACTCTTGAGTATGGCGATAATGTTCAGTATGGCCTGTATAAGCCAAGCTACAGCATAGGCAATCTTGATTTTAATGCTGAATGGGAATGCTATTCGATGGAGGCGTATCTTGTTCATGTAAATGACAAGTATTACATCTACAGCTTCCAGACAAGCGATGATGATGCGGTTTACTTAAATGTGGTTGACCTTGCAAACAAGAGCCTTGATAATTCACGCACAGAGTTTCTGTACATTAACAGATATTACAGCTCTGATTACAGTGTTTCTAATGAAAGCACCTGGGCTAATGGCTGTACAGCATTAACCAATCCCGAGAGCTTCGTGCTTGAAACCAGACTTGATGCAGTTGGAACCTACAGCGGATTCAAGACCTATCATGTAGCCGATGACGGCTACCCGGTTTCAGACGACAGCTTCTATACAGCTGACAGCAGCTCAGCATTTTTAGCAGCTAAGGATCTTGAGCTTGATACAGTTGATGCCGAGGGCAATATTACAGGCAAGGGAAATGTATCCGCAGGCACTTATCTTATGGTAATATATACTGACGGCGAGAGCTATGCTGATATACAGGAGGTTGATGCGTCAGAGACAGAGGCCCTGGGAAGTGATGATTGGAAGACATATAGTCTTAAGAAGAGCAGCTATGAGCTTGCAGACACCAGCAAGGCTATATATAGAATAACATTAGACAAGTCATCCTATCCGTATAAGGTAAACGGAGAAAATGAGGACGAGGTATTCAGCAACGTAATGTATGCAGGCTAAACTGACAGCGTCAGGCTGCCGAATGTCTACGCGTCCATGTGTGTAAACACGTATTAAGCATAGTCATTTGGCAATGCTTTTAGAGAAGAATTTAAACGCCTTCTATTAATTTGAGCTGATTTAGGAGAAGGCGATGAAATTAAGGAGATATCATTAACATGAAAACAGCATTGGTTATAATGGCTGCAGGTATAGGCTCACGCTTTGGCGGAGGTATCAAGCAGCTTGAACCGGTAGGACTTAACGGAGAAATTATCATGGATTTCTCTATTCATGATGCAATAGAGGCAGGCTTTAACAAGGTAGTATTTATCATCAGACACGACTTGGAGGAAAGCTTCAAGGAGGCTATAGGTGAGCGTATAGAGAAGATATGCAATGAGCTCGGAGTAGAGGTTGCATATGCATTTCAGGAGAAATCAGAGGTACCTGCAGGTGTTGAGGTTCCGGCAGAGCGTTCTAAGCCATGGGGCACGGGACAGGCAGTTTTGGCATGCAAGGATATAGTGGACTGCCCATTTATAGTTATTAATGCTGATGATTATTACGGCAAGAAGGGCTTTAAGAAGATTCATGATTATCTTACAGAGAGCTATGAGGAGTCTGATAAGTATTGCATGGCAGGCTTTGTCGTAAGAAATACATTGTCAGATAATGGCTCAGTTACAAGAGGAATTTGCCGTATGGATAAGCAGGGCATGCTTACTGACGTTGATGAGACCTCGGACATAATCAAGGTTAAGGATGAGTCTGCTAAGTATGGCTTCAAGGTTGAGTCAAACGGCAATGCTATAGACACAGATGCCTTAGTATCCATGAATATGTGGGGACTTAAGCCTGCTATATTTGCAGAGCTTGAGAGAGGCTATGCAGAATTCTTTGAGAAGACACCGGCAGATAAGATACTGAAGGCAGAGTATTTGCTACCTATGTTTATAGATGAACTTATCAAGGCAGGCAAGGTAAGTGTCAAGGTGCTCGACACTGATGATAAGTGGTTCGGTGTTACCTACAAGGAGGACAAGCCGCTTGTGGTTGACAGTGTTCGTGCACTTATAGCTGCAGGCGTATATAAAGAGAAGCTTTATTCGGATTTACACTAAGTACAATTACAGCTGCACGAACATAACAGCAGTTTATGTTTTGTGCAGCTAATTTAGTAAAAGGAGAAAGTATGAGATACAAGGTATTGGGATCAACAGGACTTAAGGTA
>CAVBGP010000122.1:0-5179 GCA_963595005.1 Acutalibacteraceae bacterium | reverse complement strand
GCATTTGCATTAACTGTTATCAAAGAAACCCATACAGATAAAGTAAGAAATAATGCTCCCTTATCATGCTGCGCTTAAGGCGCAGTTGCTTCTGCAGCTCATTTTCCATGAAATAAATAAAGCGGTTCCCCAGCCAAGGAGGGTACCCCCCCCCTCAGCTTAAGAGGAGCCGCCTTTTAACTACTTAGAGTGATCGCGAGCACGCCAGTAGTCACTATCAACCAATGATAGCTGCTGTACCATCACAAGGTGCCGTAAATACTACGATACCTGTATTAGCATCAACAGTTGCCGGAAGAACAGTGAATGATCCGTTTGTGTTGTTGTAGAACAGAACCTGTACTACACCAGAAGCCGGAATCCTGTCCTTGGCCATAATGAGTTGCTGCTGTGTGTTAGGGTTAACCTTGGTGATAGCAACGGTTGTAGCAAGTACAGTCTTGCCAGTTACCTGTGCCGGTACCGATACAAGATTGCCTGCATCAATAGCATCAAGAATTGATACTATTGAAGGAACAAGTCCTGCTCTCTTAGCCTCACCTACTGCTGCAGTTGATCCGCTTCCGTTTGATACAAGACCTGATGTAATTGTTCCGTTGCTTACTGTAGCGCCTGAAACTGTTACGGTCTGTCCGTTAGAGAGTACCTGAGTAGTAGTTGTGCCTGCTGTTGTTGCTCCGGTTGCTGCTGCGGCTGATGTTGATGAAACACTTCCGCCTCCGCTTACCACGTGGCTGCTTGATGAGTTACGTCCGCCTGATGCACTGCCTGCTGCAAATGCAGTTGTAGACATCATGGACATAGCGCATACGACTGCGACCACCTTAACTAACTTCTTCATTGTTTTGTTGCTCCTTTCTGTATATTTGTAAAAGCCGTAATTGGCTTGTTACACATTTTATTGTCACACTTCTCTATAGAACATCGACAGCATGATATCTACGAGACTGTTTTTGTCTGCATAGTACTCATCAAAGGTATCTGTCGTTGTTCCGTAGCCCGGAAGTGATAACATGCTGCTGTCGTCAAATTCTCCCTGCTGTAGTACATCCAATGCCGTCTTGAGATAAGTCTCCTTAGGCATATTGGTTATCATATAATCCTGAACTGTATTATAAAGCTCATTAACTATATTGCTGTCTGTCTTGGATTTCTCTCGTATCGCCTTATAGAAGCCTGATATATACTGTCTGTGCTGACTCATACGGCTTATGGCTGAGTTATCGACCTTAGTATCTCTGTATCTGACAAATCTCTCTGCCTGCTGTCCATGAAGCGTAATAGTCTCCCCATATATAAAAGCAGAATCCGAACTGGTCATGCCCTCTGTCGGGATGGTGACAGTAACTCCGCCTACTGCATCATTAATGCCTGCTATTGCAGAGGTATCTATAGCCATGTAGCTGTCTATCTGAAAATTCATAAGCAGAGTCTGAACTGCTGTCCTTGAGTTTTCACAGCTAGCCTCCATACCGTCTCCGAAGCAATATGACAAGCTCAAATGATCGATAAATGGTTCGATAACTCCGGTTACAGGATTCAGCTCCAGCACATCCGTCATGGTATCTCTCGGTATCATGAGCAGCTTAACCTTGTTGTGGGCAGTATCCTGTGCTATGAGGAATACTCCGTCACACTGTCCTGCCTCGCCATATTCCTTAGCCTCATGCATGCTGCCTGCATTATCAACTCCAAGTAAAAGTATGGGCTTGATATAGGTATTGCGCTTATAGTGCTTGCCCTTCCAGGTGACATCTGACTGTGAGAGGTCAGGATAATCACCGGCATCAGCTGCTGTTGTGCCATCAGCGGCCGTGTTGGCCTCAGCTCCCACGACATTTCCTGTGTTATCAGCACCGGTTCCGGCTCCGCCTGAAGCTGTTCCTGCCATATCCGCATTAGTGCTTCCGTCTGCAGCTCTCTCTGACTCACTGGCATAGTAGCTGACATCGTTTGTCTTATTTGTTCCGCTTATGAGTTTGGAATTTTGTCTAAGCTCATATGCATTGACAGCTGCGACGCCTCCTCCGACTATGATGAGTATCAGTATAAATATTATAGCTTCACGATGCCGATCTGCAAAGCCTTCTCTCTCTGAAGCACCTTTATCATCATATTTTCTTTTCTTACGCTTATCGTATATTGACAAAATTGCTTCCTCTTAAAGCTCATAGAGCCTTGCATCACTTCTTAGCTTTTGCTGCTTCTGCTGTTTTTGCCTTCTCGCCGTTAACGTCTTCTCCGTAGCGCTCATACGCACCATACTTACCATATGATCCATACTTTCCGTATTTACCGTATTTGCCATACTTGCCGTAATAGCTCTCAGCCTTAGGATCGACTCTGTTAAGCACGGCTCCAAGGACCTTGGTGCCGCTTGCATTAATCTGTCTGATTACCTGCTGCTCAAGATGGTAGCTGATAGCACCACTCTCGATAACCAATATAACTCCGTCGCAGCGTCTTGCTACTATTGAACCGTCAGCGAGGGATGCCATAGGTGGTGTATCTATAAATATATAGTCGAACCTCTCACGGAGCTTGTCTATAAATTCATCAAACAGCTTATCCTCTAGAAGCTCTGACGGATTGGGACTGTATGGTCCTGCAAATACCACCGACAGATTCTCCTTGCCTGTCTGATAGACTATATCATCTATGTTCTTTTGTCCCGTGAGATAATGAGTAAGACCACATATCTCTCCCTCTACATTATATCTGTCCTTGAGAACGGAACGTCTTATATCGGCATCAACTACTACCACGCGCTTGCCTATCTTGGCCATGCTTAATGCAAGACCGAAGCTTATATCAGACTTACCCTCGTCCGGCAGTGCACTTGTAAACATGATTACATGTATGTTATTGCCGCAATACTGCACATTGGTACGAAGTCCCTTGATAGCCTCGCTATATGCGTAGTCCTCTACTATATCTCTCTTTAATCTGACTATTTTGTCCATCTTTTGCCACGTTTCCTCTTCATCTTGTCCTTAACATCTGTCTCTGTACTTGAGTACTTACGTTCCGGTATAGATGCAAGCACTGAGATTCCCAGATATCGTTCAACATCCTCGTTGCTTGTAACCGTATCGTTAAGGATAAACTTCACTGTGATAAGTCCGCACATGAGCACTGCTCCAAGCAATGCGCCAATAGCAGCATTTTTGCTGACGCTTGGTGCTGACTTATTGACAGCAACTGTACCCTCTTCAAGCAGCTTAGGCGGAACCATCTCCATGGTCTCTGCTATATAGTCTGATGAGACTCTTGCTACTGAATCTACTATATCCTTGGCAAGCTTAGCATCGGCATCCTGTGTTGTGATCGTAAGTATACGAGTGTTAGTCGGATTGCCTATAGTGATGCGTTTCTCAAACTGCTCGTAGGTGAGATCCAGATTAAGCTGTTCTATAACTTCCTGCAGTACCGGACGGCTCTTGACAATTATCTGATAATCATTAGTCAGCTGTGAACCTATCTGCAGGTCTGCCAGTGAGGTCAGGGTCGTCTCTTTTGAGAGTATGTATACCATTGCAGTTGAGCTGTACTGCGGTGTCATCGCAAACTTTGTAAACAGCCCAGCTGTTCCTCCGAACACGATGATGCACAGCAATATGGCGATGATGTGCTTCATATACTCTCTGAACAGCTCAAGAAGATCTATCTCTGTTGTATCGTTGTTAAGCCTGTTCGTTAATGAATTTGCTTCTTTTTTGTCTGCCATTGGTTTCTCCGTATGTTTGTAATATCCCGCAGTTATGCAAGTAAACAATCATGCCTACTTATTCGTAGGCACCACATATAATAATTAGTGCATTAGCGATTTCTTAAGCCTGCCTCATGACCATCGCTTACAACATAGCTTGCGGTCTCAGTCTCTTCCTCGTCCTCACTATCCTTAGTGGTCTCCTCGTGGATGATTACACGAGTTATAGTCTCACTTACTGATGAGCTGCTGCTTGCTGTTTCTCCCTCTGAAGCTTCCTTGTCTGAGCTTGAGTCTGTACTCTTGTGATCCTCGCTGCTTTGTATCTGTGCTTCCTGACTCTTTGAGTCAGCATCTGAAGACGAAGCTGTCGTGCTATCTCCCTTTGATTCAGAATCGCTCTGTGCTGCAGTGCCCTGCGCATTGGTCTCTGAGCCGGCTTCAGCTTGACGCTCTGTTGCTGCCTGAGTCTGTGACTGACTGCCAGAGCTCTGAGTATTTGCTGCTGAGGTCTGTCGCTGTGAAGCAGCTGTCTGGCTCTGCTTAGTCTGTGGCTGAGTCTCGGCTGATGACTGCTTTGCCGCTTCCTCTGCCGCACTTTCAGCATCCTCACCTGAAGGCTCTGTATATCCTTCCGGTATCTCATCCTGACACTTGCCGTCAGCATCTAGATACCAGCCATCTATAACAGTATCGGTATACATGAGTCCCTGCTCATTAAAGCAGTAGTATACTCCGTCAATCTCCTGCCATCCGGAAGGCATGCGAAGCTCATCATCAAAGTAATACCAGCCCTCTTCCTTTTGATACCAGCCGGGCTTAAGTCCCGGGAAATCATCTTCATTATACTCAACATATACCGGATTAAGCAATCCGTTCCTGCGTACATCTGCTGTATCCTGCCAAGCTTCTGACTCTGATTCATATTCTGTTTCTGTATCAGCATATGTTCCCCAACCCGGTGTAGATTCCGGGGGATCTGACACAAATCTAGCCGACTTCTGACCACATCCCGTACCTCCAAGTACAACGGATACAGTTAATAAGCCGGCTAACGCATTAGTATATAATCTGTTCATCATAATTCCAAGTAACCAAAATACCCCCCCCGAAATTATGTCAACCAAGGTCTGCCGTCATACAATATTCCGACGCTCATATCGATATCCTTATAGCTTATCAATATGTCTTAATCCATAGCTGAAGCACATAAATTCATGAGGGGCAATGTTCAAATCTTACTTAAATGAACCCACCATTAACATCTACAATTTTCTAGTGTAGCATAGTTCTCTGAAATTTCAAGAAAATTTAAAATTTGTCTTGCCACATTTTAGCCACATTTTTATCTAGGATTTTAGTGAAAGTTCACTAATTGCTAAACTATTCCGCTATAAACTCCTTGATGCGTTCCATGCTTTCCTGACTCAATATATGCTCAATACGGCAGGCGTCATTTTCCGCAGTCTC
>CAVBGP010000121.1:0-5223 GCA_963595005.1 Acutalibacteraceae bacterium | reverse complement strand
TATCTGGACAAGGCAGCAGAGCAGATAGCTGAGATCAAGGAACTCAGTGTGCCGGAGGCAAGAGAGACCGCACTGTCGATGCTGCATTCAGTGATTGATGCATTCAGGAAAATGGATCAGATCATTGAAGACATCAACAAGAAGAATATGAAATACCAGCGGGCAGCTATAAACAGAGCACGCTTTTTGCTGTCGAGCAGCGATGATATCAGAGGACAGCTAAAGGATATCATAAGCTTTATGTGCGAGGAGACAGCTAATATAGGAATCGACCACAATACGGTCTACGAGCTTGAGCAGTTAGACGGACTCATTAAGCTGTTTACAGTCGGATATCTCGACATAGATTCACTTTATTCACCGATTACAGGCAGGAAGGTCTTTGTACCGGAGCCTATGGAGCAAATCGAGATTAATGAGGAGGAGCGCAATGTGCGCCACTTAAGGATGCTCGAAAAGCTTCGCAACAATATGACTCCGGATAAGATAGATGCATATGTGCTTAATCTGCTTGGCGACAGACGAGAGCTAAGGGCATCACAGCTTGAGCTTCTGAACATAGAGAGCTTTATAAAGCTTATATATGTAAGGCTCTACAGCGTAAGGAAGAATATGAGCTATGAGACTGAGCTCTTGGGACAGGATATGGCAGAGCTTAACGGATATCGTTTCCGAGATTTTACAATCAGGAAAAAGCTTAAGTGAGAAGACAAATCCAAGATTTTGTATAAAAGCCTAAGCGAGATGACAGAGTCATGACTTTGTAATCAGGTAAATGCTTAGGTGGAATATCAACTCAATGATTTTATAATCAAGATAAAAATCAAGTGAGATAACAGCAGGTTGACATTTTGATGAGGAGGATTCAGCCTTATGGAATTATTTGAGGGCATGCATGAGCGTGAGAAGGAGGAATTCAAACGCGTATGCAACAAGCTTATGAGCATTTGCTTTATCAATAAGCAAAATGCCTCTACCAAAAGTGAATACTACTTCATAATGCGCCACAAGGATGTATTTGCAAGATACTTAGATGTATTAGGCTATACTCTCGATATTAATGAGCACTACGGCGTTGTACAGCTTATAAACAGAGAGGGCTTTAATCATGTGAGACTTAAGCTTGCCGAGTCAATAGTGCTGCTTATACTTCGCATATTATATGATGAGAAGAAGAGAGAGCTATCGCTTGGAGATGTAGTGATAAATGTCGGAGACATACAGGAAAAATACATTTCCATGAAGATTAGGGACAAGCAGATAGATAAGACAACCATGAGCAATACACTGCAGCTCTTCAAGCGATACAATATTGTTGAGCTTTTGGACAGAGACCTTACGCAGGAGGATGCAAGAATCGTTATATATGATTCTGTGCTTATGGCGGTCAGAGCTGATGACATCAAACGAGTAAGTGAGCTTATCGATAAGTATAAAAAAGGAGCGTCTGTAAATGAAGCTATTGAAGAGAGTCAGGCTGATTAACTGGCATCGTTTTCCAAATGAGACCATAGAGCTTGGCAATGCCGTATTGCTGTCAGGCGAGAACGGAGCCGGCAAGTCGACAGTGCTTGATGCCATACAGTTCGTTATCACCTGCTCTAAGGCTAATTTTAACAAGGCGGCTCACGAGAAGGGCAAGCGTAATCTTAACAGCTATATAAGATGCAAGACAGGCAAGGAGACTCACCCGTATGAGCGTACGGGTGAGCTTTCTGCACACATATGTCTGGAGTTTTTTGACGAATCCAGGGGAAAAAGCTTCCTTATAGGTGTAGTCATGGATTCGCAGACTGAGGAAAAGGAGCCTAATACCGCATGGTATCTTATGGAGGATACGGTATTTTCGGATGAGCTCTTCTTTAACGGCAGGCAGATAAAGGGCATACAGGCATTTCGAACCAACAAGGGCATAAGGAAGTGGGCACCGACCATAGGCGAAGCCAAGGCTATGATTTTGTCCAGATTCGGAAGGCTTAACGAGAAGTTCTTCTCACTTATCCCGAAGGCCATGGCCTTTAAGCCGATACATGATATCAAGGAGTTTGTGTATTCTTATGTGCTTGATGAGCGTGAGGTTAATATAGATACTCTCAGGGAAAATGTCAGAAGCTATCAGGAATTAGAGCGCATGCTCGAGGATGTCAGAAGGCGTATATCAGAGCTTGAGCTGATACGTACAAGATATGAGGAGACTGAGAGATATATAAGACTCGACCGGAGCTATGAGTATTATATAGCAAGAGCAGAGCAGGAGATACTCACAGAGCAGATAGAGCAGGTAACAGAGCTTATACGCTCGACCAGGCAGAGGCTGCAGGAGCTTACTCTGCTTATCAGCACGGAGGAGGAATCAAGCCGTGCCAAAAACGAGATGATACAGGCTTTAAGGTCTGAGCTTGATAACAATGAGGAATATCGTGCGCTTCATGAGTTTGAGCGTCGTGAGGACGAGCTTAATGCTCAGATTAAACGAGACAGGAATGATGTCGATGAGCTTAAGGCGAGTGCCAAGAGAGCAGCAGGAACAGGCAGAGAGCTCCTTAAGGCAGTGGACGGCACTGATATTGTTGAGCAGGAAGCAGCGGATACATTTACAGCATATATCGAGACACTTAAAAAGATAGAGAGCTGTGATTATCTGTCAGAGCTAAGCCAGAGCGCAGATAAGGCTGTCGAATACAAGAAAAATGTACTTAAAAGGGCAAGCACGGCAGCAGCACAATACAGCATTGAGCTTGATCAGAATAAGACAAAGCTAAGTGAGCTTAAGCACAAGGTTGAAGAGCTTAGAGCGCATAAGCTTATATATCCTAAGGGAGTTAATGAATTAAGGCAGAGGATACAGGATGAGCTGCTGAAGCTTGGCAAGAGGTCAGAGGCGAGAGTGCTTTGTGAGCTGCTTGATATAGCTATGCCTGCATGGCAGAATGCAGTAGAGGGCTATCTCAATACGCAGCGCTTCTATATCATCGTTGAGCCTGAGGATTATGATGTTGCGGTAAGTGTATACGACAGACTGAGAGAAGCAAAGCGTGTTTACGGAGTAGGCTTAATCAATACAGCTAAGCTAGAGCAGTATGAGGAGACTCCTAAGGAAAGCCTTGCAGAGGCTGTTGCTGCCAGAAATATCTGGGCAAAGCGTTACATTAACATGGTTTTGGGCAAGGTGCATCGCTGCCAGAGCTACCAGGAGCTTAAGAATTATCCGACAGCTATAACAAGGCAGTGTATGAGATATCAGAATCATGTTGTATCAGCAATTAAGCCGGAGATATATGAGACACCTTATATCGGAGCAGAGGCAATCAAACGTCAGCTTGAGGCAGCAGAGGCAGAGCTTAAGCAGACAGAAGAGGTTTGCAGACAGCTAAGGGATAAGAAGGAGACCTACGAGAAAATCCTTAATCACACGGATTCGACAGCTGATATAGAGGTCAAAAATCGCCTGAGATACTTAGAACAGCTGAGACTTCATAACAACGAGCTTAAAAACTGCAGAGAGCAGATACGTAAGCTTAAGGAAAATGAAACTCTGATTCAGAAGTCTATGCAGCTTGAGGAGCTTAAAAAAGAAGCTGAACAGATATCTAAGAGAATCATAAAGCTTACCGAGGAACGAGGAAGCAAGACTGAAGCTATAAGGCGTGATGAGGAAGCTAAGGTTGGACTTGAGGCAGCTCTTATAAAGCAAAGTGCATATGCAGAACAGCTGGGAGAGGCTCTGTGGGAGGATTATAACGATGCAGAGGCGGAGTACAGCAAGACTAAGAAGGAGAAGAATCCTTATAAATATAAGGAAAACTATGAGCGTGCACGTAAGGCTAATCAGACCTTAAGAGAGAAGGCTGAGACTGATATGATAAGAGCCATGCAGGTCTATAAGGCAGCGCATGACTTTGGTGCACCGGATAGTCTTGCCGGCTATCCTGAATTTGATGCTGAGTATGACAAGCTTAAGAATTCCAAGCTACTTGAGTATGAGGATAAGGTATACCGTGCACGTAATGCAGCCGAGGAGGAATTCAGAGAACAGTTCCTGTCCAAGCTTCAGGAAAATATAAAGCAGGCAAGGCAGGACTTTAAGGAGTTAAACCGAGCACTCTCGGAGATATCCTTTGACAGAGAACACTATGAGTTCCTGTATGAGCCTCGTTCATCCATGAAGCAGTATTATACAATGATCATGGATGACAGAAATATAGGTGGAGAAGAGTCTATATTCGGAGCTTCATTTATGAATGACCATAAAGAGGTAATAGATGAGCTCTTTAATAAGCTTGCGCTCAATAATGACGATGATACAGATAAGGTTTTGGAGCAGTATACAGACTACAGAACCTACATGGACTATGATATAAGGATAGTTCTGCCTGACGGAAGCTATATGCTGTACTCCAAGGTGAGTGCGGAAAAGAGCGGAGGCGAGACTCAGAGCCCCTTCTATATCACGGTTGCGGCTTCATTTATACAGCTATACAAGAACAGCATCGGCGGAGACGCTGTAGGCATCATGATGATGGATGAGGCCTTCAACAACATGGATGATGAGCGTATGGGCTCAGTGCTTGAGTTTCTTACCAATCCTGAGCTTAAGCTGCAGCTTATTATTGCGGCACCTCCGGGCAAGATTCAGGATATAGGCAAGTACACGGACAAGATACTTCTTGCGATGCCTGACGGTAAATATAGCTTTATCGAGGACTTCACGCACGAGAAGCTGTAATACATCTGATAAGAAGCACAGTAAGCGATGATTGCTAATGAGCAGGCATCGCTTACTGTGTTGAGAGAACGCGTAAGCAGGTGGTAATCTGTACTTTTTACATATGTGTTGCCCGTGAAAAGTGCAGGCATGAATGTTTCATAGGAATATGTTGATTGGCAACAGGTGGTGAATGTGAAGATTAAGCGCTATGACGACAGAATACTTAGTCTGCTCCTTGATAAATACGAAGGCAGCCTCTTATATACGGGGCAAAATCAGGTAAATATCTCGATAGCCGTAAAGCTAACTAAGAGTGTGATACCAGAGTATTTTGATCAGACCGGCACGGAATATGCAGTGATTGATGAAGAGCTTAAGGCTCTTGAACGTGACGGAATCATACGTCTTGTATGGGGCAAGGCTAATAAGCATATTATAGAGAAATGTGAGCTTAATGTAGATGCTGCAGACCTGGCCTATGACAGACTTAAGAGAGTGCCAAAGCGAGATAAGGA
>CAVBGP010000120.1:0-5403 GCA_963595005.1 Acutalibacteraceae bacterium | reverse complement strand
GTATAAAATAAACAACAATTTACAAAATGTACTGAAAATAATATCAAAAACAAGGCATATATTGAACATAAATCGTCAAATAGTCAGATAATCAATCAAATGCCAATATTTGATGATTTGTAAAGAAATACAGATGAAAACGCAAGCAAAAATACAGATAAAAATAGAGCCGGATCGACCTTAAAGCCGATTCGGCTCAATATTAAGCATAATAAAAATATGCTTAAAATCTACCTGTCTTTAAATGTATCTAATCCTGAATACGTCTGTCCTCAGTGAAAACCTTATCCGCGGTCAGCCGTAAGCACACCGTTATGACAGTCAATAAGTATAGTATTGCCCTCTATGATACGGCCCTCAAGTATAGCCTTAGCTGCAAGCGTTTCAACATTCTTCTGAATAAAACGCTTAAGCGGACGTGCACCAAACTGAGGATCATAGCCATTATCCACGCAGTAGGTAATAGCCTCCGGAGTCATCTTAAGATGCATATCGCGGTCCGCAAGACGCTTGTTGATGTCCTTAATGCTAAGATCGATAATCCTTGATATATCGCTCTTTTGGAGCGGCTTAAAGAGGATAATTTCATCAAGTCTGTTCAGAAACTCAGGTCTGAAGCTCTGCTTAAGGAGTGCATCAACAGAAGCCTTGGCTTCATCGGTAATCTCACCGTTTGCATCAATGCCGTCAAGCAGGTATTGTGAGCCCAGGTTAGAGGTAAGTATGATGACAGTGTTCTTAAAGTCTACGGTCTTACCCTTAGAGTCTGTGATACGTCCGTCATCAAGCACTTGCAGGAGTACGTTAAATACATCAGGGTGTGCCTTCTCAATCTCATCAAAGAGCACAACAGAGTAAGGCTTACGTCTTACGGCCTCTGTAAGCTGACCGCCCTCATCATAGCCGACATATCCCGGAGGCGCTCCGATAAGACGGCTCACTGAATGCTTTTCCATATATTCGGACATATCGATACGAACCATGCTGTTCTCATCATCAAAGAGAGCTTCAGCAAGAGTCTTGGCAAGCTCTGTCTTACCAACACCGGTAGGACCCATAAAGAGGAAGGAGCCAATTGGCTTGGTCGGATCCTTGATACCGGCCTTGCTTCGTATGATGGCATCAGATACCTTCTCGACTGCATCGTCCTGACCTACAACTCTCAGATGAAGCTGCTCAGGCAAAGCTAATACCTTGTTTCTTTCACTCTCTGAAAGCTTGGCTACCGGTATGCCTGTCCATTTAGATACTATCTTAGCTATCTCGTCCTCGTTGACGCTCTCATGAACGAGCTCGTGACCTTCATTCTTATTCTTGGCTTCAGCCTCCTCAAGCTCCTTTTTAAGCTGAGGCAGCTTGCCGTAGATGATGGCACCGGCCTCCTCATAGGAACCCTTACGCTGCAGTATCTCGGCTTCATTATTAAGATTTTCTATCTGCTCTCTGATTGCAGACAGTCTGTCGGCAGCTCCCTTTTCATATTCCCACTTAGCCTTTTGAGCATTGAAATCATCCTTAAGCTCGGCAAGCTCCTTCTGAAGCTCCGCGAGTCTGTCAGCAGATAGCTTATCTGTCTCCTTCTTAAGAGCTGTGATCTCAATCTCAAGCTGCATGATACGTCTCTGCTGCTCATCAAGCTCAGCCGGAAGCTGATTCATCTCAGTCTTAATCATAGCGCAGGCCTCATCAACCAGGTCTATGGCCTTATCAGGAAGGAAACGGTCTGAGATATAACGGTTAGAAAGAACAGCCGCCTGTACAAGGGCAGCGTCAGTAATCTTAACGCCATGGAATACCTCATAACGATTCTTAATGCCTCGAAGTATAGAGATAGTATCCTCAACCGTGGGCTCGTCTACCGTTACAGGCTGGAAACGCCTCTCAAGAGCAGGATCCTTCTCTATGTATCGGTACTCATCAAGAGTGGTTGCACCTATGCAGTGCAGCTCACCACGCGCAAGCATAGGCTTAAGCATGTTGCCGGCATCCATGGAGCCCTCGGTTTTGCCTGCACCGACTATGGTGTGAATCTCATCTATAAAGAGGATAATCTGTCCGTCTGATTCAGAAACCTCCTTCAGAACTGCCTTAAGTCGTTCCTCAAATTCACCTCTGTATTTGGCACCGGCAATAAGTGCACCCATATCAAGTGAGAATATAGTCTTGTCCTTAAGACTGTCGGGCACGTCACCGTTAACAATACGCTGTGCAAGTCCCTCAACTACGGCTGTTTTACCAACACCGGGCTCACCGATAAGTACAGGATTGTTCTTGGTCTTACGGCTAAGTATACGAACTACATTACGTATCTCCGAATCCCTGCCGATAACAGGATCAAGCTTCTGCTCCTTAGCACGCTGAACAAGGTCAGTACCGTACTTCTTAAGTGCGTCATAGGTAGCCTCAGGATTATCTGTCATAACCTTCTGATTGCCCCTCACATCGGAAAGCACCTTTAGAAAACCGTCCTTAGTAATGTTGTATCTTGCAAAGAGCTGCTTCATATCCTTGTCTGCTCTGTCAAAAAGCGCAAGGAAGAGATGTTCAACCGCAACGTACTCATCGCCCATAGCTTTGGAGTGGTTCTCGGCTTCAGTCAGTACACGATTGCAGTCGTTAGAGAAGTACATATTGCTTCCGCCGCTTACCTTAGGATACTTAGATATAATATCGGTAAGATCCTTGGTAAATGCATCCGTATCTATGTTCATTCTTTGCAGGAGCTTAAGTATCAGGCTGTCATCTACTGACAGCAGACTGTACAGCAGGTGTGCCTGCTCTATCTGCTGGTTGCCGTACTCTGTTGCAACGGATTGGCAGCCGTTGACTGCTTCTATTGATTTCTGGGTAAATTTGTTAATGTTCATAGTTATTTACCTCCCATGTTTCAACTTACAATGGGAAGTATACCACCAATTGTTAGCACTTGCAATAGATGAGTGCTAATGAAAATGTGAAAGAAATGTGTCCGTATCGAACGGCAGTAGAAACAAGGTAGACAGGAATGATTGTTGACTAAAAAGCTCAGGTGTATGAGGCTGCTGCGACCTTGTTATCACAGCAACATTTCCCTGTAGTTATTGTTAAATGTTGCGGCGTAACTTAAGCAGCGGCCCATACACCTGAGCGAGAACGCGTTATAAATACATCTGAAAATTTGTGCTAACTAATTTTATTCAGTGAAAACGCAGCTGTATATTTCTTCGTATCCAGACTGTGATTATAAGCCAGATACTCATAATTAAGTATGGATGTTGCATACGGGCAAAGCGGGCTTAAAGCCTCGTCCCAGGTATAGTAGTTGTCATCGCTGTCATAGCAGCCAAGAGGATGCATAATCGGCACGTTCTCAGAGAGCTTAAGGAGATATTTATTGTAAGGAGTAAGCTCTAGGCCGGATGCCTTTAGGACATAGGATGAAAGGTAGAGACTGCTTAGCTTACCAATATCCGCTGATGGCTGCTCATAATTGGTCCATATTACAAATGGAGTCTGATACCACATAAGACGATCCTTGGCAGGAACCTCATAGCTTGAGATGCCCGCAATCTCATCATAAAACTCATTTTCAACGCTTGGCTGATGGTCACCGAACATGACTATCATAGTAGGCTCATCGCAGTTCTTAAAATAATTAATGAGTCCTTCAAATGCCTCATCAGTCTTCTTGATTAATGACAGATACTGCTCCGCCTCAGGATATTTGCCGGCAAGATCTCCGGTTAGAATTACCTCCTGCTCGAAATTATCATAATCAGTCAGATATCCACCGTGATTCTGCATGGTTACATTAAATAAGAAGAGCTTCTCATCCGGAGACTTCTTATTTTCAACCTGTTCGATAAGTCTTGCGAAGTCAGACGCATCGCTTACGTAATTTCGTAACTGCTCATCAAGCTCATAATATTCAATGTCATCAAATTCATCGAAGCCGAAATTTTCATATACTCTCTTACGATTCCAGTTCTCAGCCGGATAGGGATGCATAGCTACGGCGCGATATCCCTGATCTTTAAGAGTGCTTACCATAGATAAGGCACCGGGTTTAATATTGAACTGATATGCATTAGAGTTAAATGGCAGCAGTGCCATGGAATCACCGGTCAAAAATTCCGCCTCGGTATTGCTGGTCATGGAACCAAATACAGGTACGCAGAGACTTCCGCGTATGGCATTTTCAGAGAGACTATGCCAAAACGGCATATAGTCAATATTGGTTGTGAAATCACCTGCTACGCTAAGGTCAGAGAAGCTCTCATTCATTATGCAAATGAGATTAACAGGCTGAGTTATGGCAGAGCTAAAGGGGATCGCAGTATCAGCAGTATCGCCGTTATCTGACTGTGAAGCGTTGTCTTTAGTGTGCTGTACAATAGCTGAGGCCTCGTTACTGAGTGCTGAGAGCTTGCCGAAGCTGCCATCATATGAGGTATTGATATCATCCACTATAGTTCTGAGCTTTGCTTGACTGTAGCCTGCAGGAGACTGCTTTACAACGTAGCGCGTTGAAACTGCGGTTGAGAGTATATATCCGTCCTCGGCATAGGTGTCATTAATATTCCAGAGATTTAGCTCAAGGTTTTTAGATGGAACTATCCTGGCGAAAAAGGTATAGCAAAATCCACAGGATATAGCTATGCAGGCAGCAAATAAGGCCGCGCGATGCTTAAGACGCTTTACTCTAAAAGGAAAGAATAGCAGTAATATATTAGCCGCAGCAATGATAAGCCCGGACTGCTTCATGGCATCTGAAAACTCAAAAACATAGTTTTCTGCAACAGTCATGGCAGTGCCAAAAGCAGTGAGATCCCAGAACATAATCGGTCGATCACGGAATTCAAAAACAAAGGTCTCAGCAAGCGATAATATGTATAAGAAGATAGAGGCCACCGGGATGGCGATTCGTGTAGAGCCGCTTACCCCAAGCAGTATCAGATATATACAGTAATTAAAGCATATATTATAGAAGATTGCTTCCGGGGATGTAATAGTCGATAGATTGCCGGTTACAGATTCAAACAGATAGAAGGAAACTATGGGCATCACAATAAAGCCTAAGATGCCGATAATGCTTCTTAGCAGCTTTAATGGGCTAAGGGCAATACCATCTGACTTTGGCAAAGCTGCATTTGAAGCAGCTTGTGTGGCTGTATCTTCATTTACTTGTGTGTCGGAGTTGTTGTTATCTAGTATATTCAAATTATCTACTTTCCTTTATAAACAACCATGCCTGCGTGCTTGCAGGTACCACATATAATAAAAGTACGGATTGCTGCGCGCTTACGCGCTCCCGCAATCCTGCCATTAATTCGCCTATTCTGGGCTATCGCCCTACATAGCTCATTAATGGCAGGTTGCCAAATGGCATTGCATCCTTATGTGCGAGCACATAGTCTGCAACGC
>CAVBGP010000119.1:0-5441 GCA_963595005.1 Acutalibacteraceae bacterium | reverse complement strand
CGAATGCAAAAGCAGACTGCATGCTTGCATGCAAGGATGGTTTTGCATTTGGCAATCTGCCCTGAACGGCAAGAAGGGCGGTAGCCCGGATTGCTCGTTGCTTAGGCAGGATTGCGAGAACACGTCAGTGCGGAGCAATCCGTACTTTTATAATATGTGGCGCCTGCAAACGTGCAGGCATGATTGTTTACTTATGAAAACAGCTCGATTATCAAGGAGAGTTTGCTGTATGAAAATCAACAGATTATGTAAGCGCTTTGCGTCGGTGTTGCTTAGCTTGAGCTTGATTGCTGCGCCGCTGTCATCGTCAGGCTTAAACCTGACTTCTTTTGCTGCGGCACAGGAAGACATTCTTAATGATGTTGTCTCATCATATAGTCTTAACGCTGCCGAAGACAACTCAGCATTTGAAAATACAGATTCTGTGTCTGAAGATGCCGACAGTACTGTGAATAACACTAAAGTCGAGGCATTAAATACTGTTGACACCACAAATGAGCATATACAGGACGGCATCGAGCCTAATACAGCAGACAAGTCAAATAATTCTGCCGGAGATAGTTTATATATACTGTCGCCTGATATCAAGGAAGTCTTCGACATCAAGACTAGCTTCGATAATGCTGACATAGATAAGATAGAGAGGGAACAGTTTGAGAAAACGTCATCAAACCCCTTCGGACTTGCAGATGAGGATATGCCGTCTGAGCGCGAGGACCTTTGCGAGGAGCTAGCTGCAGCCTATGGAGAGCCTGATTTAATCAGTCTTGCTGCGGAAAATGAAGATAACAGCAATGTAAGCAATGAAAGCAACGAAGGCAGTGAGCCTTATATAGTAGTAAATGAAGATGATGCACATTTCAACGGATCATTTACCATCAAATACACTACGGTCAACAACGAGCGGAAGAAATTTAAGATTACATCTGCAATGGGGCCTTACGTTAATCTCCTCTATGTGCGATATGTTGATGCTGATTATTACGGCTTTAAGGTTCTCTCCATATCTATAGATGTTGTGGATGAAAATGGCAGGGAGCTTACCTTTTATGCCGATGACATAAGCGGTGGTGACTTTTACATAATTGAAAATATAATGTTCAGCAACGGTGACTTACTTGCCAAGGATCTGCAATACTGCGCTGACTTTGAAGCAGATGAGCCTAAATGGAGTACGTATAAGGATGCGAGCTTAACCAGCGGCAGGTACAGTATCAAGGTAAGGAAGCCTTATGGCACCTATCGCGCTTTGAGGGAAAAAGTTACCAAGCCTGATGTTACAGGTAAGGCACTGCTTATAGCATTAGATAATGATGAGACCTTGATGAATGGTCCGGCAGAGGATGTCGCTTCGATTAAGGCGACACTTACCAGAACTCAGCAGTTCAGGGAGGAAGACATAGAGATAATAAGTGTTCCTGCCGGAACAGCTGACGATTATAAGTCGGAGATATGGAAGTGGATAGATGAGAATGCCGCATCGGACAATGAGCTTACCTTTATCGCTTATTCCGGTCACGGTAATTACCATAATGACGGTACAGCAGAGCTTAGTATCGGAGGTCAAAACACGATATCCGGAACCGAGCTTAAACAGCATGTCAGCAAGCTTCACGGCAAGGTAGTTATGCTCTTTGACTCCTGCTATTCAGGCGGCATGATCATGCCGACCATGCTGGACGGCACTGAGACAGAGCTTGAAAGTGATGAAATAGATATTAACAGCGCTGAGATCGGTCTTAACAGTAACGAGATAGAACTTAACAGTGTTGAGACCAATGTTAATAATGTCGAGACAGAGCTTGAGGAAGATGAGTCGAAGCTCTATGATGACATGGCTTCGCTTGCCGACATGATGGAAAAGTATCAGGCTATGCAGGACAATGCAAGCAAGGCATTTGTAAATGAATTTAAGAATGCCAAGGCTTCACCAGATACAGACGGCGATAGTGATTATGTAAATGATACAGGCGACGATGACGATTATACAAATTCAGCTGAGGATTCGAGTGTTGAAACAGCAGGCACTAAGGCTGCTTCCAAAGACCTTAAGTACTATATCTTCTCAGCGGCATCCTCCGATGAGATGGCAACAGGACATCTCTTCTTAGGCGGTCAGATTACGGCGTTATTTAATTATGCATTAGGCTACGCAAGGACGGTGAGCTCTTATAATATCTACGCAGCTGATACTAATGCTGACTATGAGATAAGTGCTAAAGAGCTCGCAGATTATATTAAATCAAGCAGTATTGAATCTAAGCCGACTGTCTATTATCCGACAAGCGCTTCTGATGACGCACTGTTTAGCTATGATGAAGATAGTGGTGTGCCTGCGATACTCTCCATCAAGTCAGTCTCCACTAAAAATGTCACACCTGATGCTGATGGCACAGTTTCGGTCGATGTCAAGCTTACAAACCACAGCGAGGAGGAAGTTACCTTTGATGCCGGTGCGGTCCTGGCATCTAATGCTGGAGAAAACCGTCCCGGAGCAATAAATCCCGGCAGCTATTCTGCAGAGGACAGCGAGCAGATTTTCTACAAGGAAGGGGTTAATTTATACAGCATTCCGGCGGGGGAAACTAAGAAATATACGCTTAAGTTTACCGATACCACTAAGTTCTTTTTTACTGTCGGCGGAAGATTCATAATTAAGATCTGGGGAACTGATGATACAGCCGCTGACAGCTTTGCGCTTACTGACTTCTATATAGGTAAGGCAGAGACCGCAGCTAAGGTTGATGACGCAGGTAAGGCAGCATTTGCCATCAAAGAACCTGCTCAGTTACAGACTGTCAAAGAAGTAGCAAACGGGAATCAGGTATCAGCCATAGTTCCGTTGAAGGTTGTGTTTGATACGGAACCGACTGTTAAGTCAGGATATGCTGCACTTACGCTTACGGCTAAGGCTTATTATCTCGGAACGCTGTATGGCTCTGAAGCTTCTGCGGCTGCAGCTTCGGAATCGTATATTCCCGGTTATGGTGTTAACGAGGATGGAGACTTAGTCCTTAACGAGGCGTTAATCGCGGAGGGTTCACAGGAGTATACTGATATATATGTCGATGGCGAAACTGATATATACACCGATGTTCGTCCGACTTATGTAAGAAATGATGTATACAGTATGGACGGAGCAGGCAGTTGCTACAGCTATGCCTGGGATGTATCGGACCTTCCCGAGGGCTACTATGCCGTACAGATTATATGTAACTATGATGAGGGCGAGTCTCAGAAGAAAACTACCTTTATCAAGGTAAGCGATAAGAAAAGCGCTGACGAGTCAACTAAACTTATCGGTGAAAGCTATATCGGCATGAATGGCTTTGCTGCTTATGCATATGGCTTAAGAGTGGGAGATACCTGGAAGAACTTCGGAGGCAGTATCAGCAGAGTGACGAATATATTTACCGAATACTTAAACTATTACAGCTATAAGTATGATGGTGATACTAAGAATATCACTTACAGCATTGCTGATGAGTCTGCGGCAGACGGCTGCCAAAGCGGTTGGTTTATATTAGATGAGGATACTGACAGTCTTGAGGCGATAACCGACCCGGAGCATACATACTTTGAATCCGGGAAGAGCTATGTCAATCGTATAACGCTTACCATAGATAAGGACTATAATGCACTGTTTGCGGGTGGCTGCGCATTTTCGGTAACAGGTCATGAGCTGTATGGCGGTGACGCAAGCGGTAATTATAAGTCGGGAGTAAGCAAGGACAATCAGAAACAGGCAGTGTTATATGTAGTACATAAGAACCTGCAGGCAGCTGATCATGAGGATGATATCAAGGTGTGCCGTGCAGGCACAAAGACTGCCATCACTCAGGAGGATGCACTTAAGGCTGGAGATAAGATAGATGTATATGTACCTGCAGGATATATGATAGTTGACAATAGCGTAAGCGGGTGTCTCAAGAATATTGCTGCCAAGGGTACAGGCTATTATCGCTTTGAGGTGATTCAGGGCGAGGGAACTGAGATTCAGTTTACTGTGCTTAAGCCCTTTAATGCTAAGGGCGGTGATGACTGCTGTGCTACAGTTTTGTATACACATGCGATAAGTGATATCAAGGATACAATTACAGGCATATCAGCGCCAAAGAAAACCTTCTATAACTACATGGATAGCAACACTCTTGATCTTACAGGAGCTAAGGTCACTTATTACACTAAGAATGAGTCAGATGATAAGCTTGAGTCCAAGACGGATGCTCTCAATACTTTTATGGATGACAGCAGTGCTAAGCTCTATATCAAGAACGGTGATAAGTATTATGAGTGGAAGGATGAGTATCTCAGGAACTTTGGATCGTATGACATTTACCTGCTGTATAACGGAGCATATACCAAGGCATTTGATATAAAGGTAGGGTATACTCAGGGAGATAAGTTTAGCATTGACGGCAGCTTCACCGATAACAACAAGGGAGAGGCAGCATATGTAGCAAATGATAAGCTTAAGAATATTGTGCTCAGTCTGCATACAGATGCAAAGGTATCTGACAGCGGTCAGGGTACTATAAATGTTACACATGACATAAGTATGCTGTCCGAGTATGACAATGCGTCAGATTATGGCAAGGTCTACTTTGCAGAGGGGGCCAGGATAAAGTATCTGCTCCCGTATCCCAAGGGACTAAGCTATAGTAAGACACTTCATTTAACTGCAGAAGATAATAACAGAAATGTCCCGGTAACGCTTGAGGCTAATAAAGAAGGCGTATGGGTGACAGCTTACAGAAGCGGTGAATTTACTATCAATATTGATACAGGCGGAAAGGGCGGTCCGGATGAGCCGGATGCACCGGATGAGCCTGACTCAAACACAAACAACCATTCCGGCGCTAGAAACAGCTCAGGCAGAATTGCAAATGGAGGCTCCGGAAACGGTACAAACAGCAAAGTATACGGCACATGGCAGACAGATACTCTGAGAGTCGGCAGCGCCGGCGCAGGCGGCGTTATCAATGTTAACGGTCAGTATGTGGTTCCGAGTATCGGAGTTATCGAGCCTGACGGAAGCAATAATGCAGCAAGTGCCGCAGGCACAGAGACAGTAACTCTCTACAGGTTTATGATGAATAACGGAGAGTATGCTACGGGCTGGAAGCAGATAGAATATAAGGGCTCATATAAGTGGTTCTTCTTCGGAAATGACGGCTATATGAGAGTCAACTGGGCGCAGGATGACAATTCCTGGTACTATCTGAACGCAGACGGAACCATGGCAACAGGCTGGATACAGGATAAGGATGCCTGGTATTATCTTGGTTCAGACGGCAAGATGGCTACCGGCTGGCAGCAGATAGGCGGCAAGTGGTACTATCTTGATGCTGACGGACACATGCTTACAGGTCAGCAGACAATAGACGGCAAGAGCTACAGCTTCAGTGATGACGGAAGCTGGGTACAGAACTAAAGAAGGC
>CAVBGP010000118.1:0-5566 GCA_963595005.1 Acutalibacteraceae bacterium | reverse complement strand
TCCGGCTTTCGTAAGGAAGATAAGCTAACACCTGTTATCACTCTTGTGCTATACTTTGGAGTAGATAAGTGGGATGGACCAAGATCTATACATGAGATGCTTGACACAAGCGATTCCAGACTTCTTAAATATGTTCAGGACTATAGCATTAATCTGATAGAGCCTGCAGGGATAGCTCCGACAGAGCTTGATAAGTTCAGCACCAGTCTCAGAGAGGTGCTGGGATACATCAAATATTCTAATGACAAGAACAGTCTGCTTTCATTTATAACAGAGAAATCGGATATGATTATTGATGTTGATGCGGCCAGAGTAATTAACGTAATGACGAAGACACACATAGATATACCAGATGACGTAAAGGAGGTTAATATGTGCAAAGCGATAGAGGATTTAATCAATGACAGCAGGGCTGAAGGCAGGAATCAAGGCATCGCCGAGGGAAGGAACCAAGGTATTGCTGAAGGCAGAAGTCAAGGCATCGCTGAGGGAATTACAAAAGGAAGGAGTGAAGGAATTATTGAAGGAATATCACGTGGCAGAAGCGAAGGTGTTGTCGAAACACTTGTTGGACTCGTTAATGATAACTTGTTAAGCATCAAGGATGCTTCGGTGAGGAGTGGCATGTCTGAGGATGCTTTTGCTGCTATGCTAAGAAAGTAGACAACCACGCCTACGATTTTGCAGGCACCATATGATATAAAAGTAAGGGATTGCTGTGCGCTTGTGCGCAGCAATCCGTGACTTAATTCCAGGTTTTTAGATATTCCTTTATCAAAAAGGCGCAGAAATACGGAAAGGTATATATATCATTAGCAAAGCCTACATTAAAGTCACCAAGCTTTATTCCGTGCTTGATATCCGGATACCCGGTGTCAGCTATCAGCTTTGCAAGTGACTTGGAGCCTTTGTCATTTGATTTAACCTCAACCGGAATCAATTCATTTTTGGAGCGAACAAAGAAATCTTCTTCTATAGTTGAGTTATCCTTTTTGTAGTAGAAGAGTCCAAGTCCTTGCTTCGTAAAGGCTTCCGCAACAAAGTTTTCATACAAGGCTCCCTTGTATACGCCAAGATTCTTATTGGAACGCAAATCCTCTTGTGCCTCTTCATCAAGAACTGAGATCAGCAATCCGGTATCGGGATAGTAGAGCTTAAACTTACTTTCATCTGTATTGCCCTTAAGAGGCAGCTCTGGGTACAAAAGACAGTTGCATTCGCTCACAACACCGGCATCCACCAGCCATTCAATGCAGCCGGTGTATTCTCTGCTACGTGCATTTTTATTAATCTTGTTAAATGGACGAAAAAGCAATTTTCTTCACATTTATTTTTATTTAGTGTCTGCAAATACGCAGGCATGAGCATTATTAAGCTTGCACTAACTTGAAACGAATGGTAAGTATCACAGCTAAATTAGCTTAAGTATTGTCAGTGTCATCTGCCTTTTCACTGGCATTGCCGACGATGCCAAGACGGTCAAAGACCAACTGATAGCCATCCTCTCCATAGGTAAGCGCACGATTGACACGGCTGATGGTTGCGGTAGAAGCTCCTGTCTGTTCAGCAATATCCAGATAAGTAGTCTTATCCTTAAGCATTATGGCAACCTCGAAGCGCTGCGCCATGGCAAGGAGCTCCTTGACTGTGCAGAGATCTGAGAAAAACTTGTAGCAATCATCACTGTTCTTAAGTGACAGAACTGCATCAAAAAGATGATCCACATCCTTAGTATGTAATTTAGAATTCATAATATCCCTCCATTTTGCTGGATTTCAAAGAAATACATGGCTAATATATTCGTTGGCATAATTTATAACAAAGGTAACTATAAAAGTACGGATTGCTGCGCGCTTATGCGCTCACGCAACACTGATATAGTAAAACTTTAACACTACACCTTGCTAAAGTTTACTACGATGAAGGCATGAAGTCAATTCGTATCTGGGCAACAATAACGGTTATCTTTACATATAATGCTGAATTTGATAACATATTATTGTATATAATGTACATGAAAATATAAAGAATGCATCCGATTATTGTATATTATAATCAACAGGAAGGACATATGGCTGATACCAGATATTATTCTATAGGAGAACTCGCAGAACTGTGCGGTGTAAGCAACAAGACCTTACGCTATTATGATACGATAGGGCTGCTCAGTCCCGAACATAAGAATGATGAGACAGGATACCGATACTATACGAAGCAGCAGGTATTCGATGTGTTTCTAATCAAAAAGCTGCAAAATCTTGGCTTCTCGCTCAAGGAGCTTCAGGATGTGATTAAGCTTGAGGACCCCAAGATGTTTGCCGATGAGATCGGACATAGGATGGACGAGCTCAGGAAGCAGATAGACCAGATGGAAAGGGTATATGCAGAAGGAATAAGCTTTGTTGATAAGCTGAACGGCAGCAGACAAGACTTGGAGCTTTTTGATGGCATCAGTGGTGACAAGGCTCTGGCTGATTATAATGATAAAATGGATAATGTTGACATACGTATCGAATATCTGCCGGAGCTTACTGTGCTTTACACCAAGAAGCACATGACAAATTACAACAATACGGAAATATCCGTAAAGCGCTGGTTTGAGCTCTTTAAGCTCGCAGAGCATCATTCACTTCAGGTGGCTGGTTCAATAATACTCACCTATCATACAGACAATTCGATGGAGCAATTCTATAAATCAAGCTGTGAACTTGAGGCTATGCTGCCTGTTAAGTGTGATAATCCGGAGCATTATCCGGATATCAAGATTTTCGGAGGCTTTAAGGCAGCTACGGTTCTGCATGTGGGAGCATATGAGACAATTAGCGCAACTCACATTAGACTTCTTAAGTGGATAGAGGCACAAGGACTTAAGCTTAACGGCAAGATATCAGAGGAGTATCTTATATCACCGGTGGATTTCAGCGTTAAGCAGAATTATATAACAAGAGTAATAGCACCTGTAGCATAGTCTGTTAATGCAAGCTTTCCCTTACGGCAAGGTTTGCTGCGAAGATTGTCAAATTAATATCAAACTGCCTGTTGACCTTGTCGCAAGTGTATGCCTTAAACTGCAGACATAACCGGAAGGGCAATAAGAAACCGGGAACATTTACAGAAATCTCTTAAGGAGGGAAACAAAATGATCGGTAATAAGGTAGTTCACAGATTAATGATGACAGGCAGCGACGGACATTACGTTAACAATCTGGTAAACGGTTCAAGAATGCTTGACTTCTTCGGCGATGTAGCCACAGAGCTTCTTGTTCGTTGCGACGGAGATTTGAGCCTCTTCCTCGGATATGATGAGGTACGCTTCCTGGCTCCTATTCACGTAGGTGATTTTATGGAGTATCACGGATGGATTGAGAAGAAGGGCAACACCTCCTATCTTATCAAGTTCGAGGCATATAAGGTAATAACCATGCCGGATGACTTTAAGAAGAAGAGCTACTTCCTTGACGGAATAAACGGAGATGATATGAGAGAGCTCGCACAGTCCGCTGCTATCGTTTGCGACCCGCCAATCCTTTGCGGCAAGGCTTCCGGAACTCTTGTTATTCCGAAGGAGTTACAGCGCGGTGCTCAGGATCCGGCATTTGCACACTAAGCGGTCATAAATGACTAAGGATTAAACCAATCGTTGTTGCGATGCATTTTCCTGATTAAATAATAATCATTCACCCCCATATGCACGCAAAGTATTATGCCGCCGGAAGCCCTAAGCCTTCGACGGCATTTCTTAAAAACTTTAATATCTGACAGTTATTCGAAATTCGGAAGTAAGATATGCTGCTCATCAGGAAGATAGTGATATATGCCAAAAGCCATCATCCTAAGAGCGTATTAGCAGGTAGGTTTGCAGTATCTTTTGAATTTCGGAAGTCGATGAACAAAGCAAGAAAGGCGGTGTCATCAGATGAAACAGGCAAAAAACCGACAACGAACCAAGCTTCAGATTCAGTGGCCGCTCACCATAGCCACTATAGCAATTCTTCTCATATTGGTAGCAGGACTTGCATTATATCCTGCGGCAGCAGTTTCAGGTATAAATACAGTATTTCAGTCTGCAATGAGCGGATTCGGACCATTTCTTCTATTGTTTGATTGTGTTCTCACGATTTTTGTATTTGCTATAGCTTTTTCAAAATACGGACGCATTAAGCTTGGCGAAGGTGAGCCGGAATATTCAATGTTCAGCTATATCGCCATGATGGCATGTGCGGCTCTTGCGTCCGCTTCCATGTTCTGGTCCTTCACAGAATGGGCTTATTATGTTATCAGTCCGGGACTTAATTACGAAGCGCATACAAGAGAAGCCTTTGAGCTCTCGATGGGTTATGCATTTTTCCACTGGGGATTCTGGGCGCAGTGCATATACGCTCTTATAGGCATAGTCAGTGCCTATGCATTATATGTAAGAAAATATAAATCGCTTAAGCTTTCGGCTATTGCCGAGGAGATGGTTCCGAATTTCAAATATCGCAGAATACTTGGCAAGATTATAGACTTTATAGTTATGTTCTCGACGCTTGCCGGACTCGGAGTATCTCTTGGTCTTGGCATACCGGTTATAGCAGGAGGCGTACATCGCATCACGGGAATCACGGTAAACTTCACAATGCAGGTTATTATCGTATTGGTGCTTGCAGTAATATTTTCATGGAGCTCCTTTGTAGGAACCGGAAGAGGCATGAAATTTTTAAGCGATAATACTGTCAAGCTGCTCTTTGTTCTATTGGTGTTTATATATATAGCCGGACCGACCTCATATATCAATAAGATGTTTGTACACTCACTCGGTGTTATGTGCAACAATATGTTGTCTATGGCTACATTTACAGATCCAATATTAGACAGCGGCTTCTCCGAAGCATGGACTATATTCTTTGTTGCATTTCCATTGTCATATACAGGGCTTATGGGAGTTTTCGTGGCAAAGATATCAAAGGGCAGAAGCATAAGGAGTCTGATATTATCCTGTATGCTTGGTATAAGCATAGGAACCTGGGTGTTTTTTGCAATCAACGGCGGACTAGCTCAAAATGCAGAAATTACAGGCAAATTCTCAATCATCAACTCGATTAAGGAAGGCACACAGTATGACGGAGTATTCAGGGTGCTTGATACGCTTCCTTTCGGCACAGTGAGCGCAATTATCTATGTTGTATGCGTCGCAGGATTTATCTGTACTACGCTTGATGCGGCATCACTTTGCCTTGCCTCAACCACGACTAATTCCCTTGATGAGGAAAATAATCCTGACAACAGATTAAGGCTTTTCTGGTGCCTTATGCTCACCTTGGTTCCACTTGCCATAATGTTCTCCGGGGCATCTTTTGACGCAATGAAGCAGATTGCAATATTGGTGTCAATACCAATGGCTATAGTGCTGCTTTTCTTCGGAATCGGCATCCTTAAATGGCTTAAAAATGACCGCAAGGTACCGGGCATGCTGCTCTTTGCACCGGACGAAATGGAGGAAATGCTGAAGTTAGGCAGACATCATAATAAGAGTGATTGACATAGTAATAATTTGTTGATATATTACAAATGTATTGTATGAATC
>CAVBGP010000117.1:0-5593 GCA_963595005.1 Acutalibacteraceae bacterium | reverse complement strand
ACGTGACAGAACTCTTGCTTACCTATATTTAAAGCCAGATTCCAAGGCATAATTTGGGCTGTATCCATGAGTTTTGTCAATTCCACAGGAAAGGAAGCATTTGCATGCCTATACGTGTACAAAATGATCTCCCGGCTAAGGAGATTCTTGAACAAGAGAATATATTTGTTATGGATGAGCAGCGAGCAGCTCATCAGGATATACGACCACTTAAGGTTGGCATACTCAATCTGATGCCGCTTAAGGAGGCCACTGAGCTTGATATTCTTCGTGCCTTATCTAATACACCGCTGCAGGTTGATGTAAGCTTCATTGCTGTTTCCACACATGTATCGAAGAATACCTCTGTTAAGCATCTCAACCGCTTCTATCAGACCTTCTCTGAGATCAGGAACGAGCGTTTTGATGGTCTTATTATCACTGGTGCACCTATAGAGCTAATGGACTTTGAGGAAGTTGATTTCTGGCCCGAGATGGTGGAGATTATGGATTGGACCAAGACTCATGTGACAAGCACTCTGCATCTATGCTGGGGTGCCCAGGCAGGTCTATATCACCATTACGGCATCAACAAGTACCTTCTTGATGAGAAGCTGTTCGGAGTATACAGACACCGTGTGCTCGACCGTAAGGTGCCGATAGTCCGCGGCTTTGATGATGAATTTATGATGCCGCATTCACGACACACAGATGTGCATATTGAAGAGGTGCGTGCAGAAAAGCGCCTGACTATATTAGCTGAGTCGGATCAGGCAGGTATCTTCCTTGTTATGGCTAATAACGGACGCGAGCTGTATATGATGGGACATCCGGAATACGACCGCATGACCTTAGACAGAGAATATAAGCGTGATTTGTCCAAGGGCCTTCCTATACATATACCGGATAATTATTATCCTGATAATAATCCTGACAATAAGCCGCTGCTTAGCTGGAGGTCTCACGCCAACAATATCTATACTAACTGGATTAATTATTATGTATATCAGGTGACACCGTATAATCTTTACGGAGCGCCCACAGAGTTCTTTACCGAACTTACCATATGATTGCAAAAGGCTGCCGCATCCGGTGTACTGCTTGATGGCAGCATAACAGTTTGCGACAGCCTTTCCTACTATGTAAACAACCATGCCTACGTGGTTGTAGGCACCACATATTAATAAAAGTACGGATTGCTGTAAATGCAGACAGCATTTACAGCATAAAACATGCTGAACATCGTAAGTATGCAGCTCTTACATCGCCTTTCCTACAGAAAACTCCAGTAGAAATGAACAAATCCTAATTATCACACATTAACCTTATCGAGTGCCTGTGCTATATCAGCTATCAAATCATCTGCATCTTCAAGACCACAGGAGTATCTGATAAGGTCCGGATATACTCCGCAAGCCTCAAGCTCAGCATCATTCATCTGGCGATGCGTTGCACTTGCAGGGTGCAGACAGCAGGTACGTGCATCTGCTACATGGGTCTCGATAGCACCAAGCTGCATGTGCTTCATAAACTCCTCAGCTGCCTTTCTTCCGCCCTTGATACGGAAGGAAACAACTCCGCAGGTTCCATTCGGCATTTCCTTCTTTGCAAGCTCATAGTACTTATCGCCCTCAAGTCCGGGATAATTAACGGAAGCAACCTTGTCATGCTGCTTTAAAAAGCTTGCAACCGCAAGTCCGTTTTCGCAATGCTTCTTAACTCTTACATGAAGTGACTCAAGTCCAAGATTTAATATAAATGCATTTTGAGGTGACTGAATTGAACCCAGGTCACGCATAAGCTGAGCGGTACACTTTGTGATAAAAGCCCCGCCAAGTCCGAACTTCTCTGCATAGGTTATACCATGATAGCTCTCATCCGGAGTAGTAAGTCCCGGGAATTTATCCTTATATGCCATCCAGTCAAATACACCATGATCTACTATACATCCGCCTACACCGGCTCCGTGACCATCCATATACTTGGTTGTGGAATGAGTAACTATATCCGCGCCAAACTCAAAGGGTCTGCAATTAACCGGAGTAGCAAAGGTATTATCTATAATAAGAGGAACTCCGTGAGAATGTGCTGCATCGGCAAATTTCCTTATATCAAGCACCGTAAGTGCAGGATTTGCTATGGTCTCTCCGAAAACAGCCTTTGTGTTAGGCTTAAATGCGGCGTTTAGCTCCTCCTCACTGCAATCCGGATCCACGAAGGTAAATTCTATGCCCATCTTCTTCATGGTTACCGCAAAGAGATTATAGGTACCACCGTAGATGGTGCTTGAAGACACAACATGATCTCCGCAGGATGCAACATTAAATACTGAATAAAATGAAGCTGCCTGTCCTGATGAAGTAAGCATTGCTGCCGAGCCGCCCTCAAGCTCACATATCTTAGCTGCTACATAATCATTGGTAGGGTTCTGCAGTCTGGTATAGAAGTAGCCCGAAGCCTCAAGGTCAAAGAGCTTACCCATATCCTCGCTTGTAGCATATTTAAATGTTGTACTCTGTACTATCGGAATCTGACGAGGCTCGCCATTGCCCGGTCTGTATCCGCCCTGCACACATTTTGTTCCTAATTTGTAATCCGGCATCTTTCTATCCTCCTGAAATGCTTAATACATGCCTAAAGTATAGATTATTTTTATAGCACAGTCCATACTCTCAGAATAATTTAATATCAAAAAAGCACCTGCCTGAAGCCTCTATAGGCAACAGAGCAAGTGCTCCAATATAGCAACGTATGCAAAACAAAATGCCATGATGTCAGCTGTGAATTACTTGAACATATCTCTTCCTGACTCAGAAGCTTATCGCTCCTCTATATGTTCCATGCCGCAGCCTATAATAGTCCTGACATGTTCATCATCTAACGAGTACAATGAGAGCTTGCCCTCCCTGCGACTCTTAATAAGCTTATTATGCTTTAATATCCTTAACTGATGGGATATTGCGGAAATAGTCATATTGAGACTGTCTGCAAGCTCGCCTACACTAACCTCATCATTGTTAAACAATGTAAACAAGATCCTGATACGGGTAGAATCGCCGAATATCTTGAATAGCTCAGCCAAATCATAAAGCTCTGTTTCATTTACATCACATCCAAGTCCCTGCATATAAATATCTATCTCCTCCGTTTCCTTATAATCAGTCAGACATCGGCAAGCTAAATCTAATCGACTTTACATTTGACTGGTTTATCATCAGCCTTTAGTATGCTTATGGTATATTAAAGCTTCTTGACATACAATGCTCTTATCGCATTAAGAACAGCAAGCACCATTACTCCTACATCTGCAAATATCGCTGCCCACATATTAGCTATACCTACAGCTCCCAATATGAGGCATAGCACCTTGATGCCTATAGCAAAATAAATATTTTCATAAACTATACGCATGCACTTTCTGGCTATCTTAATGGCCTTAGGTATCTTAACCGGATCATCATCCATAAGCACTATATCTGCAGCCTCAATAGCAGCATCCGAGCCTAACGCTCCCATCGCTATGCCAATATCGGCTCTTGAGAGAACCGGTGCGTCATTTATCCCGTCTCCTGTAAATGCCGTCTTAGTCTTACTGCCTTGTTTAGCGATAATCTTCTCAAGTCGTTCTACCTTATCGCCCGGCAGCAGCTCACTGTATACCTCATCAAGTCCAAGCTCATCCGCAACAGCCTTTGCTGTCTGTCTTACATCTCCTGTAAGCATAACTGTCCTGATGCCAAGTGCTTTCAGCTCTCTAACAGCCTCTGCTGAGCTTGGCTTAATCTTATCAGATATAATTATACATCCTGCAAATGTACCATCAGCTGACATATAGACCTTGGTTCCGGGGATATCAGTGCTTTGGTAAGCCACTCCAAGATCATCCATAAGCTTAGAATTGCCTGCAGCAATCTTTATGCCGTCAATTAATGCTTCTACTCCGTGACCGCTTATCTCTCTTACATCAGAGATTCTGCTGTTATCAATTTGTCCGGCATAGGCCCTTTGAATGCTTAATGAGATGGGATGAGTTGAAAAGCTCTCGGCGTGAGCAGCCATTTCAAGAAGCTTAGCCCTATCTAATGAACCCTCTATTATATCTGTTACTTCAAAGACTCCCTCGGTAAGTGTTCCTGTCTTGTCGCAAACAACATTTTTAACCTCTGACAAGCCCTCAAGATAAACAGAGCCCTTAACAAGCACACCGGCGTTACTGGCTCCTCCTATACCTGCAAAGAAGGTAAGGGGTATACTGATTACAAGTGCACATGGGCAGCTGATAACAAGGAAGGTAAGTGCTCTGTATATCCAAATTCCCCATGTAGGAGCATTACCGAACAAAAGTTTTACGATAGGAACGAATAAAGCGAGCAATAATGCTAAAATGCAGACTGTGGGCGTATAAACTCTGGCAAATCTGGATATAAAATTCTCAGAGCGAGATTTCTTAGAGCTTGCATTCTCTACCATCTCAAGTATCTTCGATGCAGTCGATTCACCAAACTCCTTCTCAGTTCTTATCCTAAGAAGACCGGATATATTGATACAGCCGCTTTGTACCTTATCACCTGCTGTAATATCACGCGGAACGCTCTCACCCGTAAGAGCACTTGTATCAAGTGAGCTAGTTCCTTCTGTGATAATGCCGTCAATCGGTATCTTATCTCCGGGCTTAACAACTATAATTGAACCCACCTCAACCTCGTCAGGATCAACGCTAATGAGCTTTCCTTCTTCGTCCTCGATAAATGCTGTATCGGGGCGTATATCCATTAGCTCGCTTATATTTCTGCGGCTCTTGCCGACAGCATAGGACTGAAACAGCTCTCCTATCTGATAGAAAAGCATAACAGCGACGCCCTCAGTATATTCGCCTAGTGCAATGGCACCTATAGTTGCGACAGCCATAAGGAAATTCTCATCGCAAGGCTGTAATGACTTTATGCCGTGAACTGCCTTCTTTAATACATCATACCCGATGATAAAGTACGGGATCATGTAGATAACAAATTCAATAGGCCTGCTTTCAATTTTTATAAAATGCAGAGCAATCATAATAATGGCTGTTATGACAACTCTATAAAAAACCTTTTTTTGCTTCTTATTCATAATAGACTCCTGTCAATGATAAGCACCGTCGCTGTTACACGAAGCAATGCTTTTTTATAATATGTTTTTAAAGGAAAATCTCACAATCCTCTTCTACCTTCTTGCAATTAGCAAGTGCTTCCTGCATAACTGCCTTGGGATCTGCGCCCTCCTCGAATTCTACATTCATCTTAAGAGTCATGAAATTAACAACACAGTCTTTAACACCTGCAGTATTCTTGGTGGCTGTCTCCATCTTGTTAGCACAGTTAGCACAATCAACATCAATCTTGTAGCTCTTCTTCATTGTAGTTCTCCTTTAATTGGATTTATTAATATTTATCTTTTTTAACACTTGAACAAACGTTCAAGTGTTGTTTTCATTATAACTCTATCTGGTTTTATGTCAAGTCCATATAATCATAAATATCTAGGTGCAAAAAAAGCAGCCCACAAAAGTGAACTGCTCTTAAACGCCCCAACCAGGACTTGAACCTGGGACCCCCTGATTAACAGTCAGATGCTC
>CAVBGP010000116.1:0-5691 GCA_963595005.1 Acutalibacteraceae bacterium | reverse complement strand
TAAATTTGCATTAGTTTGCAGGAGGCAGGATATATGAAAAAGGTTTTAGCAATAATTGCCGCAGCTGTTTTGTTCGGCGGTATTGCAGGAGCAACCGTGGTTGGAGTGACCTATGTATCGGGTGTGGGCGACAAGATAGCTCAGGCTTCAGAGAGCATACAGGATACGAAAGAGCAGGAGAGCACTGCAGCGGCTGACAGCAGTAAGGCAGCAGATAATAACAAGCAGAGCACAACACATAGCAGCAGCGTATTAGATGTATCTGGTATTGTTGAGGAGGCTATGCCTCAGGTTGTAAGTATAACCAATACCATGGTTATCAAGCAGCAGGGCTACAGCAGCATATTTGATTATATCTACGGCGGGGGCTATACCCAGGAGTATGAATCAGATGCAGCCGGTTCGGGTGTTATCCTCAAGAAGACAGATGATGAGCTGCTTATAGTTACCAACAATCATGTTGTAGCGGATTCTAAGGAGCTGCAGGTAACCTTCATTGACGGCACAACGGTAGATGCAGCTATCAAGGGCACAGACAGCACCATTGATATAGCAGTTATTGCAGTACCGCTTGCAGATATACCTGAGGATACCTTAAAGGAGATTAAGGTTGCGACTCTTCATGACCAGGAAGACTTAAAGGCAGGTCAGGGAGTTATCGCTATCGGTAATGCCTTAGGCTATGGTCAGACTGTTACAGTCGGTTATATCTCAGCACTTAACAGAGAGATTCAGGCAGAAAATACAACCTATTCAGACCTTATACAGGTCGATGCAGCAATCAACCCGGGTAACTCAGGCGGAGCACTTCTTAACATGGACGGCGAGCTCATAGGTATTAATGTTGCCAAGCTGTCTAATACAAGCGTTGAGGGCATGGGCTACAGTATCCCGATATACAAGGTTAACCAGGTAATTGAGGATCTCTCAAATGCCAAGACCAAGGTCGAGGTTCCGGAGGAGAATCAGGGTCGTCTCGGCATTTACATGAATACAGTATCACAGCAGAACGCTGCAGCACTCGGTATCCCGGCAGGAGTAATCATCAGAGGATTCTCAGATGAGCTTCAGGAGGGCTATAGTGAGGAGGATGTTCAGGAGTCACCGGCTAAGGACGCAGGACTCATGAAGAATGATATTATCACTAAGTTTGATAATCAGACGGTAAGCAGCGCAGAAGAGTTATCAAGTCTTGTGAAGTACTACGAGCAGGGTACAACGGTAGATATAACTGTCGAGAGACTTGAAAACGGTGCTTATACAGAGAAGGTAATATCAGTAACGCTTGGCTCAAAGCAGGACAAGAGCATCGCTCAGGATGGCAGTAAGTCTGATAATTCGGACAAGTCTGCAGCAAAGGACAGCAAGAACGCTAATGACAAGCAGCAGGATGCACAGACTGATGAGTCAGAGTCTTCAGATAATGCGGATGATGGCAATTCAGACAGCAATTCCCAGGATGCCGAGATGTATGACATGTTCAGACAGTTCCTTGAGCAGTACAGGTAAATGTTAAAGCAGATAACTTTAGAGCTTTTACGCAGGCTTCGCCGTTATGGCGGAGCCTTGCTTAGTTACAGATGCAGAACACTTTGACCCACAGTAAGTAATATGCTATACTTATACGACTTATGACTAAGTAAACCCACATGCCTGCGCTTTTGCGGGTACCACATATAATAAACAGGTTAATGACCAAAGATGGAGGATATAGAATTGAAGAAGAAGGCTATTTTAGCAGCGCTTTTGTTAAGCGTGGCAGCATTTGCAACAGGCTGTGTTCCGGAGGAAGAGGCTACAACTGTTCAGATTAATCCTGATTTTAATAAGAAGGATAATATTCAGCTTGATTTTAATCAGCTGCATAATGACACGCTTGAAGGCCTGCAGGATATAGAAGACGGAGAGCCATTTGTATTTATATCTGATGTGGATGTAAGCGGAAACAATGATTCTAAGACCATAACTGTAAGAGCTAAGGCAGTTGACGGTGCAACAGAGGATGACTGTATGAATTTTGCAGCGACTCTGCTTACTCAGATAAATGATGCGGCAGTTAATCAGGATACTAGCATTGAAGCTAGCTCAACGACAAGCTTTGGAAGCCTGTTCAATAAGTACACCATAGATTTGGCTGTAGAAAATGAAACCGACGGCGGATTTATCTATACATTGAATGTGCCTGCCGGTGAGGCTATCGGGCTTAATCCTGATTATGAGCAGTATATAGAGGATTGGAAGAGAGATCTTGAGATATATAAGAGCAATCTCGTATATGACGTTAACGGCAAGGTAGTTAAGGACGGCAACGAGTAAGCAGCTGTGTTGGCTGCATTAACTGCAGAATGTTGGACAGTAATGCCACTTCCAGCCCTAGTGTGGACAAGAGAGCTGTCATATGGCTGGAATATGAGACAATGGTATAGGTATATGTATAAGACTGATGCCATATGGTATATGTATGAAATCTAAGCTCAATAAAATAGTCACACTATATACGCTTCTGATGCTTGTGGTATTCCCGTTATTTATGGTGCATACCTACTATGATATTCAGACTGTCAAGATGTATTTCTATCAGTTTACGACTCTTGCCTGTGCAGGCTTATCTATGCTGATAGCTCTTATATATATAGTAAAGGATGCGGCAGTAAGAAAGGCAGCCATCGAGGGATTAAAGCCTGACAATATCAAAAGGTCATTGCGGCCTGTGGATATATTTGCATTTATATTCCTGATAGCGGTCATTATATCTACTCTTTGCTCTGAATGGGTATATGAGGCATTTTGGGGCAATATGGCAAGATATCAGGGCGGATATATGCTCTCGCTTTTTGTTGTAAGCTATTTTCTGATAAGCAGATTTTATAAGCCGCATATATTGCATATTGATATCATGCTGCTTGCAGGCGTAATACTGTGCGGATGGGCTATACTCGATTATTTTAGCCTTAGTCCAATAGGCTTTGGCTATGATACTCTGTTTTCTTCAACCATAGGCAATATAGATGTGCTTACGGCCGTAGAGGTTATGTATGTGGCTATAGCCGCGGTTATGTATATATCAGAACAGGGAACCGGCAGGGCTGCCTTGCTTCGAAGAGTATATTATCTGATTGCGTCGCTTATCTGCTTCATGGGACTTGAATGCGGAAGGACAGCCAATCTGCTTTTATCCTTCTCATTTCTGGTTTGCTTTATACCGTTTTATGCCTTCGGAACCGTCAAGGGTATATGGCGCTATATTGAGCTGCTTATAGTGTATATGCTTGGGCTCCTTATAATAGCAGGTCTGGTTAAGACATATCCTGGCTATGCCTGTGCAGTTTACCTGATGGGAGAGCTTGACGGCTTTGCAAACGCGCATCCTAAATTAATATTTGAGGCGCTTATCGCATTTGCCGTAGTAAGGCTTGCAGCAGGACTTGCTCTTCGCAAATGCAGCGGTGAGGCAGAGCTAAAGCTTGCCAAGACACTCCGCATCGTATGGGCAGTTTTAGGTATTATCACCTTATGCGGTCTCATATACATCTTCTATGATGCCAACACAGGCGGACATCCTGAGCGTTATGCTGCGGTTTCTAATCTTGTCATATTTGATAAGAAATGGGGCACGGACAGAGGCTATGTCTGGGCACTTGGCATGAAGTACTTTAAGGAGTTTCCGTTCATCAAGAAGATTATCGGATCAGGACCGGAGACCTTTGCCATATATGTCACCAAATACGATCTTAATGCTACCTTAAGTATCTTTGATGTTTCATATGATTCCATACACAATGAGTGGCTGCAGCATCTGTTTGAGGAAGGCATTATCGGCTGCATAGGCTTCTACGGAATGTCAGTTTGTGCATGTGCTCTGGGATTAAGATCCGGGAAATGCACCGCAGCGCTTAGCTTTGCGGTAATGGCATATCTGGTACAGTCCTTTGTTAATATAAGCGTTCCGATAGCTTTGCCATTTGTAATTGTATGCTTATCAATAGCAGCAGGACTTAATACCTTTGGATACAGTAAAGAATAAGACAATTTCATCCTTGCCGTGGACACAGATTGCAGCTATAGCGCTGCTGTGCCTGCTTGTCGTTTGGCACAGTCTGGATATAATTGCGGCAGTCAGAGAATGTGGAGACAGCTTCCTGATATCGGGATATGCGGGACTTGCGGCAGTACTTATAGCTGTAAGCATAGCTGCAGTTATAATGCTTTATTCGAAGCGAATCAGTCTGGTCTTAACTGTGAGCATGCTTATATTTATAATGGGCGCTGCAAATGTATATGTCTTTAAGGGACTGTCGGCGCCGGATGAGATAAGTCATTATATTAGTGCATATAAGCTGTCTAACCGTATGCTTGGAGAGCCTGTATGCGATAAATATGGCAGAGTAATCGTAAGAGCCTGTGACCTATATCTTGAGGATACGGACAATAAGCTTGATGAGGTCAGGGCAGCCGCGGATGCGGGCGTAAGCACCGATGCCAAGCTCAACATATTCGGACAGACGCTTGATGAGTCAGTATATCGGGTATATGCGGATAAGACGACAGGAGATGTAAGAAGCAGTGGAGAAAGCGGAATCTCCAGTCAGTGGAGCGTGAACACAACACCGCTTGCATATCTTCCGCAGGCTATAGGCATAAGCATAGCGAGACTTTTGGGACTTAACAGTCTGTGGCTCATTACCTTAGGCAAGCTATGTAATCTCTTGTTTTTTACGGGCATGTGTGCCGCGGCACTTAGGATTATGCCGCGCGGCAGGGAGATACTGGCAGGAGTATGTCTGATACCGGAGACCTTGCATCTTGCAGGCTCTATGTCCTATGATGTTTTTGTGCTGTCTTGCTCATTTATATATATAGCAATTATTACAGCCATAGCTGAGAGAGGCTATAACAAGGCAAGGATATTTGGGGCAGCATTAGTTATAGGAGTACTTGCGCCTTGCAAGCTGATATACTCGTTATTGCTTCTGCTGATGTTTATACTTATTCCGGGATTGCATGATAAGCAGCTGCAAGCTGAGAATTTATCTGATGTGCTTGTACAATCAAGTCAGAATCGAAGACACTTTGCAATCCTTGCAGTGCTTAGCATAATAGCAGTATGTATCTCCATGTATATAGTTAATGCCTCTACCATAGGGGACTATGCTGCAGCTGATGAACGTGTCATAAGCTGGGCAGAGGAGGCTCAAGGGTATACGGTATCCTACCTGATACACAGGCCTCTTGAGCTTATAGGTATATGCTATAGGACAGTGCTTATGCGTACCGGACTTTGGTTTTCCACCATGTTCGGAAGCTATCTTGGCAATCAGGATCCGGTATTAAATGTGCCGTATCCGATAATCGGAATTTACACCGTAGGCCTTATGCTGATTGCAGCAGGCTCAGAGCTTAAGAACACTGGCTTTGCAAAGGCTATATACGTGCTAACCTTTTTGGCAGTAACGGCAGCACTTATGGGCTCCATGCTTATAGCCTATACACCTATGTCTTCGACATACATAGAGGGCATACAGGGCAGATACCTGCTTCCTGTGCTTCCTGTGCTGCTGATGAGTATACCGGGAGCTTGGATTAAGATGAAGTCAGGCGTGCCGAGAGCCGTGCTTATGATGTTTGTGATTTCTGAGAGCTACGTGCTTATAAGGGTATATGCCACAGTGGCGATGCGAATCGGATAATACA
>CAVBGP010000115.1:0-5744 GCA_963595005.1 Acutalibacteraceae bacterium | reverse complement strand
GATTGCGAGAGCGCGTAAGCGCGTAGCAATCCGTACTTTTATTATATGTGGTGCCCGCAATCACGCACTCACTATCTTGCCTGCAAGTGCGCTTGCTGCTGCCGACTTTGGTGAAGCAAGATATATCTGCACCTTAGATGTACCCATACGTCCGAGGAAGTTGCGGTTATTGGTTGCAACCACTACCTCTCCGTCAGTCATGATGCCGCCTGTTCTTCCGCAGCACAAGCCGCAGCCGGGATGTGTGATGATAGCGCCCGCATCTGACAGAATCTTAAGCGTGCCGTCATCCAGCGCTTCCTTATATATCTTGCGGCTTGCAGGTGTGATTATCAGCTTAACAAACGGAGCCTTGTGCTTACCCTCAAGCACCTTAGCTGCCGCATGAAGGTCCTCTAATCGTCCATTAGTGCAGGAGCCTATATAGACCTCATCTACCGCGATATCACCAAGCTCTGATATAGGCTTAACATTATCGACATTTGAAGGAACAGCAGCACTTGGCACGAAGTCCTCTGCACGGTAATTTAAGACTCTCTCATATACCGCATCATCATCACCCCTAAGGCTCTTAAGCTCCTCGTCATACTCTATGCCGCAGTATTCAGCGGTCTTAGCGTCCGGAGCCATAAGAGCACACTTTGCGCCTGCCTCTACGCCCATATTTGACATGGTCATACGTGAGGCTACGCTCATATTATCTATGGTGTCTCCGGCAAATTCCAATGCCTTATAGGTTGCGCCTGCTGCCGTAAGGTCTCCTATTACCTTAAGTATCACGTCCTTGGACATTACATTGTCAGGAAGCTTACCGTTGATATTGACCCTGATAGTTGACGGAACCTTAAGCCACAGCTCGCCTGTGCCGAGTATTGATGCCATCTCAGTATAGCCTATGCCTGTGGAAAATGCTCCCACGCAGCCATAGGTTGTGGTATGGCTGTCTGTTCCAAATACCACATGTCCCGGCTTAACGTAGCCTGCCTCGGTCATGAGCTGATGGCAGATTCCGTCTGAGGTATGCAGATTAGGTATTCCCTGTTCTGCCGCAAAATCGCAGCTTATATGATATGCCCTCAGGTCATCGACCTGACTTGCCGGAACCAGATGGTCGCATATGATAACCACACGCTCAGGATCCCATACCTTAGCAAAGCCCATTTCCTTAAACTTAGAGGTTATAAAGGGCATCATGATGTCGTCAAGCATCACGTAGTCTGCCTTGACGGTGATAATGTCACCCGGTTTTACATCTCTCCCAGCCTTACGGCTAAATATTTTCTCAATTAATGTTTTACCCATAGTATCTTCTCTCCGCTTGCATCTCCGGTAACAAAATAAGGTCTGTATCAGTATGATGCAGGCCTAAATCGTCACTGTTTCTAAAGCTCTGCATGCTTAAATGCCATATTAAGACTATCAGCTGTCAAGTCCGTTTCTGCGGCGCATAGCCTTGACTAATCCGCCTGCATCAAGTATGTCCAGCAGATTCTGCGGAAGAGATACTATATTGTAATGCTCGCCCTTATGCTCTATCTCACTGTTGACGGTGACCGTAATCTCGTCTCCCTCGCTCACCTGATCCTGCAGCTTGTCATTTTCAATAAGCAGCAGTCCGTTATTAATTGCGTTGCGGAAGAAGATACGCGCAAAGCTCTTAGCTATAATGCATTTTATGCCGAGAGCCTTAACCACCTCCGGCGCCTGCTCTCTCGAGGAGCCGCAGCCAAAGTTATTGCCTGCAACAATTATGTCTCCCGGCTTAATCTCCCCTGCAAGCTCCGGTCTTAACGGGGAAAATGCATACGGCTTCATCTCGTCTATTGTATTAAATACGAGGTATTCGGTCGGAAGTATGATATCAGTGTCGATATCGTCTCCGAGGCACCATACCCTGCCTGTAAACTGTTCCATTTTATCCCTCTGTTGTTTATAGCTTGTCTGCCGTTACTATGCTTCCTGCGATTGCAGATGCTGCAACAGTTGCCGCAGATGCCAGATATACATACGAATCTCTGTGACCTGCACGACCCTTGAAATTACGTGTACCAGTAGAGATGAGCACCTCGCCCTCTCCTATTACACCCTGGCATGCGCCCCAGCATACTGAGCAGTTAGGATTCATTACTATGGCTCCTGCATCAATAAAGATATCAATTAAGCCCTCATCCATAGCCTGTCTGTAGATATCGCGGCTTGCAGGAACAACCATGAACCTGACATTTCCCGCAACATGCTTGCCCTTAACTATCTCAGCACCAACTCTTAGGTCCTCGATGCGTCCGTTATTGCAAGAGCCGAGGAAGGCCTCGTCAATCTTGACACCTGCGGCCTCCGATGCCGGAACCACATTATCAACAAAATGTGGCTTCGCTACTATAGGCTCAATCTCGCTTAAGTCGATGTCATATACAGCCTCATAATGAGCGTCTGCATCAGGCATGCATATAGCCTTAGGCTGTCTGTCTCCGTGCTCCTTGAGATAAGCAAGAGTGATGTCATCGACCTCCATAAGTCCGGTCTTGGCACCAGCCTCAACGCAGAGATTGCATATTGAGATACGTCCTGCCATGTCTATGCCGTGCAGTCCGTCTCCGCCAAACTCCATAGCCTTGTAGTTTGCGCCGTTTGCGCCTATGCGTCCGATGATGGTGAGGATTAAATCCCTCGCATATACGCCGTCACGAAGCTTGCCGTGCAGATTAAATCTCAAAGTCTCGGGAACCATAACCCAGGATGTTCCTGTAACCATTGCATACAGATAATCCGTGCAGCCAACTCCTGTTCCGAATGCGCCCAAGGCTCCGTATGCGCAGGTGTGTGAATCTGCGCCGAATATCAGCTCTCCCGGACACACGTATTTCTCTGCCATAATCTGATGACAGACGCCCTCGCCCTCATAGTAGGCGATGCCATGCTCTCTTGCAAAATCACGCATCTTCTTCTGGGATGCAGCTGTCTTGGCGCTGTCTGAGGGAATATTGTGATCCACTATCCATACAAGCTTATTTACGTCTGCTATATGCGGATTTTTCAGCTTGTTGTACATATCTATGGTAAGATGTGTCGTTCCGTCATTGCTCAGGAGTCTGTCCAGAGTAACTGTCTCTATGTCGCCTGCATGTGTCTCGGTCTTGCCGGCAGCAAGTGCTATTATCTTCTCTGCTATAGTCATGCCCATGGAGCGCCTCCCTTATCTGTTGAGCGAGGCAATAAGCCCGCCCTGATCAAGTATACTCTGCATCTGGCTCGGAAGCTTGGTGCAGCTAAACTGCTTATCCCCGACACTTATGATGCCTTCCTCAAGCTTGAGCTCCATCTCATCGCCGTCCTTAACCGCATCATAAAGCTCACGGCAGACTATAACCGGCAGACCTATATTGATAGAATTACGATAGAATATGCGTGCAAATGACTTCGCAACTACTGCCTTGACTCCGAGTGCCTTGAGCACTGCCGGAGCCTGCTCTCGTGATGAACCGCAGCCAAAATTCTCATCTGCTACAACATAATCTCCGGGCTGTACCTTTACGGCAAAGTCCGGAGATAATGACTCAAATGCATGCTCCTTCATCTCCTCTACGGAAGGGAAGAGCAGATATTGTGAAGCTATAATCTGATCTGTATCTACATCCTTGTAGAAACGGAATATTTTACCCATTATCAATCCCCTGTATCAACAATAACGCTTCTGTCGATGTCATTCAGCTTCCGCAGTATCTTTATTTGTTGCGGCGTCTTCTTCCTTTGCTGCGGCAGTCTCTTCATTTACAGCTGCGTCTTCGCTAGCTGGCTCCTCCTGCTCATCAAGCTCTGCCTCGGTTGTGTCAATAATGATTATGCTGTCGATGTCCTCTGACTCTGCAGCCTCCTCATCAGCCTCAGCTTCCGTCTCTTCATGCTCCTCAATCTGGAATTCGTCAACCAGCTGCAGAAACTCGGCTGTCTCCTCATCATTAAGGCTCTCAATAAATGCGCGAAGCTTCTTCTCGCTCTTTGATTCCTTCTTGTAGTTAACTATATATTTCTCTGCTATATCGGTAAGATATACCTTGCCTGCAGCATCCATATATACTACAAGGCCCTTTTCCTCAAGCTTTATAAGCTTCTTCTCCATTTTAGACGGCTTAAGGTCAAAGCACTCGCACAGATCATAGAATCCCGGCTCCTTAAGCTGCTCTATTACGTCTAATACATCTCTCTCGAAGTCTGATAATTTAAGCTTCGGTCCTAATCCAAATGCCTCTAATGCCTCAAGGCGCTTTGCTGTGTACCTTGATAACTCCTTATATGGATTCTTCATAACTGTATCTCCTTAGTTTAATAACCATGCCTGCGTGTTCATAGGCATCACATAGTATAAAAGTTACGGATTGCTACGCGCTTTCGCGCTCTCGCAATCCTGCCCTGCAACGAGCAATCCGGGCTACCGCCCTTCTTGCCGTTCAGGGCAGCCCGTCCAATGTCTGTGAAGCTTGGCAAGCAAGCTTGCCGTCTTCACAGCCGCTGTCCGGGACTTTTAGAATAATCTCATTCCTCTTCTGATTCCATAGCATCGGCTATTGCATCTGCAATCTCCTGCTTGCTTGATATTACCGGCTTATTCTTAAGCAGCTCATTAACAGCTGCAAAGCCTGCTTCCTTTCTCCACTCGTGCTTTCTGGCAATCTTGGCACGCTCCTCATGCTCAACTATCTGGGCTGCGATAATGCCGGGGTTGGCAAACTCCGGCGCTGCCTTTTCAGGCTCCCGCATATTGTCGTCAAGCTCCTCTGCAAGCTTTTGTCTGACAGCCTGCACTGCTTCCATATCCTCCTTGGCGACTGTAGGCCACTGCGGATTAATATCCTCAAGAGTCTTAAGGACTATACGTGATACAAGCAGTCTTGCAAACCACTTGTGGTCAGCCGGTACAACATACCACGGACTGTCATCAGTCGAGGTCTTGTTGACCATAGTCTCAAAGGCCTCCATGTAGCTGTCCCAGAACTCACGCTCCTTCATATCATTGGCTGAAATCTTCCAGTTCTTGCGCGGTTCATCGATACGTGAGATAAAACGTCTTGCCTGCTCATCCTTGGATACGTTGAGGAATATCTTAACTATCCTTGTTCCTGTATTGTACAGATAGCGCTCATAATCATTTATCTGAGTATAACGCTGCTCTATGATATCGACACCCTTAAGCCTGTCAGGACGAACCTGCTTCTTCCACAGCTCATGCACTCTGCCTACAAGCACATCCTCATAGTAGCTGCGGTTAAATATCGATATATTGCCTCGCTCAGGGAGTGCCTTCCAGAATCTCCAAAGATAATCATGCTTAGACTCCTCTGATGAAGGAATCTTGAAGCAATACTCCTTGACTCCGTGCGGTGTCAGCGTATTAAACACTGTACGTATTACGCCGTCCTTGCCGGCTGCATCCATGGCCTGAAATACGAATATCACGCCTTCCTTGCAGTCAGCATAAAGCTTTTGCTGAAGCTTATTAATCTTAAGCAGATTATGTACAAACTCATCAACAGCCCCATCACGGTCCTTTATCCCGCCTGTATCATCTGTCATGAAATTATTTATATCGAAATGTTTATCTCCGTTGTATCTATATGCATCGATATTTTTATCTGACATAACAGCTACTCCTTTCCTTAATGTTTATGCCTAATCGCATTCACATTGATATTATTTTACAGTGTAGCATACTTTATGTGTTGCCTGCAAATACTCAAGCATGGTTGTTC
>CAVBGP010000114.1:0-5781 GCA_963595005.1 Acutalibacteraceae bacterium | reverse complement strand
GTGCGCAGGCGATTATGCATATTAAAACCATGCATACGTTAGAAACTTCATACAACCAAACGGTCTGTGCATGTATATGAGGCTGCGGCGCCCTTGTTACCGCCGCAACATTACATATATAGTTTTTAAATGTTGCGGCGTAACACTAAGCCACAGTCCATATCCATGCACTCATTATGTCTTCAACATTTTTCCTTGCTCTAATTAACAAACACTATTGACACATCCAAGCTAAAGTGTTATAAATTACGCATTCGACAAGGAAGTCGCTGATACATAAGTGTAATCGGCGACTTTTTCTTTGTTCAGACCATAGCAGGCGGCAACAATGAGGTTGTTATACAGGTCCTATTGGGGACGTGTATTTTATCCTCATTTTGCCGCCCTTTTTTATCTTAAAAAGTTCAGAAATCCTATGATTCTTGGACTATTGCCGCAAAAGGAGGATAATCAATGAGCAAGATTACCGAAGAATTCGGTTCAAAGATGTTTAACGATGCCGTGATGAGAGAGAGGCTTCCTAAGGAGACCTACAAGGCTATCCAGCGCACCATCAAGGAGGGCAAGCGTCTTGATTCCGAGACTGCAACCGTTGTTGCAAGTGTTATGAAGGACTGGGCAGTTGAGCAGGGCGCAACACATTATACCCATTGGTTCCAGCCTATGACTGGCGTTACCGCCGAGAAGCACGATAGCTTCGTTTCTCCGGCTTCAGACGGCAAGGCTATCATGGAGTTCTCCGGCAAGGAGCTTATGAGAGGCGAGCCTGATGCATCTTCATTCCCGTCAGGCGGACTCAGAGCCACCTTTGAGGCAAGAGGTTATACAGCATGGGATGCTACCTCATATGCATTTATCAAGGAGGATGCGCTTTGCATTCCTACAGTCTTCATTTCCTACGGCGGAGAGGCTCTTGACCAGAAGACAGCACTGCTTCGTTCTATGGAGGCTATCAATACACAGGCTCTTAGAGTACTTAAGCTTTTCGGCAATACCGATGCTCACTCAGTTAAGACTAATGTTGGTCCTGAGCAGGAGTACTTCCTTATAACCAAGGAGATGTACGATCAGCGTAAGGATCTCATCTATACGGGACGCACACTCTACGGCGCAAGAGCACCTAAGGGACAGGAGCTTGATGATCATTACTTCGGAAGCATCAAGACCCGCGTTGCTGATTTCATGAAGGACGTTGACGAGCAGCTCTGGAAGCTTGGCATCTTCGCTAAGACAGAGCATAACGAGGTTGCTCCTGCTCAGCACGAGCTTGCATGTTTATACAATACATCCAATATCTCCTGTGATTCCAACCAGATCACCATGGAGATCCTGCAGAAGACTGCTAAGAAGCATGGTCTTGTTTGCCTGCTTCATGAGAAGCCTTTTGCCGGTGTTAACGGAAGCGGTAAGCACAATAACTGGTCTATATCAACAGATACCGGCGTCAACCTGCTTGAGCCTGGTGACACACCTTACGAGAACGCACAGTTCCTTATCTTCTTAAGTGCCGTTATCAAGGCTGTTGATGAGTATCAGGATTTGCTCCGCATCTCCGTTGCCACTGCTGCCAACGATAACAGACTTGGCGGAAATGAGGCACCTCCGGCTATCATGTCAATGTTCATCGGTTCCGACTTAAGCGAGGTTCTTGATGCCATTGAAAATGACTCCTCCTACGATTCTAAGGAGAAGGAAGCTCTTAAGATTGGTATTCACACCATTCCGAAGCTTGCCAAGGATGCTACAGACCGTAACAGAACATCGCCGTTTGCATTTACAGGAAACAAGTTTGAGTTCCGTATGCCGGGTTCTGCAAGCTCACTCTCATGCGCAAATACAGTACTTAACACTGCTGTTGCCGAGGAGCTTAGACAGTTCGCTGATGAGCTCGAGAAGGCTGAGGACTTCGAGACTGCTCTTCATGACCTCATCAAGAAGACCATCAAGGAGCATAAGCGTATAATCTTTAACGGTGACGGTTATGACGAGTCATGGGTTAAGGAGGCTGAGTCAAGAGGACTTCTTAACCTCAAGACAACACCTGATGCACTTAAGCATTTCCTTGAGCCTAAGAACATTAAGCTTTATGAGACTCACCACGTATACTCAGAGGTTGAGCTTAAGGCTCGTTATGAGATTCTTCTTGAGAACTATACCAAGATTCTCAACATCGAGGCTCTCACAATGCTTGATATGGCAAACAAGGACATCCTGCCTGCTATGAGCAAGTTCACAACCAAGCTTGCTGAGGCTTGCACAGAGAAGACAATAGTTTCTGCTAACATTGACCGTGTATATGAGAAGGAGACCCTTCGCAAGATTACTTCTATGATGACAGCAATGTACAAGCAGGCTAAGAAGCTTGAGTCTGATCTCTTTGAGGCAAAGTCAATCACTGATATTACTGAGTTAGGTGATTTCTATAAGGATACTATCCTTCAGGATATGAAGGAGCTTCGTATCCCGGCAGATGAGATGGAGATGATTGCAGACGCTAAGTACTGGCCATATCCTTCATACGGACAGATGCTTTTCTCAGTTAGATAAGCTAAACATTTAATCTTAAACTTTTTTAAAAGGTCGGCAGATTGCAATATCTGCCCTGCCTTACGGCAGTCCGGGACCTTACATTTTTACCCTTTCATAAATAACCCCCGAAAAGAGCTCATGCGTTGCAGACCGCAGGAGCTCTTTTCCTTTGGTTGTTTAAGGTATATCTTTGCACCAGCAAGCGCTCAACATCCCTCCGTCATTGCGCTATGCACGCATCCTCGTGTATGGAGATTTTGTTTCATGGTCCTTAAGCTCCCGGTAAAACAATAGCGCAGTACGTCTGATGACTGTACTGCGCCAAAGCTTACAAATTCAATAAACCAGAGCCTATGCTCTCACACTCTCAGGTGCTTTCTTATAGTTATAAATGACACTATGAAGCCGGTGCCTACTCCGAGCACCGCTCCTACCGCAAGCATAATCGGGAATATCTGCATAAACGGAAGAAGCGTAACGATGTCCTTAAGTGCGCTGAGTGAGGATACTGCTACGATTCTCTCAGTAATATAGCTCTCAGCATGCCGGTATATAACAAATATCAGTCCCAGCGGTATGACCGTTCCTAACAGACCGATAAAGGTACCCTCAACCACAAATGGTGCACGTATCATGCCGTTGGTTGCGCCTATAAGCCGCATAATCTCATTTTCCCTCTTACGAAAATGCGCCGCCAGGCTGATGGTATTACTAATCAGGAAAATGGATATGGCAAAGAGTATACCTATCATAGCAGCTGACACAATCAGCAGTACACGGTTTAGCTTGTTAAGCGCATCAACAACCGAATGCGCATAATTAACCTCACGTACTATGTCAAAGCTCTTGATATACTCAACCTCAGCCTCCTGGTCCTCAATATTGTTCATGAAGATCTCAAAGCTGTCACTCTCAGCCAGAGGATTGTCATCTGCAAATGCCTGCGAGAGTTCTTCAGCATTGTCTCCGAAGTAATCCTCCTTGAAGCTCTCCCACGCTTCATCGGCTGATTTGTAGGTCATCTCCTTAATGCCGCCGTGCGCTATAAGCTGGGTTTTAAAATCCTCCTTAGCCTCATCGCTCACGCCCTCATTGAAGAAAACACTTATGCCTATGGTGGTTTCTGCCTGATAAGCAATATTGCTCACATTGGCAAAAACCGCAAAGAACAGGCAAAACAGAAATATACATGCTGCTATAGTTGCCGTAGATGCAATTGAAAACAGCAGGTTTTTCTTGAGATTAATAAGACCTCTGCCTATACAGTAAAGAAGGGTACTCATATAATAATGCCCTCCCTGCTGCCTTCCTCCCACGGAACCACATCTATAACCGGTCCCTTGTGCTGTCGGCTGTCTGATACTATGACGCCCTTGTTCATGGCTATCACACGCTTGCCGGAGGACTGAACTATATCCTTGGAATGAGTAATAACCACTACTGTAGTTCCCATGGAATTAATATCGTAGAGAAGTCTCATTATTTCTTCTGAATTCTTCTCATCAAGATTACCCGTAGGCTCATCAGCCAATATAACTGACGGCTTATTTATCAAGGCTCTTGCTATTGCAACTCTTTGCTGCTCTCCGCCCGAAAGCTGATTTGGCATGTTCTTATACTTTGCCGATAGTCCGGTAAGCTTAAGTATCTCGGGAACATTTTCCCTTATCTTGCTCGGGGATGCACCTATAACACGCTGCGCAAAGGCTATATTTTCATAGACATTTCTATCATTTAGGAGTCTGAAGTCCTGAAAAACTATGCCAAGACCTCGTCTGTATCTAGGTATCTCACGAGCCCTAAGCTTCTCAAGCTCTCTGCCGTTAACAATTATGCTGCCCTCGGTAGACTTAAGCTCTCTGGTGATGAGCTTGATAAGCGTAGATTTACCTGAGCCGGAACGTCCCACGACAAACACAAACTCTCCGTCCTTAATGCGGAGAGTTATGTTTCGTAGGGCACGATTGCCCGTCTCATATGTTTTGCTTACATTTTTAAATTCAATCATTCATCTGACTGTATGTCTCAACATACTATAGCTAATCAAATTACTGCTGACTATACCGCATTAGTAATCAAGCTTGTCCATATAGTCGATATACTTAACTACCATGAGTGCAATCTTGAATGTTATGGCATCATCAAAGACTCTCAGATCAAGACCAACCGTCTTCTGAAGCTTGTCCAATCTGTATACAAGTGTGTTGCGGTGAATGAACAGCTGCCTTGAGGTCTCGGATACATTGAGGTTATTCTCAAAGAACTTAGTGATGGTTGTAAGTGTCTCCTCATCAAACTCATCAAAGCTGCGGCCACCGAATATCTCATTCATGAACATCTTGCACAGATTGATAGGAAGCTGATAGATAAGTCTGCCTATACCTAATCTGTCATAGGATATAACCCTTGAGTCCTCGTAGAATATCTTGCGGACATCATGCGCCAATCTTGCTTCCTTATATGACAATGACACATCCTTAAGCTCATGAATAACTGAACCATAGGAAACATATGCATCTAAGCCAAGCTCAGTGATAGCATTAAGCATATCATTGGCCCCACTCTTAAGCTCTGCTGCATAATCATCAGGATTAACTATCTCATGAACTACTATCTGACTGCCCTCATCAACTCCGGTCATAAAGTCATCTCTTCCAAAAAACGGCAGAGCACGAACAGTATCATATACAGCCTCACGGCCGACACATTCTATAACATAAACAACACGCGGTGCCTTATAATCAAGGCCAAGCTTCTTGGAGCGATTGAATATATCTATCTGAAGAAGATTATCGAGGATAAGGTTCTTGACGAAGTCATCCTTATCAATCCTCTCCTTCTGTGCATTTAATAAATTCTTGACCTGAGAGGCAAGGAGCTTGGCAGTTATAAGCGCATTATCCGAATCCTTCCGTACCGCAGCAGCGTAAACAGTATCTCCGCCTATAACCTCTGCCTTCTCAAAGTAGAACTCATCGCTCTCCATATCCTGCTGCTGACTGCGCAGAAAGACGTCCATGCGCATCTCCGCAAGTCCGTCCATGTCTCCTGTAGATGCTAATATATGACCCCCGCGCTCAAAAATTGCCGCACTTGCTCCGGTAATGGCGGTTGTATCGTTGAGTGTACTTTGAATAATCTGAGTCGATATCATGTTTGTCTCCTGTCTCTAACATGAAATATCCGCCACCGGCGACTATCTCATCATATTTAGTAACAATATGCACAAATACATATATAATTTACTCCTAC
>CAVBGP010000113.1:0-6009 GCA_963595005.1 Acutalibacteraceae bacterium | reverse complement strand
ATACAGGCAGGATTGCGAAAGCACGTTAGTGCGAAGCAATCCGTACTTTTATTAATATATAGTGCCTGCAAAATCGCAGGCATGGTTGTTTATTCATAAAGGTTTATTATTTATGCACTTAAAATCCATATTATTCTTGAATAAAATATGAAAACGTGATACCTTAGGAAGAAATTCTTCTATAGCTTGAATCTGAATATGACCCATGTGTGAGTCTTTTCATTTTCCGGGTTATAGACATTATTTTTTTGTAATTGTGCAACATGATGCCTGCGAATAAGCAGGCATGTTTATTAGTATAAGAAGGCAAACGGATGGTGTGCATCCTGGATTAAAGGTCATGTTTGAGAATTCATTAGCAGCACGTGTAAATTCACTAAATACGGAATCAGCCTTTAAGATATTGGCTAAGGCCAACAGCTTAGAAGCAGAAGGCAAGCATATAATTCACTGTGAGATAGGGCAGCCTGATTTTCGAACTCCGGAGCATATCTCCAAATCTGCTTGTGATGCAATCAATTCCGGAATGACCGGCTACAGTCCTACTCCAGGTTATCCAAAGCTTCGTCAGGCTATTGCAGATTTCTATACTATTAATAAGAATGTACAGACAAGCATGGATGAGGTTATTGTGGTCCCGGGCGGCAAGCCGATTATGTTTTATACCATGCTCATGCTGGTTAATCCCGGCGATGAAGTCATCCTTCCGGATCCCGGCTTCCCGATATACAAGTCATGTATAAGCTTTGCAGGTGGTATCCCGGTTCCGATTCCGCTATGTGAGGGCAATGGCTTCAGCTATGATCTTGATAAGCTTAAGTCCGCCATCACACCCAAGACCAAGCTCATCATTTTAAACAGCCCGTCCAATCCTACCGGCGGCGTATTTGACGAGAATGATCTTAAGGATGTAGCTGAGATACTCTCTGACAGGCCGGATATATTTATATTGTCAGATGAGATATATGACAGATTGGTCTATGACATGGATATAGCACCTTCAATAGCAGCTTTTCCTGAGTTTAAAGACCGCACCATTATACTCAACGGCTTCTCAAAGGCCTATTCAATGACAGGCTGGAGATTAGGCTATGGTATCATGAATGCTGAGTTCGCGAAGAAGATGGAGCTGCTTATGGTTAATTCCAACTCCTGTGCAGCATCATTTACTCAGATTGCAGCTATAGAGGCTCTTACCGCTTCGCAAGAATCCGTGGAGCTTATGCGAGAGGCATTCAGAGAGCGTCGTGACTGGCTTGTAGATGCGCTTAATTCCATTCCTGGTATCAGCTGTACTAAGCCTAAGGGAGCATTTTACGCATTCCCTAATATATCTTCGTTTGGAATCAATAGCTACGATTTCTGTGACAGACTGCTTACAGAGGCAGGTGTTGCCGCTGCCTGGGGCACCTCCTTCGGAGCTTGCGGCGAAGGTTATTTCAGATTGTCATACGCAACCTCGCTTGACAACCTTAAGGAAGCTGTATGGCGCATAGCTGATTTCACCGCCAAGCTCTGATTCAACTACGAAACAAAGGGCGACGGATTGCTGTGCGTTTTAAGCACTCTCGTAATCTTGCCCGCAAGAAAAATTTCATACCTAATAGGTAAAAATTCAATTCAAATCTCTATATAAAAACCACCGGTTTCGCTGCAAAACCTGCAGCTTAACCGGTGGTTTAATTTTGTAAAAGTAAACACTTTTCACTTTATCACTGTTTATTTGTTTTTCTCACGAAGCTCATTGGTTACTCTTCTCGCATCAGCTGCACTGTATACAGCCTCTCTTGCAAGTTTCTCTATCTTATCGAACTTTCCAAGCTCTATAAAGGAGGATTTAACCATCCAGGAGCCTCCTACTGCAGCAACACGTTCGCTGGCAAGATACTTGCGCATGCTGTCCTTATCAATTCCTCCCATAGGGAAGAACTTAAGTTCCTTGAATACCGCACTTATAGCCTCAATAGCAGTAACTCCGCCTATCTCTTCTGCCGGGAAGAACTTAAGTATCCTTAGTCCCCTCTTATAGCCCTGAGCCGCCTCAGATGCAGTTGCGCAGCCCGGATATACAGGTATGTTTTTGCTTATGCAGTAATCCACAACCTCTGTATCCATGATAGGGCAGTCTATAAACTTAGCACCTGCCTCAATAGCTGCATCCACCTGTTCCTTGGACATAACCGTGCCTGCTCCCACAAGAAGATCCGGATAATTCTGTGATATAACGCGTATAGTCTCGGCTGCAGCATCCGTTCTGAATGTAACCTCCGCGCACTTCATGCCGGCTGAGGACAAAGCCTTTCCGAGCGCAAGTGCATCCTTAGCATCATTTATTATGATAACAGGTATTACCCCGATATCCGTAAGCTGCTTATTCATTGATTCAAACATTTCTAACCTCCTCGGGAAGCATAGCGATAAAATCTGCCTCGCTTATTATCGGTACTCCAAGCTCCTTAGCCATTTTATTTTTTGAAGATGAACTTAATATGTCATTATTGATAAGATACGTAGTCTTAGACGACACGCTTCCGGATGCCTTACCGCCAAGCTTCTCTATTATATCCTGTGCTTCTCTCCTGTTATGGAAATGCTGCAGATCTCCGGTTATAACAAAGATCTTGCCTTCAAACACACGGGCAAGGTCCTCTGATACAGTCTCTGCCTCTCTTATCTTAAGCACAGCTATAAGATCAAGAGCCTTGCGTCGGTTATCCTCATCCGCAAAAAATGCAGTATAATTTGCCGCAAGCACCGGTCCTACTCCGTCTATCTCATTAAGCGTCTCCTCATCTGCATCCATCAGACTCATAAGCTTCGTTCCAAGCTTGGCAACTATAAGCTTAGCTCCCGCAAGTCCTACTCCAGGTATGCCAAGTCCATATATAACTCTGTACATATCTGTCTCTGATGCACGCGCGGCAGCGTTGATGATATTATCGGCAGACTTTGCGCCAAAGCCTTCAAGCTCCGCAATATTATCTCTGTATCTCTCAAGCTTAAATAGATCAGCATACTCATGTATAAAACCCTCACCTAAAAGCTTCTCCAGGGTCTTGCCTGAGAGTCCGTCAATATTAAGTGCATTACGGCTTGCCATCAGCTCAAAGGACTTAATCTGTTTTGCCGGGCACTTGTCATTGATGCAATATAGAAGAGCTGCATTTGAGTCACGTCTTACCTCAGTTTTACCGCCGCACACCGGGCAGGTGTCAGGTATGCGCATTTTGCCGCTTCTGGTCAGATTATCAGAAATTTGTGGAATAATCATGTTCGCTTTGTAAACTGTTATGGTATCTCCCTCTCCCAGCTCAAGCTCCTCGACTATACTCACATTATGCACACTTGCACGGCTTACCGTTGTACCCTCAAGCTCCACCGGCTCAAATACAGCCACAGGATTGATAAGTCCTGTGCGGGAAGCTGACCAATCTATATATTTAAGAGTCGTCTCTGCAGTTTCATCCTGCCACTTAAACGCTATGGAATGTCTTGGGAACTTGGCAGTTCGTCCGAGAGATAATCCGTAAGCTACATCCTCAAATGCGAGCACAAGTCCGTCAGACGGTATATCATAATCAGGAATCCTAGACTTGAACTTCTCTATATCAGCCTTAAGCGTTGTGCCGTCAGTAAACCTATGTTCAACCACCTCAAAGCCCTGTGCCTGCAGCCAGTCATAGCGCTTTGAGAATGAATTATCAAAATCCGGCACCTCAGGATGCTCTGCATTGCCCTCAACCGACACAAGTGTAAATACTATAAGACGAACATGGCGTCCTGCAGTAACTGTAGGATCCAGCTGACGCACAGAACCTGAACACAGATTGCGCGGGTTCTTATATCTGGCCGCAGTATCCTCAATCACCTCATTAATCTTATCAAAATCACTGTAAGAGATAACAGCTTCACCTCGGATGATAAGCTTGCCCTTAAATGGTATGCTTCCCGGGAGATTGTCAAAATACCTTGCATTAGGAGTGACAACCTCTCCTATCTCACCATTGCCGCGGGTGACAGCCTTGACCAGCACTCCATTTTCATAGGTTACAACACAGGTAATACCGTCCAGCTTCCAGCTGAGCACACCTCTTTTACCGTTGAGCCAAGTGATAAGCTCATCAGCCGATTTGGTTTTGTCCAAGGAAAGCATAGGACTCTCATGTCTCTCCTTCGGCAGCTCCGATATAATCTCATAGCCCACGTTCTGAGAAGGTGAATTAGCCAGCCTAAAGCCAGTCTCCTTCTCCAGCTCAAGAAGCTCATCATAATAGCGGTCATAGTCTATATTAGGCATAATCTCCTTGCCTTCCTGATAATAGACTCTGCTCGCATGATTCAAAAGCTCTGTAAGCTCCTTTATTCTGTTTATCTTGGTCTCATCCGCCATAGCAATCTCCGTTTCGTTATCAGCAGGGAATTGTCCAGCTTTTTGCTTAAGCTTTTTTATCTCATCAGCTGCTCGGCTGATGCCTTCTTAACGCAAAGTGTAAACAGCTTCATTGCCTGCTCTATTTCAGGCTCAGTCGGATATGAAGGCGCTATACGGATATTCTTGTCCTCTGGATCTATTCCGTATGGAAATGCAGCGCCTGCTCCGGTAAGCTGTACGCCAAGCTCCTTGGCATATGCAACGATAGCCTTGGCACATCCCGGCATCGAATCAAAGGATACAAAGTATCCGCCGTTTGGCTTGGTCCATGTACCTATACCAAGCTCACCAAGCTCCTCGTTAAGTATATCATCTACTATCTTAAACTTAGGACGAAGCAGTGCCGCATGCTTACGCATATGCTCCATAACACCTGCCGCATTCTTAAAGTAACGAACATGACGAAGCTGGTTTATCTTGTCGTAGCCTATGGTCTGAGCATTCATATGCTTCTCTATATCGGCAACATTGGCCTTGGATGCTGCAAGCACAGCTACTCCTGATCCTGCAAATGTCACCTTTGAGGTTGATGCAAACTCATATACCATATCCGGATTGCCTGCAGCTGCACATGCTGAAAGCATCTCAGGCAGAGAGTCCTGCACATCGTCATACAGATGATGAATAGCATATGCATTATCCCAATATATACGGAAATCCTTAGCAGCCGGCTTAAGTGCAGCAAGGCGCTTTACAGTCTCCTCTGAGTAGGAATTGCCTGTCGGGTTAGAATACTTAGGCACGCACCAGATACCCTTGACCATCTCGTCATTATTGACATACTTTTCAACTATATCCATGTCCGGTCCGGTTGGAAGCATAGGTACATTTATAAGCTCAAAGCCAAATGACTCTGTGACCTTAAAATGTCTGTCATAGCCCGGAACAACACATAGCCACTTCACCTTACCAGGAAGCTTGCACCATGGCTCAGATCCCATTACACCATGAACAAAGCTACGGCTCACGGTATCAAACATAACGTTAAGCGAAGAGCTTCCGTAAACAATAACATTATCAGACTCAACCTCAAGAAGCTCGGCAAAAAGTCTTCTTGCCTCCGGTATACCCGTAAGCACGCCATAGTTGCGGCAATCAGTGCCATCCTCAGAGATAAGCTCTGACTTTGAATCAAGAACATCCATCATAGGCATTGATAAATCAAGCTGAGCCGGTGACGGCTTGCCTCTGGCCATATTGAGCTTAAGCGGATTGGCACTGTATTTTAAAAACTCCGCCTGCAGACGCTCATATTCTTCCTTCAGCTCAGTCATTGTCATCTCTGTATACTTCTTCATACACACTCTCCTTAATATACTGTCATACAGCAAGGCTGCTTTAGTACCATTAGTAAGGCTTTCTTAGTCCCAATGCTGTATGTGCAAATTAAAACTCATAAAACTCACGTCATTTTTTTGCCCAAAATACTATACCATGTTGCTTCGCTAATGTGAATCGTCATAATTATCATATAAAAATATGAATTTTCGATTTATCTATGTCATTTTTGATATAAACAGAAGTAACTGTTCAGCACCACATCGCCACATCGCATAAGCGATGCGCTTGTGTGGTGC
>CAVBGP010000112.1:0-6019 GCA_963595005.1 Acutalibacteraceae bacterium | reverse complement strand
TAGAGGATATATCTATGAGCGGAGTATGTATAAGGCGGATATCAGGCTCCGAAGTCTTAAAATCAGACTTTAGTTCCTCTGCAATCTGCTTAGCCTCAGCTATGGTTCCTCTGTCTCTAAGCGCACATAATATAATAGCCTGCTTAAAGAGTATCTCAGGATGATACCAGCTGGCAAGACTCTTTAGTGAATCAAAGCCTATGATGAAATAAAACTTATCTTCCGGATAAAGCTTGTGAAGTGTGACAAAGGTCTCTGCTGAATAGGTAGGACCCTCAGCTTTTATCTCTATGTCTGAGCATTCAAACTTATCCTGATAAGCATTGACTGCAAGCTGAGTCATCTCAAGACGAACACTTGGAGACGATACGTCCTGTCCCTGCTTGAAGTAAGGATCCCCTGCCGGCATAAACCAGACCTTGTCAAGCTTGTATTCGTCAAATGCTGCAAGCGCTATATGTATATGTCCGTTATGAATGGGATCAAAGGTCCCGCCCATGATACCAATCTTCATAATGATTACAGCTCGTTAACGTCTACAACCTTGCGGCCGTCCTTCCAGATACGCTCAATATCGTAGAAGAGACGATTTTCCTTATCAAATATATGCACGATAACATCTCTGTAATCCATAAGTATCCAGTTAGCAGCCTGACGTCCCTCAATCTGCTTAGGCTCTATGCCCATGCGGCCTAAGGTATCCTCTACATTATCGCAGAGTGCGGACGTCTGTCTGATGTTGTCAGCAGACGCTATAACAAAATAATCAGCTACAACAGATAATGCACTGATATCAATGACACTGATATCAGAAGCCTTCTTATCGTCAAGTGCCTTATATACTGCCTTAACTATCTCTGCTGCTGTGTGCTCTGTATTCATAATAATCCTCCAAATGTGCAAGAAAGTTTAGTCATCTAACATGGCTATACCGAAAATACGTCGCTTCCTTAGAAATCAAGCAAGTGCCATAATTTCGTAACCTGTCTAAAAGCAAAAAGACTTTAAAGTCGGTCACATTTTCCTGTGTAGGCTATACCACTCATACGCCTGCAAAGTATCAGGCACTATCTTTGAACCTTGGCTCTTAAGATACGTAACCGTAGCCTCCAGTATATTATAAACGCATTCATCAAGATCTGTGAATGCCAATATGCGTGCTTCCTTAAGATTGGATGCCTTATCTCTAAGCGGTTCTATATAATCAGCCACAAATATAAGCTTCTCAAGTATGCTCATATCAGGGCGTCCTGTCGTATGAAAGCGTATAGCATTAAGTATATCAGGGTCTGTGATACCAAACTCATGCTCTGCCATGAAGCTACCGTACTTAGCATGTATGACCGCAGGTGAAGCAAGCTCATAGTCTGTAAGCTCCACCTTGGCCTTGTGGCACATAGAGATAAGCTCCTTATCGCTATAGCACTTGGCACAATCATGCAAAAGCCCTGCAAGCTCTGCCTTAAGCGGCGGTACATCTGATATAAATGCTATACAAGCCGCGGTAAAAGCCACGCCAAGTGTGTGCTCAAAGCGTTTTGCTGTCTGCCTGTGCTTAACCTTAGTGCGAAGCTCTGATATTAATGCTATTGTTATCTCTTCTTTTTGCTCCACTGAATTTAGTTCCTCACAATGCATATAATCCGTAAATACGGCAGTAACTTAAGTCCTGTGTATTGCTGTATTGCTGAGGATATATCACGCTATACCGCTGCACTGACTACGAATTACAACGAAATCCCCTGCATATATACACACAATACTGAGAACTTAGATCTCTATCTTGCGCTTCTTAGGATCGTGCTGATATTTAAAGAGCACTATCTTGCTGCCTATAACCTGCACAACAAGAGAACCTGTTCTCTCAGCTATCGCATTGGCAAGCTCCATCTTATCATCGTCATTGTTCTTAAGCACATGAATCTTAACAAGCTCACGCTTCTCCAAGGCTTCTGCTATAGCCTCAATATACTCATCTGTGAGACCGTTTCTGCCAATCTGGAAAATGGCGTCCTCTGTCATCGCTATGCCCTTAAGCACACTTCTCTGTTTACTCGTAATATTCAAACTCAAGACCTCCTACCCTAACGGTATCGCCTTCCTGCAGACCAAGCTTCTTAAGCTCAGCTATAATCTTCTGCTCCTTCATATAATCCTGGAAGAACTTAAAGCCCTTCTCATCCTCAAGGTTGGTATAACCAAGCATACGCTCAATGCGCGGCCCCTCAACAACATAAACCTTGCCAGATTCCTTATATATATTAAGTGGCAGCTCCTCAGCCATATTTGCCTTAATATCAAATTCCTTCTCGTAGATAAGAGGCTCCTGCTTGGTTTCCTTAAGTACTCTCAGCACCTCATAAAGAAGCTCCTTTACGCCCTTGCCGGTTGCAGCAGAGATAGGCATAACCTTGATACCACGTGGCTCATACTCAGCTCGTATACGTGCTACAGGATCGTCGCCTTCATCATATATAGCATCAATCTTGTTGGCTGCAATAATCATAGGGCGCTTGGTAAGATCTATATCAAAGCGTTCAAGCTCAGAATTAATCTTGGCTATATCATCAAGCGGATCACGCCCCTCAGTGCCTGCTGCATCTACAACATGCACAAGTACACGGCAGCGCTGGATATGTCTCAGGAAATCATGTCCGAGACCCGCTCCCTCCGCAGCTCCCTCAATAAGTCCCGGGATATCTGCCATAATAAAGCTGTCATCGTCTCCGTCACCTAGATCAACTACGCCAAGATGAGGCTGAAGTGTAGTGAAATGATAATTAGCTATCTGAGGTCTGGCATTAGAGGACATACTGATAAGTGTAGACTTACCGACATTAGGGAAGCCTACAAGCCCTACATCAGCTATAACCTTGAGCTCTAAGAGAACCTCAAGTTCCTGACAACGCTGACCCGGCTGAGCAAATCTCGGTGCCTGCATGACAGACGTAGCAAAATGCATATTGCCAAGTCCACCCTTACCGCCGGTAAGAACAACTTCTCTAAGATTATCTCCGGACATATCCGTAATAACCTTACCGCTCTTTAATTCCTTAACAACGGTGCCGTAGGGAACCTTAACTACAAGGTCCTTGCCGTTTCTTCCATGGCATCTCTTGGCACCGCCCTGCTCGCCGTCTTCTGCAGCGAACTTTCTCCTCATGCGGAAGTCGCCGAGTGTAGTCATGCCCTTATCAACTTCAAATATAAGATCTCCGCCCTTGCCGCCGTCACCGCCGTCGGGACCGCCGTTAGGAACGAATAGCTCTCTTCTGAAGGAAACGTGTCCGTCCCCGCCCTTACCGCTCTTAATTGTTATTTTAGCTGTATCTGCAAATGCCATAAAAGCTCCTGTAACTTTATCCGCTAATCTTTTTCTATTATCGTAAAAGGGACCGTGCTTAATGCAACACAGTCCCTCCATAAATCAATGCTTATCCGATCAAGCCTGCTCCGGATATACAGAGCACTTCTTGCGGTCCTTGCCCCATCTCTCGTATCTAACGATACCATCAACCTTGGCAAATAATGTATCATCCTTACCGATACCTACATTTGTACCCGGATGAATACGTGTTCCGCGCTGTCTGTAAAGGATATTACCTGCAAGAACAAACTGTCCGTCAGATCTCTTAATACCAAGACGCTGGGAATTACTGTCTCTGCCGTTCTTGGTGGATCCCATACCTTTTTTATGAGCCATGAAAAACCTCCGTTAAGTGTGTCATACATGAACTGATGTCATTGCTCACAGATTATCATTTTTTAAGCCATAAGCCTATAATCTGTCAAACAAGCACTGACACTAATATTTCATGTTAATTACTTTGTGATGCTGTCGATCTTAACCTCTGTGAAAAGCTGTCTGTGACCGTTCTTCTTGTGATAGCCGGTCTTTCTCTTGTACTTGTAGACAATAACCTTGTCAGCCTTTCCGTTAGCGGTAACAGTTGCAGAAACACTTGCTCCAGAAACAGTAGGATTACCGATAACGGTATCCTCGCCACCGATCATGAGAACCTGATCAAAAGTAACCTTGTCACCCTCAGCTACCTCAAGCTTCTCAACTCTAACGATGTCTCCCTCGGTTACCTTATACTGCTTTCCGCCTGTTGCGATAATTGCGTACATGTAAGGTACCTCCTTCTTAAATAAAAACTCGCTAATCCGGGTGATGCCTATGATTAGACACACTTATACCCTTGTTATGCGGCATACTTAAGTAAGATATCAAAGGCGGAAGCATTTGTCAAGCGGAAAATATTAAGTCAACCTGCAAAGCTTATGCTGGAGATAGAATACAGCCTTCAAAATTGGGCATGATATCAGCAAACAAGCTAGCTGTATCACGCCCATCGGTAGTCTTTATCTTATACGTAGTTGCATACTCTTGCCATGGCAATCTCAGTGAAGCCCAATGACTCAGACTTGGTGATCTTGCCGTTAGCAACGTTAATAATCTCCTGCAGTGTATCGTCTGCCATCTCAGCCATAGCCTCAGGCTCCTCTAAGAGACGGCTGCAGTCAATGTCGATGTTATCATACATCTTGCTGTAGGTAAGCTTGTTGGCAGTAATCTTGATAACCGGTGCGATAGGATTACCAGTAGGTGTACCGCGTCCTGTTGAGAAGATGCATACTGTAGCACCTGAAGCAACCATACCTGAAAGTGATGACGGATCATTACCTGGAGTATCTACAATAACAAGTCCCTTCTTATCAACCGGAACTGCATAATCATATACAGCCTGTATAGGTCTGTGTCCGCTCTTGTGGATGCAGCCTAATGACTTCTCCTCAAGTGTGGTGATACCGCCGGCCTTGTTGCCCGGTGTAGGATTGCCATTACGTATCTCCTCACCGACTCTGCGCATATCCTCCTCAAATCTGTGTACAACATGGAGAATCTGCTCACCAACCTCAGGGGTAACTGCTCTGTGTGCAAGTATATGCTCACCGCCGATAAACTCCGGAACCTCTGAAAGTATAGCAGTTCCGCCGTTATCTATAAGTCTGTCACAGACTTCACCGATAAGCGGGTTAGATGCGATACCGCTTGTAGGATCTGAACCGCCGCACTCAGTACCAAGCATAAGCTCGCTGATAGGGAACTCCTCTCTTCGCTGCATGCTCATCTCCTGAACCATCTCCTTGGCAGCTCTTACAGCCTGCTCAACTGTCTTGATGGTTCCGCCGCATTCCTGTATTATAAAGGTCTTAAGAGGCTTGTTGGTGCGCTTCTGTATCTCCTCAACTACCCAGTCCATCTGACATCCCTCGCATCCGAGTGATACGACTACTGTTCCGTAGATGTTAGGGTTAGCAGCAAAGCCTACCATGGTTCTCATTGTGAGGTCAAGGTCACTCTTAACCTGTGAACATCCGCTCTGGTTATGGAAGGTTACTGTCTCCTCAACCTGCTCTGATATAATTCTTGCTGTATCTGCTGCACATACGCTTGCAGGCAGTATAAGAACCTTGTTTCTGATTCCTACTTTTCCGTCCGGTCTTCTATATCCCCAGAAATTCATACATTTACCCCGCTTTCCTTACTTAAGATCCTCACGATGGCTCTCAACATTATGAACATGAACATAGTTGCCCTGCTTAATGTCGCAGCCTGCTATACCGATATGCTGTCCGTATTTAACGATAGGATCGCCCTTCTTGATGTCCTTAGATGCCATCTTGTGATAAATCGGAATATCATCAAGAGCCTTTGCTGCAAAGTCCTGCTCTCCAATCTTCCAGGTTACCTCATCTCCCTTAGCAACGGGACCGAGAACTACTACAATATTGTCACTCGGATCTATTACGATTGCTTTCATCTGTACCTCCCAACAAAGCTAGAATTATCATTTTCGTATTAACCCAGCAAAAAATTCACGATGTCTGCTGAGCAATACCGATTGTCAAGAATATTAGCATATTGTTAATTACTAAACAATTAAAATCTTGTTTGGAATTGGTGTATTTTCATAATTAATAGAAACAGGTGTTTAATTTTAAAACACGATGT
>CAVBGP010000111.1:0-6034 GCA_963595005.1 Acutalibacteraceae bacterium | reverse complement strand
GGAGTATGATGAGCTTTATGATGCTATTATGGAGGCTTGCAAGGCGTAATACCAAAGCCTGCTAAAGAGCTTTAACACCGAAAGCTAACACCAAAAGTTAGCACCAAAAGTTAGCACCAAAAGAACGTTACCCAAATCATCAAAATGCCTCACTAAGCAGGAGTTTAACCTTGCAGCTATGGATTAGGAGGTGTCATTTACATGAGACTGACTATCAGCTTGATATAAATTGGATACAGAAACATTTACAATAAAGAGAACAGTATACCTGGCATGCCTTGGACTTGATATCTACATGCTTGCCTTATACACGACGCAGTCAGCATTAGTGACAGGCGGAAGCTTTGTGCTTGGCATCATACCCGAGCTTAATACATACGCCAAGCTGTTGAACGGAGTAATAGCAATAGCCTCAGTTATACTGGGGCTTATTTTGCTGTGGCTCTACATATACGAGATGCACGAGGACAGATTCCTGTTTGACGGCAGGAAGCCCATGGCTGTGATAAAGGAAAAGCATAAATCATTTGGATTAGGCAAATGCATATGCTTTGCAGCTATTATGCTTGCTTTGCAGATTGTATCATCCTTGATGCTGAACTTAACCGAGCTTATACTTAATACCTTCGGACTGACTGTGACGGAGAGTCCGGCTATGAATGCGGATTATTCCGGCAGCTTAGTGCTGATGCTCTATGTTGTTTTGATTGGTCCTGTGGTAGAGGAACTTGTGTTCAGAGGATTTCTGCTTAAGGCACTGTCAAGATGCGGCAAGGTATATGCTATAGTTATATCAGCACTTATGTTTAGTCTGATGCACGGAGATATACAGCAGCTTTTCTTTACCTTTGCTGCAGGAATCATACTGGGATACGTTGCAACAGAGTATTCTATAGCTGCGTCCTTGATATTGCACATCATCAATAACGGCGTATTCGGAGAGCTTATCGTTTATCTGTCAGAGCATGCGCCGTACAATGCATATGTGATTGGAGCATTTACAGTATTTATCGCAAGTTTATTGATAAGCATTATCCTTGCTGTCAAGAACAGAACCAGACTTAAGGACTATATCAATGGAAATCCAGCTGTTCCGCATGCCTACGCAGCGCTTAAGAATCGTTGGTTTGTCGCTTTTGCTGCGTGCATGATATATATGACCTTCAGTACAATTACAAGGATGTGATCCGAACAGACATTCATAATATTTTAAAAGTCCCTGACTGCGTAAGCGTACAGCAATCCGGGACTTTTATACTATATTGTCCTTGCAAACACGTTAGTATATGTGATATCAGCAAACACGTTAGACTGCTTTTTATCAGGAAAATGTATAAATTCGTATGCTGCTCATAAAACCAATGTATAAATTTTGATACCATTGTTAAAAAAATACCAATCAATAAAAAAACACTTGCCCCTTACAAATAAAGTAAGTATATTATCTCTATTAGCATTAATTACCGAACTTTAGACTATATATATTACGTTTGATTGTTTATTATGACAAAACAGATTGCTGATTATATAGATGGTTGGGGTATGGTTAGGGCTTTATTAGGAGGGCACTATGTATAAAATTGTCAGAAGGAAATCACTCAGACCTACGCTGACGATGATTGAAGTTGAAGCACCGCTTGTAGCTGCTAAGGCTAAGCCGGGTCAGTTCATCATCCTGAGAGTAGACGAAGATGGAGAGAGAATTCCTCTTACCGTGTCACATTGCGATAAGGAGAAGGGAACAGTCAGGGTTATATTTCAGGTTGTCGGAGCTACAACGGTTAAGCTCAACAATGTACCCGAGGGCGGATATCTGCAGGACTTTGTAGGACCGCTCGGCAATGCAACAGAGACTGAGGGCATCAAGAAGGTCTGTATTGTTGGCGGAGGTGTTGGCTGTGCTATCGCACTTCCGGTTGCAGAAGAGTTCCACAGACTTGGAGCTGAGGTTACCAGCATAGCAGGCTTCAGAAGCAAGGATCTCGTTATCCTTGAGGATGAGTTCAAGGCATGTTCAGATAAGCTCTTCATTATGACTGATGACGGCTCCTACGGCCGAGAGGGTAATGTTACAGTCCCGCTTCGTGAGCTTCTTTCATCCGGTGAGAAGTTTGATATGATAATTGTTACAGGTCCTCTTGTAATGATGAAGTTCACAGTACTTACAGCCAAGGAATTCAATGCACCTATTACAGCATCCATGGCTCCTATCATGATAGACGGAACAGGCATGTGCGGCGGATGTCGTCTTATCCTGCATAAGGAAGGTAAGGATGTTACTGCATTTGCATGCGTAGACGGACCAGACTTCAACGGCTACGAGATTGACTTTGATAATGCTATCTCAAGAAGCCGTATGTACAACGAATATGAGAGACATGCTTATGATGAGGCATGCAACCTCTTTAAGAATGCCTAAGGAGGACGGATATGGAACCAAAGAAACATGAGATGCCTTCGCAGGCACCGGAAGTCAGAGCACATAATTTTAAAGAGGTAGCACTCGGATATACAGCAGAAATAGCGGTCGAAGAGGCTAAGAGATGTCTTAACTGTAAGAATCAGCCTTGCGTAGACGTATGTCCGGTAAATATCAGCATCCCGGAGTTTATCACTCACATCAAGGAAGGCGATTTTGAGGGGGCTTATCAGGTTATAACCAGAACCTCATCACTTCCTGCAGTTTGCGGTCGTGTATGTCCGCAGGAGAAGCAGTGTGAGAGTAAGTGCACCATGGGTATCAAGTTTGAGCCTGTAGGTATAGGCCGACTTGAGAGATTTGTTGCAGATTATCACAATGAAAACTGCAAGGAGGAGCCTGTTAAGCCTGCTTCTAACGGCCACAGAGTTGCAGTAGTAGGCTCAGGTCCTTCCGGACTTACCTGTGCCGGAGACCTTGCCAAGAAGGGCTATGAGGTATCTGTATTTGAGGCACTGCATAAGGCCGGAGGAGTATTGGTTTATGGTATTCCCGAGTTCCGTCTTCCTAAGGCTATAGTTGCTAAGGAGATTGACGGCCTTAAGGCACTCGGTGTTGACTTTGAGACTAACGTAGTTATCGGCAAAACTCTTACAGTTGACGAGCTCTTTGAGAGAGGCTATGAGGCTGTATTTATCGGATCCGGTGCAGGACTTCCGAACTTCCTCAACATACCGGGTGAGTCGCTAAAGGGTGTATACTCAGCTAACGAGTTCCTTACACGTTCAAACCTCATGAAGGCTTACCTTGACGCCCCTACCACACCGATCAAGAAGGGCGGCAATGTTGCAGTAGTAGGTGCCGGAAATGTTGCTATGGACGCAGCGAGAACAGCTCTCAGACTTGGTGCTGAAAATGTATACATCGTATACCGTCGTTCCATGGAGGAGCTTCCTGCACGTAAGGAAGAGGTTGAGCACGCTATGGAGGAGGGCATACAGTTTAAGCTTCTCAATAATCCTATAGAGATACTCAGCTACGAGAACAAGGAAGATCCTAAGGATCCTAAGAATGGTTCTATCAGAGCTATCAAGTGTGTCAAGATGGAGCTTGGCGAGCCAGATGAGAGAGGAAGACGTAAGCCTATCCCGATTAAGGATTCGGAGTGGGAGATTCCGGTAGATACAGTCGTTATAGCTATAGGTACCTCACCTAATCCGCTTATTAAGTCTACAACCAAGGGACTTGAGGTTAACAATCACGGTGGTATCGTAGTCAATGAGACAGGACTTACCTCAAGAGACTCTGTATACGCAGGCGGTGATGCTGTTACAGGTGCTGCAACCGTTATCTCAGCAATGGGAGCCGGTAAGACAGCAGCTGCAGCTATTGATGAGCAGCTTAGAAACAGGTAAATAACTGTTTGATTGTTAAGTAAACCATCATGCCTGCAAATTCGCAGGCGTCACATAATATAAAAGCGCGTAGCAATCCGTACTTTTATTAATATGTGGTGCCTACGAACACGTAGTCATGGTTGCTTACCGTTAAATACTTAACGCTGTCATTACATGATTTTTTGTTGACTAATCAGGTTAAAACACATAATATATTCTTTGTTCGGCAGAGACTATTATTATGAAAATTAATCAGCTGTGTCGTGCTTTTGATACGATACAGCTGATTTTTTGTCTTCGAACATCTGCATTGTGATACATTTTCATAATTATTATTTGTTAGGGGTTAGCAGAATATGACTGTATTTAACATTATTGCTATGCTTGGAGGGCTCGCATTATTTCTCTATGGTATGAGAGTTATGGGAGACGGTCTTAAGCAGGGTTCTTCCTCAGCACTTAAGAATGCCATGGGGATGGTAACTAATAATCCTTTTATGGGATTTGTCCTCGGACTTGGTGTTACCGGTGTTATACAGAGCTCGTCTGCAACCGTTGTGCTTACAGCCGGTATGGTTGGAGCAGGTATACTTACAGTTAAGCAGTGCATAGGCGTCGTTATCGGCGCGCATCTCGGTACAACTGTTACCGGACAGATTATAAGACTTCTTGATTTAGATGCAGGTGGTATGACCTGGATTCAATTCTTTCAGCCATCAACCTTGGCTCCGCTTGCTGCACTTATCGGTATATTTCTTCTCATGTTTTGTGATAAGGGCAAGCCTAAGCTTGTAGGTACAATTGCTATCGGCTTTGGCGTGCTTTTTACAGGACTTCTCAACATGACCTCAGCGGTCAGCCCATTATCAACCTCACCAGCATTTACAGAGCTTTTTGCAAGCTTTGCCGGAAGACCGGTGCTTGGATTCTTTGCGGGACTTTGTACAGCACTTTTATTCCATTCCTCAGCCTCTGTAGGTATATTACAGGCACTCTCTGTTACAGGACAGCTTACCTTTGGCTCGGTATATGCCATCATGATGGGGATATATATGGGTGACTGTATTATTACAGGACTTATGGTATCAATCGGTGCTTCGACCAATGCAAGACGTGTCGGATGCATACATATCTTATATTGTATAGCCAAGGATACTGTTATATTGCTGGGAGTGCTGCTGCTTAGATCCTTTGGAGTGTTCGGAGATTATTGGTTTGCACCTATTAGCTCCGGTGGTATTGCCAATGCAAATTCCCTGTTCAACCTCTTTGCAGCGATAGTCATATTGCCGGTATGCGGAGTTATCGTTAAGCTTAGCTATCGTATAGTGAAGGATAAGGATGCAGATGCAGATACATCCAAGGTGGAGCTTGTTGCGGCAACGCTCAATAAGAATCTCTATAACTCCCCAGAGCTTGCACTTTCTGCAGCCGAGAGTGTTATTGCTTATATCTCAGAAAATGCTTCCAAAAATGTAGAGAGAGCCTTTGCGGTTATTGATAAGTTTGATGACAAGCTAATAACAGCAATTGAAAAAAATGAGGATGACCTTGACATGCTGACCGACAGAGTCGGAGATTATCTAAGCAATCTGTCTGCGCATGTTAGGATAGGAAGCGAGACTAACCGACTTAATTATTATGTTAAATGTGTCTCAGAGTTTGAGCGTATCGGCGACCTTGCTGATAATATCAGGGAAAATGCCATAGATATGAACAACAGACATGTGACATTTACAGAAGGGGCACAGCATGAGCTTGCCGTGCTTCATTCTGCCATAACTGAGGTTCTTGACCATACGCACAGCGCATTTGTGAGACAAAGCATTAATGAAGCACGATATGTCGAGCCTATTGAGGAGGTTATAGATGATCTTATCAACCTGCTCAAGTCCAATCACTACGAGAGAGTTAAGACCGGAGAATGTACGATATTTTCAGGCTACGTATTTCTTGACATACTAACTAACCTGGAGCGAGTATCCGATCAGTGTGCTAATATAGCTGTTCACACTATCTCACTGCAGGATCCTGCAGTTGCTGATGCAGAGCATGATTATATCAGGAACCTGCATATGGGACTTGATGAGGACTTTAACAGCAAATACAAGATGTATACAGACAGATATACAGCTAATATATCCGTGCTTGGCAAGTTGCACGGCGGCAGAACAGGCATAGGAGAACCGGATATAACTGTACTGAATGCAGTTAAAAG
>CAVBGP010000110.1:0-6183 GCA_963595005.1 Acutalibacteraceae bacterium | reverse complement strand
GCAAGCTTGCCTCTGCATTTTTTGATATTATTCTGGTGGTGCTGAACAATTACAATATGTTAATCCCAAAATCAGGTATTGTTAATTATCACCACTGATTATTCAGTCAAAACATGTACAATATATGAACTCATTTGCGATTTTATAAAAGTTTTATTCTTTTTATAGAATTTTTATAAAATGCCATAATCCCCTATCGTGTCCAGCTATGTTCTATTTTAAGGCATGCTATTTTTTAGGTCAACCTTGGTCTGCACTCTTGGCAATTGTATTGATGCAAGATACTTCCTGCAAAATCAAGAAAAAGCCTCAGACACCATGCTTTTGCGGCATTATGTCCAAAGCTCTTTATTATAAAATTCGATATTCGTTAACCGTGGGCTTCTATCCAAGCCGGAAGCTCGCTTAAGTTGAGCAGCACATCTGTTGCGCCTGCTTTAAGGAGCTTTTGACGGGCTTCGTCAAGCAGTAACTTTTTCTCACTGTCTGCAAGTGCATCATATTCATCCTCAGTAAGTCCTAATACGCTGCTGCCCTCCAATACTCCAAGTGAGCGAACACTGGCATTTAAGCCCTCCTTAATATCAGAAACGGTATCTCCGACCTTGATCACCTCACTGACTGATGCCATCTCAAACTTACGCATATTAGCATATATCATATAAGGATACGGGCGTCCAAGTCCTCCTACAGCGTCCGGTGTAAACAATGCATCCGGCTCATAGCCCTGCTCTGCAGCACGTCTTGCTACAACATCCATCATAGCATCTGTATAGCCTGTGGTTGATCCGATGCTGATACCCATTGCACGAAGCTTCTCTACTGTCTCCAAGGTGCCTGGCTTAGGCGTAGCATAATCCTCGAGGCTTAACATAAGTGCTTCTTCAAATATACGATATATTTCCTCTGCTGCAGCCTCATCCGGCTCCGTACCGTGTTCCTTAAGCCAAAGCTCATGCAAGCGCGGCATTTTCAGCATAGTCTTGATATGATCAAGCTTGAGCATACCCATAGGCTCACGTATCTCATCAACTGTAGGCTCAATGCCGCAGGCACGAAATGCCCTGTCAAATGCATTTACAGGAGCAAAGCAGCCGTAATCCACACTGGTTCCTGCCCAGTCAAGTATAACAAGCTTTGTTCTCATGCCTGCACCTCCTTGAGAAAATCTGCCATAATAGCGGCAAGCTTTTCAATGTCCTCTGCATATATCTCGCCGATATTGCCGACACGGAAGGTATCTGCCTCCATTACCTTGCCGGGATAAAGCACATAGCCCCTGTCCTTGATGTAATCATACATCTCCCTGAAGCTGAATTTAGCTCCCTCAGGATAGCAGAAGGTCGTAATAATAGGTCCCTGCACCTTGGCCTCAAGGTATGGTTTGAAGCCCAGCGCCGTAAAGCGCTCTGTCAGCAATTTCTGGTTATTGTCATAGCGAGCATGACGCGCAGATATGCCTCCCTCAGCATCCAACTCCTCCATAGCCTTGGCAAAAGCAAGAACAACATGGGTCGGTGAGGTAAAACGCCACTTGCCATTTCCATCCTCCATGCCCTTCCACTGATCATAGAGATCCAATGACAGTGAGCGAGCCTTGCCTGCACTCTCCATCAGCTTGTCACGCTTTGCAATAATAAACGCAAAGCCCGGCACTCCCTGTATGCACTTATTGGCACTTGAGATAAGAAAATCAATACCCCAATCCGCAATCGGTATATCTACTCCGGCAAAGCTTGACATAGCATCCACGATAAAGGTCTTGCCAGCTGCCTTTGCCACCTTGCCGACTGCCTCAATGTCATTAAGTATACCGCTGGTAGTCTCACTGTGAACCACTGATACATGTGTGATGGCACTGTCAGCCTTAAGCAGTTCCTCTATTCTTTCAGGGTCCGGACGCTTATTGTTGCTCTGATTATAGATAGTATAAGCTATGCCTGCATGCTCGCAGATATCTGCCATACGCTCTCCGTAGGCTCCGTTAGCAGCAATAAGCAGCTTATCATCAGCTCCTATAACGCTTGTCAGCACTGATTCTACTCCAAAGGTTCCGCTGCCCTGCATCAGCACTGCAGTATATTCAGGCTCTGCAACATGTCCGAGCTTCAAAAGTCCCGCACGTATGCGCTGTGTTATCTCTTTATAATCATCATCCCAGGTGCAGTGGTCGAACAGCATCTCCTGCTTTACTGTCTCGCTCGTTGTAAGCGGTCCCGGTGTCAGCAACTTATATGTATTCATGTAAATGTCTCCTTGTTACTCAAGACTTGGCTGCCTCAGAAATCTCCTGATGATGCTCATAAAGCTCGAAGGTAAGCGGCTCACTGAAGGTCTTAGGATAAGCTGACTTGTTGGCATTATCAGCACTCTCACCCTCATAGAGCGGATTAGGATAGTTTGCAAGCAGTTCTTCGCGGCCGTTATCAATGATGCACTGAGCCATCTCCATTGCAAGCGGATTGATCTTGTCGCCCTTATCTAATACTGCAACAGACTCTGTCAGTGAGAAGTTACCCTCTGTCGGGTCAACATACTCTATCGGAAGTCCCTCTGCCTTAGCTGCAACTGCCTGATGACGAAGTCCAAAGCCGATTGCTACCTCGCCTGCCTCGCAGAGCTTAAGCGGTGCAGAGCCTGAGGACTCAACGTGGTCGCCTGCATTTACATAGATATCGTGCAGTATCTCCTGTGCCCCATCGTCTCCGTATTCTGAAACAAGAGCCTGCATCAAAAGCCATGCTGTTGATGATGACTTAACATCAGTTACTGCAAGGAAGCCTGCATATGCCGGGTCAGCCAAGTCCTTAAGACAGGTCGGCATAGGAAGATTATTTTCATTAAGGAGCTCAGTATTGATAATGATTGCTCCCTCCTGAGAGGTTATCGGTGCTGTGAAATCCGGAACTGTCTCAAGGGTTTTAACATCAAAGGTAAGCGGAAGGAACATATTGTTCTTATCCTGAGCACTCTGCAGATAGAAGGTACTCATGGTAACCATATCTGCCTCAAGATTTGTGCCCTCAGCAAGAAGCTTTCCTCCAAGCTCTGAGGTTCCGAAGGTCTCGAAGATATACTTGCCCTCGTAGCCGTTATTGTTGAGAGCATTGGTCATAGCTGTGATTGCCTCATCATCCGCATTAGAATATATAACTACCTGCTTGGCATCTGCTGTGCTCTTGGCATTGTCTGAGCTTGCTGCAACAGCTGCTTCTGTCTCAGACTTAGGAGCCTGTGAAGCTGCAGCTGTAGTCTCTGAGCTTCCCTTACTGCTTCCGCAGCCTGTAAGCAGGCCTGCTGTAAGACCCAAACACAATCCTATTGCTAATAACTTACGTGATTTCATTTCTTTCCCAAAAATCCTTTCGCTATACTTTAAAAGTGTTGACGGATGCAAAATCAGACTGCATGCTTGCATGCAAGGATGATTTTGCATTTGGCAACCTGCCCTGTACGGCAAGAAGGGCGGTAGCCCGGATTGCTCGTTATAGGGCAGGATTGCGAGAGTGCATCAGCACGCAGCAATCCGTACTTTTTATATAATATGGTGCCAAAAAGTCACCTTATTAATTAGGTTTAACTCGTTTATTTGCAAGCCAGGTAAATATGCCCTTTGCAATTAGATTCGTAGCCAATATCAGGAGTGAGAGCACAAATACTTCATTATATTTATTCACATACTGAAGCTGCTTAATCTTGGTCGTGAGCACCATGGTTCTGGCTCCGGCAATAAATACCAGCGCACTTATGGTTACCATTGAGTTAATAAAGTAATAGCTGAACACCTCGATGAGACTCGATGCTGCATTAGGCGTAACTATGCGCACTATGGTTTTCTGCCAGCTGTCGCCCATCAGCATGCCGGTGGTCTCCCATCTCAAATTCATCTTGGAGAGTGAATTCTTCATCATCAGATACGGAGTCGAGAAGTAATGCACTATATTGCAAAGTATCATTAATGCAAATGTATTCTGCAGAGCCGTTCCTGAGAAGCTGAACAAAAAGGCGAGGCCCAAAACCATGCCCGGTATTGTATTGGTTATCAAAGCTATCGAATCAATTACCTGCTTGACTGATTTCGGAAGAGTGCTTCGTGCCGTGATAAGCGCAGCCCCGTATGCTATAAGCGTACCGATAAGAGCTGTAAGCAAGGCCATAATCAGCGAATGCTCATATACATTTATAAGCTCCTTATCCGAGAAGACCTCTGTAAAGTGCTCTGTTGTAAATATTGCCTGGTACGGCCAGTTTCTGACTAACGGTATTACGAATATAACCGCAAAGAATATTATTACTGTTGCTGAAAATGCCGCCGAGGCAAGTCCCCAAACCGTATCTCTTACTTTATTATCCCTAAGATCTGCATCGCTTATCCTGTCGTAACGGATGTTGTAACGCTCTAGGTATCTGAGCAGCATTATGCTCACTATCGACGGAAGCAGCATTATGACCGATACAACTGCACCGCGATTAAAATCCGGAATACCGCCTAGCATCTCGTTATACAGAGTCGTTGCGATAACGTCGTATTTGCCGCCCACGGATGCCGGTATGCCGAAATCCGTAAAGCAAAGGAAGAATGCCTGTATAAATGCACCTGCAAGTGTGCCTAAGAGCGGGCGCAGCACTGCGATGCTGAAGGTGGACAATGCATTGTCACCCATAACCTTCGATACTATCAGGGTTTTCTTGTCCACATAGCTCATAGTGTTATGTATGAGCAGGAAGGCAACCGGCACGGTATAAATGACATAGCCCATGAGCAGTCCGCCAAAGCCGTATATATTAAATATCTGAAAGCCAAGAAATCTTGTTATAAGTCCCTGCTTGCCGAAGGAATAAATAATTGCAAAGCCATAGGTGATGGTAGGCAACAGCATAGGCAATACCACTATGCCGTGAATCAGACTCTTAAAGCCACTCGGAAGCCTGGTGTAGTGCATCGAGTATGCAATTATAAAGGCTATGATTACTGCCACAAACGCAGCCGCCGCGGATACCTTGAAGCTGTTTAAAAGTGCCGTAACAAAATTTCTGCCGCCTGTTACTGAGATGTAATAATCACAGGTTAGTCCTGCATCACCGCTTACGGACTTTGCAAAAAGCTTAAGAACCGGTGCTCCCAGAAACAAAATAAACAAAACAGCAAGTGCTGTGAATATAATCCACAGATCACGATTATTATGCTTCATGCCACCCTCACATTGCTGCCCTTATCGGACTTGGATTATCGAAGAGTGCATAGATATTGTTTTTCTTGATCTCAAGCTGATTAAGAATAAACTTGCGGACAAAGTCATTTTCAGGATTACGTATAATCTCTTCCGGCTCGGCATACTGAGCAATACTGCCCTGATTGATGATAAGCACGCGATCAGACAATGTAAGTGCCTCCTCCGGATCATGTGTGACTATGATGGTTGTAAGTTTAAATTCTCTTGCTATGGTTCTGATTCTATCCTTGATAGATTCCTTGATGATGCCGTCGAGTGCTGACAGCGGCTCGTCTAAAAGAAGGATGCGGGGCTTCATTACCAGTGTTCTTGCAAGAGCAACTCGCTGCTTCTGACCGCCTGAGAGCTGATCTATGCTCTTATCAAGCTGCTCTCTGAGATTAAGAAGATCTATAAGCTCCTCTATCTCCTCCGGTGTTGATACTCCCGGCTTATTCTTGAGTCCGTAGGTAATATTCTTGCGGACATTAAGATTTGGGAAAAGTGCATAATCCTGAAATACTATGTTGAAGCCACGCTTCTCCATGGCTGTATAGGTTATGTCCTCACCGTTATATATGATTCTTCCTCCGTCGGCCTCGGTTATCCCCAGGATCAGATTAAGCAGGGTGGTTTTTCCACAGCCGGAAGGTCCTAATATGGATACTATCTCTCCGTCATTAACATTAATCGAGATATCCTTAAGTACAGTTACCTTGTCAAAGGTCTTGCTTATATGGTTAAGCTCAAGCATGTAGCACGCTCCTCTCTAAAGTGTGCCTAAACTATAGCAGTGAGCCGCCTTGTGTTTCTATCATGCTAGGGTTAAATTTTAGTAAGGTGCGCGTAAAATGTGCAGTACATCAATCGTCGTATGACCTTTGAATGCTCGCAGGCAAAAGGTCTTACGGCGATTGATACACGGCGCATGCCGTGACATCGACCGAAGCCGATAGGCGTAGGGAGATGG
>CAVBGP010000109.1:0-6230 GCA_963595005.1 Acutalibacteraceae bacterium | reverse complement strand
ATATATTACTTTATCTGATTTCTGTTCTGACATATAACTCTCTTTGCTGCAAAGCATTGTATCAAATTAAATTTCGTAACTGTTCAGCCTGTGCTGCCGAAGCCTCCGTTTCTTGTGCCTTCTGCCTCATCATCCTCCGTGATGCCAAAGCGGCAGAATATGGCCTGAACAAATGCACTGCCGCTCTTAAGCTCAACTGTTTTGCCGTCACGGCTGTCATTAATCATTGGAACAAAGATATGTCCCTCATTGTCACTGTAATAATAATCACTGTCAATTACACCGACTGTATTATTTAATTGAAAGCGATACTTTGAACCCAGTCCGCTTCGCGGCATAATAAAGAGACAGTAGTCCTCTCTCATTGTTGCTCTTATACCTGTAGGTATCTTGATGCTCTCTCCCGGTTTTAAGCTTATATCTACAGGCGTACATATATCATAGCCTGCAGAACCGCTTGTTGCACGCTTTGGCAGAGTTATTGCATCATATATACTGTCAGCCTGCTGCAAAAGTCTGACATACTCATCATCCTCCTTAGCGGCATTTCCGGCACCCTTACGTGCTTCGCTTGACAAGCAGTGCTCCTTATATCTGTCAAGTGCGGCCTCTCCACCAAACTGCTTCAGAAAATCCTCAGTCCACTGCTTTTTTGAAACCTTCTCAAATCTTGCTATTCGTTCTGCGCTCATATCCTCTTCCTATTTAGTACGTACTAATGAACTTTATTGCTCCTGCCATGCAGGAAAGAATGTGCCTTGCTCGTTCAGCTCCTGCAGGCAATTCGGCAGCCCGTAACTGTTCAGGTAATTCCTTCCTCTGCTCCGAGTATATCCTTAATCTCAAGCTGAACCTCATCCTCTATCTTAGACTCCACGGCATCATCCGGCTTTGGCATACCGTATTTATTTTCAATGCCAAATCTGCGGTAAAATTCATCCGTCGGCTTAAACAGTGTAGGACGTCCCGGAACATTCAGCTTGCCTGACTCCTCTATAAGCCCGTACTCTATAAGCTTATTAACTGCAAAGTCAGACTTAACGCCTCTTATCTTCTCTATATCGACTCTTGTCGCAGGAGTCTTGTTAGCTATTATAGCCAAGGTCTCCATCAGCACATCCGACAGCTCCGGCTTCCTTGGATTAGATACTACTCTGACCAAATAATCAAAATACTTGGGATTAGTGCAAAGCTGATACTGCCCGTCTATCTCTCGTACTATCAATGCGCCCTCTTCCTCATTAAGAATACGCATCAGCCCTCTGACTTCCTTCTCAGCCTCTTTATTATCCAGCTCACAGGCTTTTGCAAGCTCTGAGACAGAGACAGCTCTGCCGAAGGTAAACATTACCGCCTCCATTATGCATTGATTATCCGTTTTTCTGTCGCCAAGCTCAAATCTCAGCTGACCTTCCTTATCTGTTATATCTCCCATTATCAGTGCCCTGTGTCTATTTCTTATTTTTGCTGAAAGCTTCTGAATCCAAGCTGCCTGCTGCTAAGCCTGCAAACGAATAATCACAATATAACCGGCTCTCTGCCTAAAGCTCATGCGGCTTATCCGGATTATTTATCCTCTATGCTATTGAGATCAATATCCTCAAAATCAGCATCCTGATTGACCTCTACATCTATATCAGCATCTGTTTCGTCCTGGGTAACACTCACCTTGCCCATACGTATAAGCTCTAAGATAGCCAGGAAATTAACAACAACCTCAGTCTTATCCGCCTTACCCTCAAGTATCTGCCTGAAGGAGAAATGCTTGTGCGTCTTAGCATAATTAACCATGCCCTTAAGACAGCCTGCAAGTGATATCCTGTGCTTCTTGATAACTCCAAAGAACTGCTGCTGCGCTGTATTTTCTGCAGAATTCATGCGTCCTAGCACCCTCAGATACACTTCTCTTAGTCTCTCTAAGGTCACGCCGTCAAGCAGCTCATCCAGGTTAACAGGAGGTACGTATGACTTAAGCTCCTTTGGAAGCTCTGCATCGCGGTAGTAAAAGCGTTTTGCATACGCCTCATACAGCCTAAGCTCATGTGCAATAAACTTATAGCGCTTATACTCTAAGAGTCTTGCTGTAAGCTCTGCTCTCGGATCCTCTTCTTCCTCAGTCTCTTCCTTTTTCTCCTTAGGAAGCAGCATCTTGGCCTTGATATCAAGCAATATGGATGCCATGACTAGGAAGTCGCTCATAACGTCTAAGTCCTTCTCCTCCATAGCATTGATATACTGGAAATACTGCTCTGTGAGACGCACTATCGGTATATCATATATATCGATTTTATCCTTCTCTATAAGCTTTAGCAGCAGGTCTAAGGGACCATCAAAATTCAGTTGTTCTAATTTATACTTAGGTTCTTCCATCCCTACTCTAAAAGTGTTGACAAGCGACTGTGCAGACTGCGTTTTTGCGCCTTATTCTCGGCTGACTATATCTATGATACTAAGCTCCGGCAGGTTATTGAGCCTTATATTGAAGGTATGAGTGCCAAGTCCCCGGTTAACTATCATCATAGCTTTGTCCATATGATGCTCACCCGAGCAATACCTATTAAAGAAATGAAACTGCGGACTCATAAGTCCTCTTCCGCCCGGAAGCCTTATGGTTCCTCCGTGAAAATGTCCCGAAAGCACAAGATCTGCTCCCCAGTCTGCCGCCTGCTTAAGATATATTGGACTGTGCATAAGCAATATATTAAACTTATGCTTGTCCGTCATCCCCAGCTTGCCTATAAGGTACTTTTCCGGCATTTTCTCATCTGCTTCGATGATTGGCATGCGCTTTCTGTAATAGCGCTTATCAAGAGTCACTCCATATATGCATATATCTTTATAATCTGCCTTTTCGTCAATAAGGAATACCACACCGGCCTGCTCTAAGCTGCTCCTATATTGTTCATAAAGCTTGGGATATCTCTCCCTTAGTCTCGTATCGTGATTGCCCTCAGCACATATGAGCGGATAGGTTGATGCAAGCTCAGCCATAACGCGGCTTATGCTGTCCACATCAGGAGCTGCCTTGCATTTTTTATTAACGCCGACTATATCTCCGCCAAGCAATATAAGCTCCGGAGATGACTTCTTTATCGCAGCTTTAAGCTTACTTGCTTTTTGTTCATCATCACAATAGTTATGTATATCAGAAATGAAGGCGATGCGCGTATTACGCGTACCGCCTTGCCCAGCACGATAGTAATCAATCTTCAGTTGGCGCCGTTCCCATGCACTTCTTAATGCTGCCGCAATGCTTATCACGACACAGAAGCCTAGGATAACAGCTCCTGCAACATATAAATTCATAACGCTCTCAAGCGGAATCGAACCGCTATCTACAGCTCCGGAGGCTATCGTTCTATCCGTTATACTATGAGAGCTCAAAGTCTGTCCCGAACTTACTTAACGACTTTTGCCTTATAAGCTTATTAGTATCAATCCTTGTTTTAGGCATTGTCCGGATAAGCTGTTTTAGTTCGTGACAGCAATTGATTATACTTGAAATCCTTAATAAAAACAATACCGTTATCAATGCGCTGTGCCTATTGCACAGCACTGTGATAAGAAACAACAGGTACCCGCAAATACACTGGTATATGTATTTATACACTTCACCTCCAGGTAACATTACTGATATCCGAAGGTGATTATAAAATCATCTATGAGCTTACTATTTGCCGGCTTGCTTTATGGACAGAGAAATTCGTTTCTTCTTCTCATCCACGCCAAGTACAACTACGTCTACGATATCACCTACGCTTAATACCTCTGACGGGTGCTTTATGAATTTATCACATATCTCTGAGATATGCACAAGTCCGTCCTGATGCACTCCGATATCTACAAATACACCGAAATCAATAACATTTCTGACTGTGCCCTTAAGCTGCATCCCCTCCTTAAGGTCTGCAAAATCAAGCACATCCTTACGGAGCACGGTCTGCGGAAGCTCCTCTCTTGGATCTCTTCCGGGCTTCATAAGCTCCTTGATGATATCCTGAAGTGTCGGCACGCCTATATTAAGCTCTGATGCTAATTTATCGATGCCATAGGCTTTTGCCTTAGTCTCAAGTGACGGCACTGATGCAGCTTTTTCCGCTGCCTTAGCATTTTTACCTTCGAATTCGTTTTTAAGTAAATTATGTGTAGCCACAGCCTTAATGCTCTGCGGCTTGATATCAAGCTTCTCCAACAGCTCTTTTGCTGCCTTATAGCTCTCCGGATGCACTCCTGTATTATCTAAGAGCTCCTTGCTCTCAGGCACTCTTAAGAAGCCTGCGCATTGTTCAAATGCCTTTGGTCCCAGCTTTGGCACCTTCTTAATCTGCGCTCTTGAGGTAAATGCACCGTTTTCCTCTCTGTATAAAACTACATTTTTAGCTGTAGCTGCATTTAGTCCGGAAACATAGCTTAATAATGACGGTGAAGCTGTGTTGATATCAACGCCGACGGCATTTACACAATCCTCTACTACTCCGCTAAGAGCGGTATCCAGCTCCTTCTGCGGCATATCATGCTGATACTGTCCTACTCCTATGGATTTGGGATCTATCTTAACAAGCTCTGCAAGCGGATCCTGCAGGCGGCGTGCTATGGACACTGCACTTCTTAAGTTTACGTCAAACTGCGGGAATTCCCTGGCAGCAAGCTCAGACGCAGAGTAAACAGAAGCTCCGGCTTCATTTACAATAGCATAGCTCACGGTTCCTCCGAGACGAGCTATCATGTCTGCTGCCATACTTTCTGTCTCTCGTGATGCAGTACCGTTACCTATAGCTATATGCTCTACCTTATGCTTCCTGATAAGCGCACTAAGTTTAAGGATGCACTCTTCACGCTGTCTGTCACCATGAGTCGGATAAACCACAGTGGTGTCAAGTACCTTGCCTGTTCCGTCAACAACTGCAACCTTACATCCCATGCGGTATCCCGGATCAAGTCCCATAGTCACATGTCCCTTGACGGGCGGCTGCATAAGTAGCGGCTTAAGATTAAGCGAGAAATTATGTATAGCTCCCTCACATGCCTTGTCAGTAAGCTCAGATCTTACCTCTCGCTCAATAGACGGATATATAAGTCTGTCCAGACTGTCTAATGCTGCTGCTCCTACAAATTCCGTAGTTTTAGAGCCGCGCTTAAGAATCTCCCGCAGTACTGTAACAAGCGCCTTGTCGTGGTCAAGCTCAACACTTACCTTAAGAAGCTTTTCCTTCTCGCCTCTGTTTGTGGCAAGCACCTGATGCCCCTGTACCTTGCGAACCGGCTGACTGAAATCATAATACTGACTGTATACAGAATCCTCTTCAGTTGCTGCCTTTGACACCAATACACCCTGCTGCATGGTAAGCTCTCTGAGCTTCTTACGAATGTCGGCACTGTCAGATATCATCTCTGCTATGATATCTGAGGCTCCGGCGAGCGCATCCTCTACGGTGGCAAGGCCATTTTCCTTACCTGTGTTGATATCGAGATACGGCTCTGCAAGCACAGAGGGCTCTGCGAGATCCTTAGTCTGGCTGTATAGCTTTAGTGCAAGGGGCTCAAGTCCTCGCTCCTTGGCAACCGTTGCCCTTGTGCGTCGCTTTTGCTTAAAGGGTCTGTATATATCCTCAAGCTCTGCAAGGGTTGCTGCATTTTCAGCAGCTGCACTTATCTCTGGCGTAAGCTTGCCCTGTTCCTCTATTGCCTTAATAATCTCTTCTCTGCGCTCCTCAAGCTTCCTTAAGTACAGAAGACGCTCCTCTAACTTCCTGAGTGTGGTGTCATCCATGGCACCGTGAGCTTCTTTTCTGTATCTTGCTATAAAGGGTATGGTATTGCCCTCGTCATACAGCTTGATGACATTTGCAACATAAGCCTCTTTAACGCCAAGCTCTGCACTCAGCTCCTTCGTAATATCATGCATAAATGTTCCCAGTATCTATATAATTTCACTTTAAAAGTGTTGCCAAACGGCTATGCGGACTGCGTGTTTACACGCAAAGACGCATAGACACTTGGCAACCTGCCCTGTACGGCAAGAAGGGCGGTAGCCCGGATTGCTCGTTACAGGGCAGGATTGCGAGAGCGCGAAAGCGCGAAGCAATCCGTACTTTTATATTATGTGGTACCTGCAAACACGTAGGCATGATTGTTTACTCTAGGCATTTTAAGTGACCGTTACCCGAACACCTCAATCTCATCAGAATGTGACGGAACTCTCTTTTCTTCCGGCGGAAGCTGCATATAAT
>CAVBGP010000108.1:0-6473 GCA_963595005.1 Acutalibacteraceae bacterium | reverse complement strand
TCATGTCCTCATCAAAGCATTCCATCGGTGCATTTTGGAACACATTAGTTGCCTCCACTGCCAACGGGCTGTCAACATACACTGGGAAGCCGTCATGTCCCTTGACAAGTCCTTGTGCCTTGATCTGTTTGATAAGATACAAAAGCTCCTGAGTTCTTCCCACCGCAAACGCAGGAATAACCACATTGCCTCCACGGTCGAGTGTCTCCTGTATAATACGTGCAAGATCCGTCATATGATCTATACCCTTCTCATGCAGGCGAGCACCGTAGGTTGACTCCATCAGAACATAATCAGCACCATCAGTTATATAAGTAGGATCCTTGATTATAGGCTTATTGCTGTTGCCTATATCTCCTGAAAATACTATCTTTTTCTCAACACCATCCTCGTTGATCCACATCTCTATGGATGCTGAGCCTAAGAGATGTCCGGCATCAACAAAGCGTATCTTGACCGTATCCGAAAGCTCTGTTATCTCACCGTAGGGAACCTCCTTAAATTGCTCCATAACACGCTTAGCATCCTCTACCGTGTACTCCGGTGTTACAAGTATCGCACCGGAACGCTTAGCCTTACGGTTTGCGTATTCAGCCTCCATCTCCTGTATATGCGCACTGTCCAGGAGCATTATTGCATCTAAATCCTTAGATGCAAGCGTGCTTATGATAGTGCCGTTAAAGCCTTCAACATAAGCCTTCGGTATCATACCGGCATGGTCTATATGCGCATGCGTAAGCAACAGGTAATCGATTTCCTTGTAGCTGCAGGGCAGGTCTGCATTTTCATAAACGTTCTTGCCCTGCTCCATTCCGCAATCGACTAAAATCTTGCAGTCCTTGGTCTCAATAAGATGCTGAGAACCTGTAACCTCATGATCAGCTCCGATGAATGTAAGTTTCATAGTTTTATCCCTCTATATTTATCCCTTTTTATGAAAAAACTTGTTTTCATTGCCATGAATAAGTCTGATAATATTGGGTTTGTGACGCATTATGGCAAGTCCTGCCATAATCAAGGCTATAACTATAAGCTCTGCAGTATAGGACGCATCGTAGGTTTCCGGATAAAAGCTCCATCCAAGAGTCTTGCTACCCAGCAGGCAATACAGCTGTACTATAAGATACACAACTGCTGCCGTGAGTGAGCCTACTGAGACATATCCGCTCAAGAGTGCCAGTCCCACCACGCATAACAAGGCTAAGCCAAAAAATCCCGGATCTGTAAATAATATAACACCTGCCGAGGTCGCTATCCCCTTACCGCCATTAAAATGCAGCCATGGTGAGAAGTCATGTCCTATCACGGCTCCAAGACCTGTATACATCGTAACCAGATATCTTGTACCCTCTGCTTCACCGAACATGCAGGCAGTTATATACAGCGGTATTATTGCCTTCAGTACATCACCGGCACAGGTTAATGCTCCAGCCTTTTTGCCAAGACTGCGAAGAGCATTGGTGCTGCCGGTATTGCCGGAGCCCATAGCTCTTAAATCCTTGCCGTACGCCTTAGCAACGATAACTCCTGTCGGTATGCTTCCGAATATAAATCCTATAAGCAGACAAACTATCCTCGATAAAATCATTTATCCTTGTCCTTACGTTCCCTTATAACAAAATGTATAGGTGTTCCGACAAAACGGAAGGCCTCTCTGAATCTGTTCTCTATGTATCTCAGATATGAGAAATGGAACAGCTCCTTGTAATTTACAAATATAACAAAGGTCGGCGGATTCACGCTTACCTGTGAGGTATAGTACAATCTGAGCCGCTTGCCCTTATCCTGCGGCGGCTCATGCATAGCCGTTGCCTCTGACATTATATCATTAAGCACTCCGGTCTGTATACGCATGTTCTGGAACTGGCGTACAGTATCTATCTCATCATAGAGCTTAAGCAGTCTCTGTCCCGTCATGGCAGAAACAAACATAATGTCTGCATAAGGCATAAATGCAAACTTCTTTCTTATATCCTCGGTAAATCTGTAGATAGACTTATCATTTTTATCCGGAACAGCATCCCATTTATTAACAAGTATGATTGCGCCCTTGCCTCTCTCATGAGCAATGCCTGCGATGTGAGTATCCTGCTCGGTTATTCCCTGAGTCGCATCTATAACAATGACAGCAATATTGCATCTGTCTACTGCTGCAACTGTTCTTATTATGGAATATCTCTCCAGATCCTCCTTAATCTTGGACTTTCTGCGCAGCCCGGCGGTATCGATAAATACATACTCCTCTCCGTTATGCTTAACTACAGCGTCAACAGCATCGCGGGTAGTTCCTGCCACATCAGAAACTATAAGCCTGTTCTCGCCGATAAGCTTGTTGATTATAGAGGACTTTCCGACGTTAGGACGTCCTATAACCGCAATGCGCGGTCTGTCATCATCCTCTTCCTCTGTTGCCTGATTAGGCAGAAGCTCTACCAAAGCATCCAGCATATCGCCTATACCCTGCTTACCTGAGGCCGAAATTGCATAAGGATCTCCCATGCCCAGATTATAAAACTCGTATACATCATTGCCCTGCTTCTTAAAGCTGTCAACCTTGTTGACACAGAGCAATACAGGCTTCTTGGATCTGCGCAGCATATCGGCAACCGTATGGTCAGCATCGGTTACTCCTGTTCTGACATCAACCATGAAAATGATGACGTCAGCTATCTCCACAGCTATCTCAGCCTGTTCTCTCATCTGTCTTAATATCACATCATCAGATTCCGGCTCAATTCCTCCGGTATCTATAAGTGTGAAATAATAATTACGCCAATCACAGTCCGCATATATACGGTCTCTTGTAACTCCCGGAGTATCCTCTACTATGCTGAGATTCTCTCCGCATAAAGCGTTAAATAATGTTGATTTGCCGACATTAGGACGTCCTACTACGGCAACCATGGATTTCTTCATATTATTATATTCCTATTCATGTAACCTAGCCGCCCTACGGCTGCATGGTTATTCTCTTTAAATGTATCAAAGCACACGGGGCGGCAAACTGCCATAACTCTGTGTGCTTTGACTGTAACTTAATTATGCTTATACTCTGCAAGCAGCTCCTGAATCTTGAAGGAATTCGAGAAGTTTGCAGTACTGATATTATAGTTGAAGGAATTAATAATAGATGCAAGATACTTGCTTATATTAGCTTCAATATACCACTCCTTGGTATATATCTCCTCCGACTTATAATTCAGATTGGTTGTGACTATAAGGTCTATAAATCCATTGTTATAGAATTCGTCAAACTTCTCAAAACCATTGGTAAAAAGTCCGAAGGTACAGCATACTATAACATTCTTAGCCTTACGCTCCTTGAGCTCCTTAGCTGTATCAAGCATAGACTCACCTGATGAAATCATATCATCAACTATAATAACAGTCTTGCCCTCAACACTTGCACCTAAGAACTCATGTGCAACGATAGGATTACGTCCGTTGACAACCTTAGAATAATCACGTCTCTTATAGAACATACCCATATCCACACCAAGATTGTTGGCAAGGTAAATGGATCTGCCCATAGCTCCCTCATCAGGAGATATAACCATTAGATTATCCTTATCAATCTTGAGGTCAGGGAACTTCTTAAGTATAGCCTTAAGGAATGCATAGGTCGGCATAAATGAATCAAAGCCGTTAAGCGGGATAGCATTCTGTACTCTGGGATCATGGGCATCAAAGGTGATAATATTGGAAACACCCATATTGACCAGCTCCTCAAGTGCCATTGCACAGTCAAGAGACTCTCTCTTATCTCTCTTATGCTGACGTGACTCATATAGGAACGGCATAATAACATTAACACGGTGTGCCTTAGCTATACTAGCTCCGATAATACGCTTCAAATCCTGATAATTGTCATCCGGTGACATATGATTCTCATACCCGCTTACCTTGTAGGTATTAGAGTAATTGGTGATATCACAGATTACATATTCATCAACGCCTCTGACTGATTCATTGATAACACCCTTAGCCTCACCTGTACCAAATCTCGGGCAGCTTATATCAAGAAGAAAGCTGTCCGGTGCTATATCACGAAGTAAAACTGAATCCACATATTTCTTCTTCAGCACCTCTATGTCATGCTTACGGAATTCAACAATATGCCTGTCAACCTCCTCTGCAAGCTGCCTGGCACTTATATGTGCTGCTATCTTAAGAGGCGCTACCGGTATTGCTTCTATAGTATAATTCTTCTCCATGATATTCCTTTCCTTACTTGATGCATATGCATTTTTTACATAGTCATAATCCATGTTATTTTATCATCATGACTGTACGTATACAATGCCAAAGTTTGTTTTTAAGTGAAATATTCCGGAGCTTTTCTGACAGCTGCTGCCTGCTCAAAGCCATAAGCAAGCTCAATCAGAATCGGCTCATCAAAGGGTCTGCCTACAAACTCCATTCCTACAGGAACGCCGATAGGCGCATTTACATCTGCTGAAAAGCCTATCGGAACAACTATAGACGGGAATCCTGTTACTGAGCAAAGAACACCGTTTCTCTGCTGCTGCATTTCCCCGACCTTGCACACAAGCTGCTGCTGATGCGGAAATACCAATGCATCCAAATCATAATCCGCCATAAGCTTTAATATCTTAAGCCTAAGCTCCTCCTGCCGCATACGTTTTTCATTATACTCAGCCGTTCCCGCATTAAGACTCATAGCCTTATTGAGATTAGCCTCAATACCCGGGTGATACCTGCCGCCTGCAAGCAATTCTTCCATAGAATGAATCGGTGCCTTAGCTCCGAGTGAATCAAGATAGGCATCAAGGTCGTGCTTAAAGTCATCCAGATGAACACTTAGCTTATCTGTCAGATACTGTGAATCTATCTGTTCTTCAATATCTATTATGTCTGCGCCGCAGGCTTTAAGCTTCTGTATGGTCTTAAGAATCAGCTTGTTCACAGGCTCATTGCAGCTCTTGTTGCCAAAGAAGCTATGCAAAATGCCAAGTTTCTTGCCTTCAACACCATCCTTTTTCAGACTATCCATGTAGCTAAGCGGACGCTTTCTGAAGCCCTTGGCAGTCAGTGCATCATCACTATCATATGCTGCAATACAGTCAAGTGTTCTGACTGCATCCTCAACAGTACGGCATATTGGACCGGCGGTATCCTGAGTCAGGCTGTAAGGAACTATACCGCTGTGGCTTACCAAGCCCAGTGTAGGTCTTATTCCAACAAGACAGCATGCCGAAGCGGGGCTTCTGACAGAATTGACAGTATCCGTACCTATACCTATAAGGCCCATATTGCTTGCAACTGCAGCACCTGTACCTCCCGAGGAGCCTCCGGGTGTTCTGGTCAGGTCATACGGATTTAAGGTCTGTCCCAGTATCGAGCTTATCGTCTCTCCCCATATTGCAAACTCATGCAGATTGGTCTTAGCCAGTATAAGCGCTCCGGCGGCTTTCAGTCTCTTAACTATAAATGCATCCTCTGTCGGCTTAAAGTCCTTCATCGAGAGTGATCCCGCCGTCGTATTCAGTCCTGCAGTCTGGATATTATCCTTAAGCAGCACAGGTATACCGTGCAGCGGTCCGCTAAACCCCTGCTTATGTAATTTACGGTCAAGCTCATCAGCTTCCTTAAGCACATCAGGATTAATCTCTATGATAGCATTAAGCCTTGGTCCTCTTTGGTCTAATCTGGCGATTTGCTCAAGATAAAACTCCGTAAGTTCTCTGCAGCTAAGCCTCCCCTCAATCATCGCCTTATGCACTTCACTTATAGTTGTTTCAATAGGATTAAATGCCCTCATAACCAACTCCATTCCTGCTTATGCTAATTAGATTAAGTAGACCGGTGGATACCAGTTAAAACTTCATTCAATACACATATTATTGCTTCAAAACTAAAGGAAATTATTAAAGAAAAGTTGAATTGACTATTAATATGTGTGTCAACATATATTATGATGATATTGTCAGTTGAAATGCTGATAATTTATCTTCGGCTACTTTATGCTGTATGCTGTAGCGAAGGTTACCCGTGTCAACGGCATGTGAGTCGGTAAGCCTCTCCTACGCATAACTTTCAGCAAGCAAGCCGCAGGCTTCCAGTGCTTGCAGTGACTTCTCATCAAAGCTTGCCATCAGTTTGTCCAAGTTGGAAGTAAATTCTATTGATACGTTTTTACTTTTCATTTATCTGCACCAATTGAATATTGTATTGCTTTACCGCCTGCGCGACAACTACTTCTCCTGTGTTCTTTTCATGTAGTCCAGAATAAAATCGCATTCTTCGGCGCTAAGTTTAAGATATGGTGAATCAAGTCCATCGGTTTCATGGACATGTCTCTCTTCTTCTTCGGTAAGGCAATCCTTAGTAAAATCAAAACCTAATTTTTCACAAATACTATCAAATGTAATCATAATATACTTTAAAAGTGTTGCCAAATGGCGTTGCAGACTATGTGCTTGCACATAAGGATGCAATGCCATTTGGCAACC
>CAVBGP010000107.1:0-6653 GCA_963595005.1 Acutalibacteraceae bacterium | reverse complement strand
CTTTTAAATAAGTTTTTGGATAATAAGATAACTAGGAAGCTTGTGAGAAGATAACCCCACACATGTTCTCTTGACGAAGACCTCGACAGGTGCACACATTGATGCCTGTCAGTGCGCCCTGTAAATATTCCGGATGCTTATTGGGATGAATTTGTATTCCGTGCTAACACACCTGATGAATTTCTTACAAAGATAAATATGACATTAAGCATGAGTGATGAAAAAACATCATTTTAATCCGGAAATCCGAGTCTTATATAAAGATGGATTCTCCGAAAAATATGCAGAGAGAGTAATCTCTGAAATGATAGATAAGTGTGTAGGAGTAAGAAAATGATTATTACACAGACACCCTTCCGCATGTCTTTTTTTGGCGGCGGCACTGATATGGAAAGCTTTTTTAAAGAGAATGGTGGAGCGGTGCTTTCTACAACATTTGATAAATATTGTTATGTGAATGTGCGCCATTTGCCCAGGTTTTTTGATTATAGCACTGAGCTTTCCTATAGTAAGACTGAAAGGGTTACGAATATTGAGGATATCCAGCATCCGGCTATAAGGAATGCTATGAAGATGCTAGATATGCATGAATTAAGACTCACATATGAAGCTGATCTTCCGGCACGGTCAGGGTTAGGAACTTCAAGTTCCTTCGCTGTAGGCATGCTCAATGCCTTTTATGCTTTGAAAGGAAAATATGCAGACAAGAAGAAACTAGCAGACGAGGCTATATATCTAGAACGCGTATTATGCGATGAGGCTGGTGGCTGGCAAGATCAGATTGCTGCATCATTTGGTGGGTTTAACCGCATTAATTTTAATGCCGATGGCTATGAAGTTTTGCCGGTGATTATCAGTCCTGAGAGGAAGATGGAGCTGAACAACAATTTGCTTATGTTCTTCACTGGATTCACACGCTTCTCATCCGACGTGCAGAAGGCAAATGCAGCAGGCAAGATTGATAAAACAGCACAACTTAAAGAAATGCTGTCACTTGTTGATGAAGCGGAGAAGGTACTCGTAAACAAAGAATGTGATCTCGATGATTTTGGCAGGCTTCTAGACCACACATGGAAACTGAAAAGACAGACTGGTGCAGCTGTTTCTACAAACAGCATTGACGCACTTTATGATAAGGGTATAGCCGCAGGTGCTTTGGGTGGAAAACTTCTCGGTGCCGGTGGCGGTGGCTTCCTTGTGTTCTATGTACAGCCAGAGCAGCAGGAAGCAGTCAAAGAGGCCATGAGAGACTTACTATACATTCCGTTTAAGTTCGAGGATGGCGGAACAAGAGTGATTCACTATACACCGGAGGACTATATACCAAGGGAATAAGATTTACTTGAAGAAGTTACAAAGAGCTCCATTTATTGCAAATACTCTAAGGCGAAATTAGAGGAATTCTACACGAGAGATAGTAATGTAATCAAGGTGCTAGAACTATTGAAGATGATAAAGTTTAAGGATGAATAGTGTGCTGAATTCCTCCTTTATAGCTATTTTGCTGGCTATAGGTGGAGCAAATCTATTAATTAGGCATGACAGAAGCTTCCTTGCATATGTATTGATGATTATAAGTGTTAGGGGCATATCATTTCGCAGGATAGTTCGATGTTTGCTTATAACAGGCACTTTCATCATGCTTGTGACAGTAATTGCGTCCCAATTGGGATTGATTGAAAATCTTGTATATCAATCCAGAAACGGCAGACTTGCCTATGCCTTGGGTATAGTGTATAGAACAGATTTTTCAGCACATGTATTTTTCCTGTTTTTAGGCTTCATGTATTTAAGGAGAGGACGGCTTAAAGCTATAGAATATGCAGTTATAGCTGTATTAACATTAGTGATATTTGAGATAACACTTGCCAGAAATAACACGATATGTATACTTTTGTTTTTGACTGCGACTGCTGTATATAATATAATCAAGGAACATGTCAGTGCAAATGCAGGAAACCGCATAGATAAAGTAATATGCGTGTTGTGTGTGCTTTTTATAATTACCTGCATGATATCCACTATAGCAATTACAGTTATTTATTCTCCTGAAAATACTGTATTTGCCGCCATGGATAACAACATTATCGTAAGACTTGATATGGGTAATCAGGCATTTCACGACTACGGACTTACAATGTTTGGAAGTGATATTCCGCAGTGGGGGTTGGGAGGAACAAGCAAATCACCAGATTGGTATTTTTTCTTGGATATATCCTATGTCAATGTACTTCTATGCAAGGGCGTTGTGCTATTTGCAGCAATGCTGCTTATTAACTTTCTATGTGTAGCGAGATGTATCCAGATAACCAGAGCTGGCGGTTCGTTCGCAACGGTGTATCAGCATGGCAATGTATATTTGCTTGCTATATTTGCTATAATAGCACTGCAATGCTCGATAGAGCATCACTGGGGTGAGCTTATGTATAACTATTTTGTTTTGGCTGCATTTGCAGACCTGTCATAATATATATTAAGATAGAATATATGAAACGCAAGAAGCTAGAGTTTAGTATAACAGTTACAATCCATATAATTACAGCTATCGTAAGTGTATTGCTTGCGCTAGCTGTTCTTTCTGTATTCCATAAGCTTACGCCCGAGTTCTTTATGGTAGGCAAGCAAGGTATAATGCCTGCACTTACTCCGGTGCTTATAGCCGAATGTCTGGCAATGTTTGCAGCTATGTATGACGGCAAGTACGCATTTAAGAAAGTTAGCTTCATTACATATGCCGTTAGATGTTTGATTTTGACTTTGATTGTTGCCGGCATCTTGGCAGTAATCTTGCTTATTCAGAAAAATGAGATATCTCAATCCAGATATTTCTTTATTGCAACGATAGTTATACATTTCATAATACTGACGGCTGCCTATTCCGGCATTCAGAGCTACATAATCGGAACCTACTACAAGACTCACAATGCATCGTTGGTTATATTGGTAAGTGATAAGGAGCATGCTGCCAAAGCCAGTGATCTTATTAAGAAGGACTGGTCACGTAAGATTAGCTCTATTGCACTTATTGACGAGGATGATGCAGCAGCGATATCTAGACAGGACATACATGAGATAGACCATGTACCGGTAGTTGCAGGACGCAACGACCTTACAGCTTGGGTATGCCAGCATGCGATAGATGAGGTGTTTTTCTTTATCAATGATGAAAATGATGAGTCGGTTACTGATGCGCTTCAGTCCTTTATCAAGATGGGTATATCAGTACATGTCAGACTTGGCTCAGTTTCATCGCTTAATCACACGGTCAAGGCTGCAGATCCGGATTATTACCCGCATATAGTTAAAGATGTCGTAGAGTTTGCAGATCGTGTACCTATGGCTAGCTTTGATGCACCTCAGCCGAAACTAAGATATCTGATGCTTAAACGGCTTATGGATTTGGCAGGCGGTTTGGTAGGCTCAATATTTGCAGCCATACTGTTCATTATACTTGGAGTGATTATTAAGCTTGATTCACCTGGTCCGGTGCTTTTTGCACAGGAGAGAGTCGGACGCAACGGACGTACCTTTAAGATATATAAGTTTCGTTCGATGTATGCGGATGCCGAGGAACGCAAGGCTGCTCTTATGCAGCAAAATGAGATGAATGGTCTTATGTTTAAGATGAAGGATGATCCGCGTATCACACCGGTGGGCAGATTTATCCGTAAGACCTCGCTTGATGAATTTCCGCAGTTTCTGAATGTGCTTAAGGGGGATATGTCCTTGGTGGGAACCAGACCGCCGACAGTATCAGAGGTTAAGCAATACTCGGATTATCACAAGAGACGTTTAGCCATGAAGCCGGGCATAACAGGCATGTGGCAGGTGAGCGGACGCTCAGAGATTAAGAACTTTGAGGATGTAGTTAAGCTTGACTGCAGCTATATAGATAACTGGAGCATAGGCTTAGACATTAAGATACTACTCAAGACTGTGCTTATAGTCTGCACAGGACAAGGCTCGGAATGATTATAACCGTGACTTACTGGATACAGTAGGAATAATAAGAAAGGGAAAATAATTATGTATGATTATCTTATAGTCGGAGCAGGTCTCTATGGTGCGGTTTGTGCACATGAGGCCAAGGCACATGGCAAGAGCGTATTGGTTATAGATAAGAGGTCTAATATCGCAGGCAATGTTTATACGGAGCAGATTGAAGGCATCAATGTTCATAAGTATGGCGCACATATATTTCATACCAATCTTGAGCATGTCTGGGAGTATGTTAACCGTTTTGCGAGATTTAATCGCTTTACCAACTCTCCGGTAGCAAACTACAAGGGTGAGCTGTATTCCATGCCCTTTAACATGTATACCTTCAACAAGATGTGGGGTGTTGTGACTCCGGCCGAGGCGGAGGCCAAGATAGAGGAGCAGCGTAAGGAGATTAAGGGAGAGCCTAAGAACCTCGAGGAGCAGGCAATCTCCTTGGTTGGCCGTGACATCTACGAGAGGCTGGTTAAGGGCTACACCGAGAAGCAGTGGGGCAGAGACTGTAAGGAGCTCCCTGCATTTATCATTAAGAGACTGCCTGTTCGTCTGACCTTTGACAATAATTATTTCAATGCTCTGTATCAGGGCATACCGGTAGGCGGATATACCAAGCTTGTCGCAAATATGCTTGACGGCATTGAGGTACGTCTTAATACTGATTATTTTGCGGACAAGGCTGCCTTTGATGCTCTTGCAGACAAGGTTATCTATACCGGAGCTATAGATGCGTACTTTGATTATAAGCTTGGCAATCTCGAATATCGTTCAGTGAGATTTGAGACCGAGCTCCTTGATATTCCTAATTTTCAGGGAAATGCAGCTGTCAATTATACCGACCGCGAGACGCCTTGGACTCGTATTATTGAGCACAAGTGGTTTGAGTTCGGTAAGGATGAGGCGGGAAATGAGCTTCCTAAGACTGTAATCAGCCGTGAGTACAGCTCTGAGTGGAAGCCGGGAGATGAGCCTTATTATCCTGTAAATGATGAGCGCAACAGTGCGTTGTATGCCAAGTACAAGACACTTGCAGAGGCTGAAGCTAAGGTGATATTTGGCGGACGCTTAGGCGAGTATAAGTATTATGACATGGATCAGGTTATTGATGCTGCACTTAAGAAGTCAGCGGAGCTTTTTAGTAAATGACTATAAGAGAACATTTACCAACAGAATATATAGATAACATGAGAAAGGTACCAGGCTTAGAGCTTGATGCCTTTCTTGCGATATATGACTACCCTCCGGTTAAGGCGTTGAGATTTAATACGAGGAAGGTAAGACCGGAGACTATAGCGAAGCTGGTTAAGGCGTGGAGTCTTGAGCCTGTGCCGTGGTGCAAGGATGCTTACTACTACGAGGAGACTGATATCTTACGTCCGGGGCTTTCTCCGTATCATGATGCAGGAGTTTACTACATACAGGAGCCTTCTGCTATGATTACGGCTGAGAAGGCGGATATTAAGCCTGGAGAGTATGTGCTCGACCTGTGCGCAGCGCCGGGAGGCAAGTCGACTCAGGCGGCAGCTAAGGCGGGACTCCTTATCTCGAATGAACCCATCCCCAATCGTGCGCGCATACTTAGCTCTAACATTGAGCGTATGGGCTTTGACAATTGTATAGTCAGCTCTGCTTATCCGGATGAGCTTGCTAAAGCCTTTGATGAGTTCTTTGATAAGATAATCGTGGATGCACCTTGTTCGGGTGAGGGTATGATGCGTAAGGACGAGACCGCACGTACGGAGTGGAGTCCTGCAAATGTAGCACAGTGCATAGTTCGTCAGCGTGAGATACTTGATGCTGCGGCGGGGATGCTTAAGCCGGGCGGAAGGCTTGTATATTCCACCTGTACCTTTGAGTATGGTGAAAATGAAGGACAGATAAAGGACTTTCTTGCAAGACATAATGACTATAGACTGCTTGAGTCAGAGACTCTCTATCCGCATATAATAAGGGGAGAGGGCCATTACTGTGCAGTGTTAGAGAAGCTAGGCACAGCTGCAGGCAGTAGTTATACTGACGAGCTTATCATTGGCGGAAAACATGTGACGGGCGGAGATAACCAACCTGAATTAGCTGCAATCTGTAATCAACAGTCGGATGCGTCCGAAAACTATAATCAAGCCGAATTTAAATCCTATAATCAACGGCAGGAAACACAAAAGAAACGTACTAAGGGCAAGAAGCTTAATCTGAAATCCAGTACGCCGCTCACACTTAAGGAGCTTTCAGCCTATATGCAAAAGTCTAAGCTCCATGTACTTCGTACAGGCGTTGAGCCAGGGGAGACTATTACAGACAGAAGGGGCAGCAAGCGTTATGAGCCCTCACATGCCGAGGCTCTGTCAGGTACTTACGGAAGTCTTAAGTCGGACAGCATTAACCTGCTTAATGAGTCTGATGCTTTAAGCTATCTTAAGGGCAATGTTATTGAGCTTGATAAGTTAGACGAAGGCACATTCGAGCTTAATTCCAAGGGCGGCTGGCTTACAGTCATGTATGACGGCTATCCTATGGGCTTAGGTAAGCTTACGGGACGGATTATCAAGAATCATTATCCTAAGGGACTTAGACATTTGCAGTAAATGTGATTTGATGTTTGTATTCTTTTTTCTTACGTTTAATTTAGACTTATGTAATTTTTATAGACACTATAAATC
>CAVBGP010000106.1:0-6763 GCA_963595005.1 Acutalibacteraceae bacterium | reverse complement strand
AACTCAAACATCAGTCTGACACTTTCCAGTAACCGTTCTTATCAGAACCAACACGTTCTATCAAGCCTTTTTCCTTTAATGTCTTAATTCTGTTTGATACTGCTGTTCGGCCTATAGAGAGTCTTTCTGCAATAGCTTTATAACTACATCCTGGGTCTTCCACAAGAATGGACAACACATCTGCTTCGCCTTCAGATATTTGTTTAGCTAATTTATCTGACATTGCCTTTATGGTGTCGTCAGGACCGAACACAACACGGTCTGCAGGAGCAGAAAACTCAACCATGACATCTCCCGGATGGATAGTATACTCTGGCAACGGAAGTCCTTCTGCATTGCATGCCTCACAGATTTTCTCTATGCCACGTCCCCAGCTCTCAATAAATCCCGCGTAATAGAAAACCTGTGCAATGGTCGGATTCCCCGGTCTGGACGAATGTTTTGCCATAAGATTCTCCGCGGTCCAGTTTTCGGGAAGTCCACCGCTGTTTGCGACATATATCTTATCCGCATAAACACTGATTTGAATAGGCACGCCATAATTATATTGGGAATGGCATAGCGCATTGTATAAAGCCTCTCGTAATGCCATATCCGGAACGATATATCGTTCAATTCTTTGCATGCCTTCATAAGTGATTTTTGCTCTCATATATTTGAGATGCATGACTTCGACAATCTGATCCACGATTTCCAAAAGAGAACCGTGGATTTCATCCTGATAACGCAGATCTGAGTCTGATTCAAAATACCCGATTTTCACATAAGCACCAACCTGATATTTTTCTGGGTCTTTTGAAAACAGAAGCATTGCGGCATTCGTCAGATAGTCACCCGTCTTCAAATGCAGCTTCTCCAATAAAATTTCTTTAGGCTCCTGCAGCAATGTTTCATCGATTCTTCCTTTTGTGCCAGCAAGCCTTTTGAATCTTTCAATCAATCCATCATCGACATCTTCCATATGGAATATCGGAAGAGGAAGATTATCCCATGTTGCCCCGCGTTTCTTCAACAGAAACGACTCCAAAGCTGGTCCGGATAGCTGTTGTTTCGTGCTGCCACTGCGATAATGAAATATCCCCTTATATGAAATTCCTACCGGATATGGCGGCACATTGATTTCAATATAGTCTTTGCCATCTTTTGTCAGCAAGTTTATGTCAACAACAATGCCAAGCTGTTGCACTATTTTATTCGGAATATCCTCCAACAGCTTCTTAGAATCTTTGACTCCAACGACATTCCCATTATCGTCGCACCCGATATAAAGCTTGCCACCCTGAGCATTCGCAAAACCGCAAATCCACTTCAGGTATTCATCTCTCCAAGATTCTTTCCATTCAATATTCTGCTGTTCAGGCATTGAATATCACCTCCAGATTATTTTTCCTGCGTGGCATCCGGCACATCTTCCGTCAGCTCGATAACATCTGTAATCTCACATTGAAGAGCATCGCAGATTTTAGCCAGCGTTTCCATGCTGATGCCTTTATTCTTTCCCATGTTTGCAATCATATTTGTAGTCAACCCTGCAGCTATACGCAAATCTTCTTTTCGCATATTTTTATTAAGAAGTGTGTGCCATAGTGGCATATAACTTATATGTCTCATATTATCTCCGTTTCGTATACTCGGCAGTTATCGAATGGACGCAGGATGGATACCAGAGTTTTTACAACGCTAGACGGTGTATAGAATTCTCCGCCACCAACACCTTCCTTTTCTGCAAACTGAGCAATGCAGTACTCATAAGTACGGCCAAGCAGATCCTCACTTGCCATAGTATCACTCATGTCGATATTGTTGGTGAAGATGTCAACCACATCACCCAAGACACGCTTATCCAGGTCAGGGCTTGCATAGTTCTTAGGCAGCACATTTTTCAGCTTCTTATTTTCGGCTTCAATAGCTCTCATTGCATTATCGATAGCCGTTCCTATCTCAGGAGTATGTGCCTTGGATGCAATATTGCTCCAGCGTGCCTCTTCCGGCACAAAGAACACATTATCCATCTCATATGCATCGCGGTCATCCTCAAAACCATCACCCTCATCTACCAGCTTCTGATATTGCTTATCAAATGCCGCAGAGATGTAACGAAGGAAGATCAGACCAATGATGACCTTTCTGTATTCTGCTGCCGGGATGTGTCCCCATAGGACACAAGCTGCATCCCATAATTGTTTTTCAAAGCCTATATTTGCATTGGTTTTATCAGCCATTTTCCAACCTCCACACTTGGTTATTGTAGTATTGAAGCAATCAACTACTTCAGTGTAACTGCCATTATGCTTATATTTTCAAGATGCCCCAGATATCCTTTATTTACCGAAAACAATATGTTCATAAGTTCATTCCTCTTATTGTCTTCCTTTTTTCATACCTTGATTCTGAAATAGTCCAAATATGCCTGGTATCTGTCCTGTGCAGTAAGGCAAGTGTCGGTTAGAAAGCCTTTTTCTCTGTCCCATTCATTCAGTCCGCGGTAATAGAACAGCTTAAGACTATCTTCTATGATAAACGGTACAATGTCATACCTCAGACACTCTTTAAACATAATCAGCCGTCCAACTCTTCCATTGCCATCTTGAAACGGATGAATCCTCTCAAACTGTACATGGAAGTCCAAAATATCATATAAATGTATTTCTTGCTTTGTTTCATATTCCGTCAGCAGTCTCTGCATCTTGACCGAAACATCTTCCGGAAGTGTTGTCTGTCTACCGCCGACCTCGTTAGGCAGCCTTTTGTAATCACCAACTGCAAACCAAGCCTTATCTGAATCACTTGTACCACTCTTCAGCATCTTATGAAGAGCCTTCACAAATGTCTCCGACAGTGCAATATCAGCATCATCAATAATCCTGTCAATGCATCTAAAATGATTGGTCGTCTCAATCACATCATCAACATTGATAGCATCCTTGTCTACTCCTATTGTATTTGTCTCGAAAATATATCTTGTCTGATCATGCGTCAGTCGACTTCCCTCTATATGATTAGAATTATACGTCAGCTCTACCTGCGTTTTATGATAAATCCCTCCTGAATATTTCCTTGACCTTTCTTCTCTTAAGATTTCAACAAGTCTCAATTTCGTCATATTGATAAGTTCCTCATGTTATTTATCCTTTGGTATTTTGTATCCTCATACTATGACACATTCATTTCAACTTCACCAACATCTATTCTAACACATAAGGCCAAGGTTGAGAGATTTTATGACATAGAAAAAAGCCGAGGTTAATCGGCTTCATCTCTATATTATAATTCTTAAAGCTTGCCAAACATCATTCCCGCTGAATTGTGAACGAGCCTCGTGCATAATTCTTAAAAGCATGCGATAAAGCTTCAAGCACTTAGTATAAGCATTTACTCCAGTATCCTGCCGTCGCGTGAGATTGTTACGACCTGCCACGGGATGAACTTGCCGCTGTTTCTGAGCGCATTCTCAGCTGCTCTCTGCAGACCTCCGCAGCAAGGAACCTCCATACGTACTATGGTTACGCTCTTGATGTCATTTTCACGAATAATGTCTGTAAGCTTGTCTGAGTAATCTACATCGTCAAGCTTCGGACATCCGATGATTGTAACCTTGCCCTTCATGAAATCCTCATGCATGTTGGCATAGGCATATGCGGTGCAGTCTGCTGCAATAAGGAGCTTTGCTCCGTCAAAGAACGGCGCCTGAACCGGAACGAGCTTAATCTGACATGGCCACTGAGCAAGGCGTGAAACAGCCCTTCCAGCTGCCGGCGCCTCCTGCTCTGCTGCTTCATTTGCAGCATTATTGTGCATATTAAACTGCATCATTCTTGAACCCGGACAACCTCCGACATGTGGTGCCATTGTATTACCTGCCATCTTAGCTTCCTCCTGCTTCTTTAGCTGTGCAGCCTTAACCGCTGCCTCATCGTACTCCGGTGCCTCTCGCTCCTCAAAGCTGATTGCGCCTGTAGGACAGTTTGGCAGACAGTCTCCCAATCCGTCACAGAAATGCTCACGTACAAGCTTGGCCTTGCCGTCAATTATGTCAATCGCTCCCTCGTGACAGGCTGTTGCACATAATCCGCAGCCGTTGCACTTTTCTTCGTCTATATTAATAATACGTCTTATCATCTGATTATCCTCCCGAGCTTGTATTCTTGCGCTTATTATAGTAGGCTTAGCTGTAAATGTATGTGGTTATAACCACATCTTAGATTTTTTCGTTATATCGGGATTAAAGTTACTAACATAGCCTGCTTAATTAAGCTGACTTATTAACATGCAGCCTGCTTATTCACGTCGCCAGTATTAACGATACATTATTATAAATCCAGAGAGTCACAGACGTATAAGTATATGACTCTCTGCCAATCAGCATTAAGGAGTATCACATGAACATAGAATTTCTCAAAAACGCCATGATATTCAGGGGTATGAGCGATGAAGAGATAGCTGCCTCCCTGCAATTTCTCCAGGCAGCCGAGCGAAGCTTTGCTAAGGGAGACACTATACTTCACGCCGGAGATGTGACTGAGCATTTGGGACTTGTCTTGGAGGGCAGCGTCACGATAGAGAGCGATGACATATGGGGAAACAGAACCATACTCAGCAATGCGGAGGCCGGACAATTCTTTGCCGAGACCTATGCATTACTTGCTGACGAGCCTATGCTTGTAAATGTTACTGCAAATAAAGACTGCCGCATCCTCTTCTTAAAGGTCGGCAGTCTGAAACGTCTACAAAACGATATGGAACAGTGGAAGATGAAATTTATCTCCAATTTACTTATAATCTCCGCGCACAAGAACTTGACGCTTACCGGCAGGAGCTTTCATACTGCTCCCAAAACTATACGTGGCCGCGTTATGTCCTATCTGAACTCTGTCTCCATACAGAAGCACAGCAATGAATTTTGCATACCCTTTGACCGTCAGCAGCTTGCAGATTATCTCAATCTTGAAAGAACCGCCCTGTCCAAGGAGCTTAGTCACATGAAACAGGACGGTCTTATTGATTACTATAAAAATTCCTTCAGGATTATTAGCTAGCCTTGGCAGCACTTGTCTTCTTGATGAAGATCAGCACTGCTATCATGATTACGATACTGATAGGCAGGCAGATAATCCAGCTTCTGATAAAGCCTGCAAAGATGTATCCGATAAAAGATACTACAGCTGCAATCACTGCATAAGGAAGCTGGGTTGATACATGCAGCAGGTGGTCACACTGTGCTCCTGCAGATGCCATGATGGTTGTATCGGATATCGGTGAGCAGTGATCTCCGCAAACAGCACCTGCCATGCAGGCTGAGATAGCGATAATCATAAGCTCGTTTGAGAGATCTCCTCCAAATACACTTACTACTATCGGTATAAGTACTCCAAAGGTTCCCCAAGAAGTACCTGTAGCAAAGGCAAGTCCACAGCCGATAAGGAATACTATAGAAGGCAGGAAGCCCATTACTGCTTCATTTTCAGCAAAGGTAGCAACAATGCCTGCAACATATTCCTTAGCTCCGAGAGAATCTGTCATAGCCTTAAGAGACCATGCAAATGTCAATATAAGTATAGCCGGAACCATGCTCTTGAAGCCCTCAGGCAGTGCGTTCATGCACTCCTTGAAGTCAAGTATACGTGTTGCAAGGAAGAACACTATAGTGATGATAAGTGCAATTACAGATCCGATTGAGAGACCTACTGAAGCATCTGCTCCTGAAAATGCCTCAACAAACGGAGTTCCTCCAAAGAATCCACCCGAATACAAGAGTCCCATAACGCAGGCAATAATAAGCACTACTATAGGAAATACGAGGTGCATAACTCTGCCCTTGTCGCTTACCGGCGGCTCCGGCTGATCCTCAGCACCTGTGATATTCGGTTCCGGCTCCGGATTAGGCTTAACATAATTGAGGTTGTTGCTTGCCTCTGCTGCCTTCATCGGTCCGAAATCAAAGTCTCCGGCTGTAAGCACAAGCATCATAGTGATGGTGAGCAATGCATAGAAGTTATACGGGATTGCACGGATGAACAGCTCAAGTCCGTTTGCACCCTCAACAAAGCCTGATACTGCGGCTGCCCATGAGGAAACCGGAGCAATGATACATATAGGAGCAGCTGTTGCATCTATCAAGTATGCAAGCTTGGCACGGCTGATATTATGCTTATCTGTAAGCGGTCTCATAACAGAGCCCACAGTAAGACAGTTGAAATAGTCATCTATAAATATAAGGCAGCCCAGTATAATTGTTGCAAACTGTGCACCGCGCTTAGACTTGATATGTGCCTGTGACCAACGTCCGAAGGCAGCTGAACCGCCGGCTCTGTTCATAAGCATAACCATTGCGCCGAGCACAACAAGGAATATAAGTATGCCAACATTGTACGCATCAGCAACAGAGCCTATGATGCCGTCCTGCAGCACATGCTCTATAGTTCCGGCTATATTAAAGCCTGAATACAGCAATCCGCCGCATACTATACCGATAAACAGCGACGAATAAACCTCCTTGGTTATGAGCGCAAGTACTATCGCTACTATCGGCGGTACAAGCGACCAAAAAGTGTTAATAAACATTAGATTCCCTCCCCTTTATACAAAAAGACCACTCGGACGTCTTGCCGAATGGTCAAAACTTTAGTTATATAATACTTTATTGAAGCGGTCTGTCAAGAAAAAGCAGCCAAAAATGTATCTGCGTACACCAATACATGCCTTGTATTCTACTCTAAAAGTGTTGACGGATGCAAAAGCAGCCTGCATGCTTGCATGCAAGGAT
>CAVBGP010000105.1:0-6863 GCA_963595005.1 Acutalibacteraceae bacterium | reverse complement strand
TTGGTTTGGGTGTCAAAACACCCAAACCTTTGGTTACACGGATTGTTCCGTGCTACGCACTCCCACAATCCTTCCTCAATTCGGGTTCCCGCGGGGCTTCGCCCCACTTCACCCTCATTGAGGGGCGTGTCATAAAGCCATTTTCCCACCAACATGCGAGCATGTCGTGGGCTCAGGCTTTTGACACTGTAACCAAAATTGCAAGAGTGCTCAATTGCAAAGGTAATTCGTCAATTCTTTTGATATGTAATGCCTGCTAATCTACAACTGCATTGTCTATTGTGCTTTTACAAGGTACGCATTATAATGACACGTAAAGTGCTGCCGAAAGCCACACTGAATGTGTTATCAAACACAGCATTGATAAAGTACCGTTAGGCACTGCATTAAGTAAGTACTGTCGAGCACTACATTAAGAATGTTTTGTCAGACAATACATTGAGACTGTGATATTAGGCACTACACTGAGATTTTCTTTAAGAAAGGAGGATACGGCACCGCAGGTAAGTCCTGCGACTGGCTGAGGGGGAGCGCCCTGAGCCTTTTATAAAAAGCTTAAGCTATACAGCACGCACTGTGATTTGTAAGAGATTAGTCTCAAATTCATACGACATGCTGCGGCGAGCTTTGATACAGCGATGGGAAGCCGTGTTCCGGCGCGAGAGGAAGCCAGTAAGCTTCGACCGAAACTTCCAAGCCTTATATAGCTGCTGTACAACAGACAGTGATTAGGCATTTACCAAGGGAAGCGACGCTGTATACTGCCGTTTCCGATTTTGAAAAGGAGAATCAAATGTCAACTATTTCTACCACAACCGCAAAGGCCAGTCATTTTTCGACCAAGAAGGTCGTTCTTACAGGCATGTTTGCCTGCCTTGCTTTCGTATTAAACACCTTCGTGTATTTCCCTGCTATGGCACCATTCCAACACTTCGTAGACGTACTCGCAGCAGTATTTGTAGGACCGTTTTACGGCTTTATCAGTGCACTCTTATGCGGATTGATGCGTATGGCAAGCGGAAGGACCATACAGGCTGTTACCGGTGCAATCTTTGGACCGATTATTGGCGGTATTCTGTATAAGAAAACCGGTAATATATATCTTGTGTGGCTTGGTGAGGTTATCGGAACCGGCTTCTGCGGTGCTATGGCGTCCTTCCCTCTTATGAAGCTTTTCTACGGACTTGACGCACAGTCCCCCTTTTATTACATTCCATTCTATACGCCTGCCGCAGTTGTAGGTGCTTCGATGGGAGTTATGGTGCTCCTGCTGCTTAAGCGAAACGGTGTTCTTGAGAAGCTGCTGGCTGAGGTTAAGTAGAGCCTGTATGGCTTTTAGCTAGGAATATGCGCGTAGCAATCCGTGACTTTTATATCATGTGGTGCCTGCGAATATGCAGGCATGGGTGTTTACTATATGGATTATTCTGTTATGCAAAAAGATATCGAATTTAAACTTAGGCTTTGCGAGCCTATTCGCAGACTGAAAAACAAAACTCCACTTGTTCAATGCATCACTAATTTTGTTACTGTCAATGATTGTGCCAATATTATACTTGCTGCAGGCGGAACACCTTCTATGGCACAGGATGAGCGTGAAGTATATGAGGCTGTTGAAAAAGCTGATGCTCTTGTCTGCAACATGGGTGCAATAGAGCATCTTAATTCAATGCTTATAGCCGGAACGCACGCTGCAGAGCTTAGTAAGCCTGTTGTATTAGACCCGGTTGCCGCAGGCGGAACCGCCTTGAGGCGCGATGCTTCTAAATCCTTGCTTGATAAGGTTCATTTTAGTGTCATCCGCGGAAATGCCTCCGAAATACGCTTTCTTGCAGGCGAGCAAACCTGCGGAAGCGGAGTAGATGTAAGCACAGGCGATGAGGTATCTGCAGATAACCTTGCCTCCGGAATCGCTATCGCACAGACTCTTGCTAAGAAAACCAAAAGTGTCATCGTTATATCCGGAGTCTGTGATATAATTGCCGACAAGGACAATGCGCTTGTACTTAATAACGGCTGTGCCACTATGGCTCGAATCACAGGAAGCGGATGTATGCTTACTTCAATGATAGGAGCCTTTTGCGGTGCAATGCCTGAGGATGCATTTACAGCAGCTATATCTGCTGTCGCCGTAATGGGAATTGCCGGGGAAATGGCTGATAAGCGCCGTATTGCTAACGGCACCGGCAATGCCACATTCAGAAATGACCTCATAGATGCAGTTTTCAACATGACCGAGGAACAGCTTGCCGAGCATATCAGATACCAGGTTTGATGAAAGGATTATTATGAAATTTACAAAGGAAGATATAAAGCATTCCATGCTGCTTTATGCAGTGACCGACAGAAGCTGGCTCAAGGATGGCCAGACTCTTAACAAGGTATGCGAAGATGTACTTAGAAGCGGAGCAACCTTTCTGCAGATTAGAGAAAAGGATCTCGATACAGCAAGCTTCGAGCAGGAGGCCAAGGAGCTTAAGGCTCTCTGTACTTCCCTAAAGGTGCCTTTCGTTGTAAATGACAGTGTAGAGATTGCCATAGATATAGATGCTGACGGCGTACATGTAGGTCAAAGTGATATCAATGGCCGCGACATACGTGCCATGATAGGACCGGATAAGATACTCGGTATCTCAGCAGGCACTGTAGAAGAAGCTGTTGCTGCACAAAAAGCAGGCGCTGACTATATCGGTGTCGGAGCAGTCTTTGCAACCTCAACCAAGAAGAATGCCCGTGCACTTTCACACGAGGCTCTTTGTAATATATGCAAGGCTGTTGATATTCCCGTTGTTGCTATAGGAGGCATTAACAGCTCCAACATGGAGGAGCTGCGCGGCAGCGGCATTGACGGAATAGCTGTGGTTTCCGCAATATTTGCAGCAGAGGATCCGGGCGATGCGACAAGTAAGCTATTGCAGCAGGCTAAGGAGCTTATCGCCAATGAATAAGAGATATGCCATCTTCGATATGGACGGAACACTCACAGATTCGATGGGCTATTGGAGGAATCTTGCAGCCGAATATCTAGAGCTTAACGGAGTTGCCAAGGAGCGCTTCACTCCTGAGATAGCCGAGAGGATAAAACCTCTGACAGTCAGAGATACCGGTGCTCTCTTTATAGAGCTGTTTGGGATACCGACAACGCCTGAGTATGTAGCCAATGAGGTCAATCGAATAATGAATGCCCATTATGAAAATGACGTACCCCTAAAGCCCGGTGCCAAGGAGTATCTCACTCGCCTTAAGTCGCAGGGCGTTAAGATGTGTATAGCCTCTGCAACAGACAGAGCGTTGGTCAGAAAATGCCTTACACGCCTTGGCATAATGGATTTCTTTGATTTTACTATCTCTTGTGAGGAGGTCGGCGTCGGCAAAAATAAACCGGACGTCTATATTGAAGCAGCAAGGAGACTTGGCTCTGTGCCTTCTGAGACTGCAGTCTACGAGGACGCATTATTTGCAGGTAAGACTGCAAAACAGGAAGGCTTCTACCTGGTTGGTGTTTATGATACCAATGCCAAAGCCGGCTGGCCCGAGCTTCAGACTCTTGCTGATGAGCTTATTACAGACTGGAATACAGCTCTGTAGGATTATTCCGTCGCTTGGCGGAGAAAGGAATTACCATGACTTCTAGTATAGCTATACAGATACTGCCTGAGGCAGCTGATGACAATCAGCTCTGTGACAGAGTTGATAAGGTTATAGATTACATTAAGAGTACAGGTCTTAGATATGAGGTCGGTCCGTTTGAGACAACCATAGAGGGTGAGAATATCGATGAGCTTATGGATATCGCCAGGAATTGCCTGCATATAGCAATCGAAGCCGGAGCTTCCAAGGTCTCCTCCTATATCAAGGTAGTCTATAAGCCTGAGGGTGAGATACTCTCGATAGATAAAAAGATCGGCAAGTACAGGTAAGCACTGGCTTTTATCCTGCTTCGTTTTTAATACTGAAAATGACATCAGCCCATCAAAGCTATTAAGGCTTTGATGGGCTTTATTATTAACGCACAGGGGATTTTAATACCAATTATACCTCTATCAGCTCATACTGTGTGGTTCCGACCTTGATAGCTTCGGCAGCCTCTATGGTATGCTCACCGTGGCGGCTAGTCACTCTCTCAAGGAAGTGCTCTCTGCCTGGGTCCTTACTCTGTTTCACTATATCCATGCATGCCCTGTCAAGTGCAACCGGATCAAGACTTGACAGTATACCTATATCCTGCATACAAGGATCCTCTGCTACAGCACAGCAGTCACAATCTACAGAGAGGTTCTTCATAACTGCTACATAGGCTATCTTACCCGCAAAATGCTCTGTAACTGTACTTGCCGCATCTGCCATTGCCTCTAAAAATGTATCCTGCTCACAGATATAATCCCAGAGCACAGCTTGGTCTGTTATCCTGCCTCCTGAGTGTATATAAGCCTTGCCTGCACTTGAAGCACAGCCTATTGACAGCTGCTTTAATGCACCGCCAAAACCACCCATAGGATGTCCCTTGAAATGTACCAGCACCAGCATACTGTCATAGTTTAAGATGTTCTTGCCAAGTATATTTTTCTTAAGCACCTTGCCGTTTTTTACGTCCCACTCGACATCCGGTCCCTCTGCGTCCATTATGTCCACATCAAAGAAATCCTTCCATCTGTGCTTCTTCATAAGCTGCATGTGCTTTGGCGTATCATTACGCGCTCCGTCATATGCGGTATTGCACTCCACCACAGTGCCCTGCACCTCATCTATAACAGGCTTATAGAATTCCGGGTGCAAAAAGTTCTGATTGCCGTCCTCTCCGCTATGAACCTTGACAGCAACCTTGCCCGGCAAACTGATGCCAAGCTGCTTATACATCTTGAGTACAGCCTCAGGTGTCAGTTCTCTCGTGAAATATACATTTGCCTTATCCATATTAACTCCAATCCAAGCCTCATGCGCGGCTCTAATACTTACAGCGTCACTTGCTGAATTCGCATAGAGTATGCCATATCTGCTTATCTGCAGGCGTCGCATACCATAAATGTGACAAATTGCTTCGTACTAACATGTGCGGCAGTCTTCTGCTTCTATTACACTATAACATTGAAGTTAACTTTAGGTGCAAGTACTTTTGTTGTATAAATGTCGCCGGCTTTACTCATCACAAGCTTAACTTACATGGACGCATAAGCACTGAAATAAGCTCGCTCTTTTATAAGCTGTTATGATTACCATTCAGACCGCATTTTCTCACACTATAGTAACTGCGCAAACAGACGCAAAACCAGATCTGCAAGCATAAGATAGGCTCTTCGTCCCTCTCTGTATTGCTCCGTAACCTCTCTGCTCTCTGCCATCACAGAGCTCATATCATCTCTTATATCAGTTACAATCTCACTGTCAGCGATGAAGCAGCCATTTTCAAAATGATGATACAGACTTCTGTAATCTAAGTTAATGGTTCCGCAGGTTGCCATACAGTCATCCGCAACACTCATCTTGGCATGGCAAAAGCCCGGCGTCCACTCAAATATACGGACTCCGCTTTTCACAAGTCCGTTGTAGAAGGACCTTGTGACTCTGTATATCAGTTTCTTATCCGGTATGCCCGGAGTAACTATTCTTACGTCTACACCTCGCTTAGCCGCAAGCTCCAGAGCATGTGACATCTCATCGGTAATAATCAGATACGGTGTCATAAACCAACAATAACGCTCCGCACTGTTAACCATGCTTATATATACATCCTCTCCAATCTTCTCCTTGTTGAGCGGGCTGTCAGCATAAGGCTGCACGAAGGCAGTGTATCCTGACTGACAATTATCGTCCTCTGAGCTTTGTCGATGGGAGATATTAGTGTCGCTCATCCTGACATCGGAAATAGACGTAGCAGAAATAGAGGCATCGGCATACTTCAGGTACTCCTCTATCTTCTCATCACTTACCAGATCACTGCCGCCTGAGTTCCACATCTCCAGGAAGGTTATAATTAATGACCTTACAGCCGCGCCGTCAATACGTATGCCTGTGTCCTTCCACCTGCCATAAGGATGAGTTATACCAAAATATTCATTTGCAAGGTTATAACCTCCGGTATAGCCTATTCTGCCGTCAATAACAGTAAGCTTACGGTGATCCCTGTTATTAAGAAACATATTAAGCGCAGGATGAACAGGATTAAACACCTTGCATTTAATCCCCAGGCCCTGCATTTTCTTGGCAAAATCCATGTTAACAAAGCCTATCGAGCCCATATCGTCATAGAATACATAGACATCCACGCCTGCCGCAACACGCTCCGTAAGCACCGCCTGTATCCGCTGCCATGCCTTATCGTCCTCAATCGCATGGTATTCCATGAAAATGTATCGCTTCGCACCGGCTAAATCCTTAAGCTGAGCTTCAAGCCCCTTAACTGCCTCGCTGTAATAGCTTATCGGTGTATCTCGATATACAGGATAGCCCGAATTTCTCTTGATATAAGCAGCTATGCCGTAAGCCTTGGAAAGTCTGTCTCGGAGCGCATTTTCATCACTTACGTTATCCGGCAGCATGGGAAGAAGCTTTGAATCTATCTTGGCAAACCTCGCCCGCATCTTCCATGTTCCGCCGTTAAGTCCCACGAGGACATACAGTACGCTGCCCATAATTGGGAATACCAGTATCAATATAATCCACGGCGTTTTGATGGTTGAGAGCTTGTCCGAGCCATATATCTTCAGTACCAATATAAATGCCAATATGCGGGTTGCCGAATCAATCCATACCGCATATGCATTCAGGCGCGTAAATACTGATACTATAAATACAAGCTGAAGCAATATAGCCAGCACCGAAAATGCCAGCCTCATTACTCCGTTTTGTGTCTTCTTTTTTCCTTC
>CAVBGP010000104.1:0-6891 GCA_963595005.1 Acutalibacteraceae bacterium | reverse complement strand
AAACATTAGAAAAAGCAGTACAGGTGGAATAAATCTGTACTGCTTAAGTAAACTCACATGCCTGCGCTTTTGCAGGCACCACATATTATAAAGTTAGATATTTGCCTTGATTTCCTCTGCTATCTGCGGTGCTGTAAGTCCGTAAGCCTTGAGTACGTCCATAGCCTTGCCTGACTTGCCGAAGACATCATGAACGCCTATCTTATGGAAGCTGCATGAAACTCTGCCCATAAGCTCTGAAGCTACCGCATCACCGATACCGCCGATTACAGAATGCTCCTCTAAGGTAAATACCTTATTGCAGCGTGCTGCCTGACGAAGTACGCACTCGCTGTCAAGAGGCTTGATTGTATGCATATTAACTACGGTTATGTTGATACCCTCTGTCTCAAGCAGCTTTGCTGCTTCTAGTGCCTCAGATACCATAAGTCCATAGGTGAACACTACCGCATCCTCACCCTTAGTAAGCACATTAGCCTTGCCTATAGTGAAAGGCTGCTCCTCTAATATAGGAGTTGCAAGTCTTGCCGTACGTATATATACAGGTCCATCAAGCTCAGCTGCTGCAAATACAGCCTTGCGCGCTTCAGTTGCATCTGCAGGGGCAATAATAGTCATGCCCGGAATCAGTCTCATGAGACCTACATCCTCTAAGCACTGATGGCTTGCTCCATCCTCTCCTACAGAAAGTCCTGCATGTGAGCCGCATATCTTGACATTAAAATGCGGATATGCAACGCTGTTTCTTATCTGCTCATAGGCTCTGCCTGTTGCAAACATTGCAAATGAAGAGCAAAAAGGTATAAGTCCGCAGGTTGAAGCGCCAGCAGCCATATTAATCATGTTAGCCTCAGCTATGCCGGCTTCAAAGAATCTGTCCGGAAACTCCTGTCTGAAGTACTTAGACATGGTGGATCCTGAAAGATCAGCATCAAATACTATTACCTTATCATTAATACCGCCAAGCTCAGCCAAAGCCTTGCCGTAAGCCTCACGTGTAGCTATCTTGTCTGCCATATCTCTTAAGCCTCCAACTCTCTAAGTGCTTCCGCCTGCTGCTCTGCATTAGGCGCCTTGCCGTGCCATCCGGCCTGATTCTCCATAAAGGAAACACCCTTGCCCTTAATTGTGTGTGCCAATATGCACTTAGGCTTACCGGAAGCAGTTGGCTTATTGAGGGCATCTACTACTGCGTCAATGTCATTGCCGTCAGCAAGCTCTATGACATCAAGTCCAAAGGCCTCACACTTAGCGTGAAGATCACCAAGAGACATAACATCATCATTGCGTCCGTCAATCTGCAGACCATTCCAGTCTATCATGATGGTAAGGTTGTCAAGCTTATAGTGGGCAGCAGACATGAATGCCTCCCATATCTGTCCTTCCTGACACTCTCCGTCTCCAAGTATGGTGTAGACCTTGGTATCAGTACCCTTGCACTTAGAAGCAAGAGCCATACCTACAGCTATGGAACATCCCTGACCAAGTGAGCCTGTAGACGCATCTATACCAGGTGTGGTCTTGACTGAAGGATGTCCCTGAAGCATACCGTCAATCTGACGCAGAGAATAAAGCTCCTTCTCATCAAAATATCCTAAACGGCAAAGAATTGAATAAAGGCACGGAGCCGCATGTCCCTTGCTGAGTACGAATCTGTCTCTGGACTGATCCTTAGGATTCTTGGAATCTACTCTCATCTGAGTATAGTAGGTTCCGACCATAAGCTCAACCGAAGACAAGGATCCGCCCGGATGTCCGCTTCCAACTGCTGAAATCATGTTAATGATGTCTTTTCTTGTCTGAAGACATATGCTTTTAAGTTCCTGTGATGTCATTGCTTAGACCACCCTTAATGAAAATTAAAATATATCGTGTACATTAATGTATGCCATATTGCCTTGATACCAGTATGCAATAGACATATTTTGTAATTCTATCACATTAATGACTGCAGGTATAGAAAAATATTGCATAAAACAATAAGCACTGCGGCAATCCTACAGTTGTATGGACAAGTGCTCAGTGTTACACCGCAACACTATAACGTTATAAAACTGATGTGTTGCGGTGATAACAAGGTCGCACCTGTCTCATACACCTGCTGAATCAAAGGTTCCTGTCCATACACCTGCGAATTCTTGCTCATATTTAGTCAGCCAATGATCTGTAATAAGGCCAGCTTGCTGTCATCTCGGCAACCACTACATTATTGATAACTCCGCCGGTCTCATGTATGCCTATAAAGTTGCCGTTTTGTGCCCAGCACAGGAACATAACAACGTGAGCATCTGCACCTGTACGGATGATGATATCTCCGGGCTGAAGCTCTGAACGCTGTATCCTGCGTCCACAGCCTATAAGCGTACCGGTGCTCTCACCTGCAAGACTATGTCCGGTTACAGACCAGTATACCCAGTTGATCCAACCGGAGCAGTCAAGGCCTTTTAGGATACGTCCGCGGTAATCGGCGCTTATTAATGAATAGAAGTTATTATTGGTATAGCCTGGTCCTGAAGGCTTTCCGCCCCAATAATACGGAACCTTGCCCACAGAATTAAGTGCGTACTCTACTATATCCCGTCTAAGCTGAGAGACATCAGGAGAGAGCGAATTCAAGTAGCTGTTGATTTCCTCTGAGCTAAGTGAGCTTGTTACCTTTATCGAGGATATGGATAGTCCGTAGTTTTCAAACCAATCCTGCTCACACAGAGCCTTAGCAAGAGCAATCTTGTCCTCGGTCCACCCCTTCCAGTCATCATTAAAATTATCTGAATTGTTTCCTATAGGATCCACTGTGAATAAATTATTTTTACCGTCAATACCGTCAATTGTAATGCTTACATAGAGGTCAATATGACCCGGACAATAGCTGCTTGTAACCGTAGTTGTTTGGGCTGCATTTACAGTGTCAGAGGTCGCATTAGCAGCATCTGATACATAAGCAGATGAATCAACTGATCCTGCTTCCTGTCCTGCTGCAGCTGCATCAGCTCCTTCTGCGCCTGCAGCTGCTATAGTTTCTGCGGCACCGACAATAGCTGAAGAAGCTGCACTATCAGTAACGGTGCCTTCGGCTGAATTCTGAGCTTCTTCTGTCGCAGCAGCAGCGCCGGAAGCATTGTCCGCAGGAGATACTACAACCTTGTCATATAGATTAGATGCAGCGTCGGCTACGAGTATAGGAGCATGTGTTTCTTCGTTTAATGCGTTTTTGGCATAAGCAGTTAGTGATAGGCCAAGTGTATTGATACCTGTGGATTTCCCTGCATCACCTACCACCACCTGCTCACCGGATTGTTCACCTGATTGTGAACCTGTGTCTGAAGAAGCATCACTCTGCTGAACTGTTTCAGTAGGAGCCTCTGTGGGAACTTCTGTGGTCTGGGCGGTTCCCGGAGAAACTACAACATTATCATTGAGGCTCTGCCAGCTATGTTTACCTGAGCTTCCGGAAGAAGCAACAGCATCTGAGCTCTGAGTCGCAGCTGTAGTATAATCATATATAACTGCAGAGGATTGCTCTGAGTATTGGCTAAGACTGCTTGTCTCACCCTCATGTGAGGCAGCTGTCCTTGTGTATGAAAGATCACCGTTAGCAACCGCATAATCATGAGTATATGACTCGCTATCCTGTACCTGTATAGTAACATACTCACTGCTGTTTTGCTGAGCCTGGTCAACACTTACTCCGCTTCCGCCCTCAAGCTGTGCCTGAGCCTTCTCAAGTGCTATAGCTTCGCTGGCTTCCTGCTCTACTGTACGGTTAAGACAGCCGGAATCATAGTACACGTTTCCGAGTGTTACCTTGGCACTCACTGAAGCATTAAAGAGCTGCTCGCAGTACGCCTGCATAGCCTCATAATCATCCATCTCATGATAATAGGCATATACACTGGCAAGCGCCATAATCTCCTGAACATTGTAATATCCGTTTATGCGGTTTCCGTCACCATCATAGAAGCTGACGTTAATATTGCGGAAGCTGTTGACTGTCCAGGTTGACGGATCTGACTCTGATTGTGATGCATCATTTGGGTTGTATTTGCCCATAACACGGTCTAAGCCAAGCCCATAGCTTGCGGCAAGTGACTTAGGTGTGCTGTCTGTAAGGTCGAAATAAGATGCAAAATACGAAGCATTTTTAGAGTTTAAAGAGGTATAAATCTTACCTGCGTATGAATTGATGGAATCAGAGGTGTCAGCACCATCCGGAAAGAAATAAGCAAGATTTAGCTTATCCGGAGCTGGAACAAATTGCTCTGTATCCTCAGCTCCGCTGATTTCCTTAAGACTAGACTGTGGTCTGGAATAAGTAAAGCCCTCGCGAGATACGCTCTCTTCGACTGCTCTTTCGTCAGCAGTCTCCTCTGTAGGTACACTTTTTACGGTAAATGCAAATAAGACAAAAACAAATGCTGCCATATATCCAACCAGCATTGACTTGATGATATTCTTGTTGTTAAAAAAACTCTTGAATCTCTGCATTCCCTAAAGTGCGCATTTACGCGAAGTAATCCTTATATTTCTTTAGCAGGAAATTTAAATTAAATAACCATGCCTGCGAAATCACAGGTGCCACATATTATACTTTAGTAATTAAACATGTCAGTAATGTGAAATGATTTGCAAGCAAAAAAAATGCACATCACTGTATACAATGTGCGCTCACGTCCTAAGCTTACTTAAAGTCTCCTCAAAGTACTTAGGAAGCGGCGCACTTAATTCAATACGTTCACCTGTCACCGGATGTGTAAATCCAAGTACTGCAGCATGAAGATACTGACCGCAGCCCTTAAAAATATCCTTTTTGATGCCATATACCTCATCTCCGGCAAGAGGATGTGATATATGAGCCATATGTACTCTTATCTGGTGAGTGCGCCCGGTGTCAAGCTTACATTCAACCAGACACATAGGCATCCTGTAAATGCCGTGAGCCGGGAAGCGCTCTAAAACCTTGTAGTGTGTCACGGCAGTCTTGCCTTCACCGGAGCTGCATACCGCCATCATCTTGCGGTCTGCACGACTTCTGTCGATATTGGCATCAACAGTTCCCTCGTCTTCTAGTATATTGTTATAGACAAGTGCGAGATATCTGCGTGTTATGCTGTGACTTGCAAGCTGCTCAGCTATAGAGTTATGCGCATTATCATTTTTGCATGCAATAATAAGACCTGTTGTGTCCTTATCTATTCGATGCACTATACCGGGACGCAGAGCGCCGTTTATGCCGCTTAACGAATCCCTGCAGTGATACATAAGTGCATTGACCATAGTACCGGTATAATGTCCGTTTGCAGGATGAACAACCATATCCTTAGGCTTATTGATGACTATTACATCATTGTCCTCATAGACTATATCAAGAGGAATATCCTCCGGCAATATATCTATATCCTGTACCTCCGGTATATTAAGCTCAATAACATCGCCTGAGCTCAAGATTAAGCCTGGCTTCGCTATGGATGCATTGACAGTGATATCTCCGGATTTAATGAGTCCTTGTATACGCGAACGACTCATATCCGCAAGTATAGATGCAAGATATGAGTCCAAACGAGTCTTTATACCATTGTCGGAATCAAATATATAGGTCATTTATCGAATAGCACCTTTAGCTCATCATCGGTATATCTGAACATAACGAGATAAATCAGTGCGAAAGCCGAGCAGGTAACATATATGTCAGCAACATTGAAGACCGGAAAGTCTATAGGCTTAAAATATATAAAGTCTACAACATATCCGTTTATCAGTCTGTCTATGAAGTTACCCATAGCTCCTGCAATTATGCATGAAAATGTAATCTTAAGCGGCAGATATCTTGATGAAGTCGGAAGCTTAGCTATGGCAAGCAACAGCAGAATCGATATAAGCGGTGCCAATATAAGAAAAAATACTCTCATGCCGTTCATGATGCCAAAGGCCGCTCCCCTGTTTTCAACATAGAGCAGCTCTAAAACATTGTTAAAAATAACAATTGGACCGGATCCCAAAAGAGAAGCACTAGCTGCATACTTTGTGATCTGATCCAAAGCTATCAGTACAGCAATGAACGGCAGTGTAAAAACTACATTGTGTATGTACTGTTTAATATTCATCTGTTATTAATCAGAAGCCGTATCCGCTAGCTGCTCTCTGCTGAAAACGGTCACTGTCGCGGTAGCCTGAGCTTCTTGAATCTCTTGAGTCTGACTCTCCCTTTGTAAACTCACCTGAGAGCATAATGTTCTTGGGTGATGCAATAAAGATGTAATTGGAGATAGTCTGAAGATCTCCTCCTATGCTGTATACTGCACCGAGAGTCTGATCTATAATCCTCTGAGCAGTACGATCGTCAAGGCCTTCAAGATTAAGTATAACTGCCTTGTCATCAAGAAGACAATCACATAGCTCCTTCCAATCAGCTCTGTTATTCTTTGGACGAACCATGGTTATCTCCATGCCGTTTTGCTGAATCGGAACTACCTTACGTGAGAATACACCGCCAGCCTTTGGCTGTTCATCTGACGACTGCTTGTTACGCTTTGAAAAGCTTGAAAATAATCCTGCTTTTGGCTGCTCATCATCTTCGTAGCCGTCATCATCATAATCATCGCTATCATCAAGATAATCATCATCAAGATAATCATCAACGTCGTCATTATCCCTATTTTTGAATCCGTCTACGAAATTACCGAGTAAGCCCATATTTAAAATCCTCTCTGTCGAAATAAATAAGCGCATGCAATGCCGTTGCTAAACTTCAAATCATTTAAAGATATCTAAAGACACATAATCAGCTGATTCTAAATCCTTTAGAAACAGCCGACAATGCAATGCTCTGACACCACATCTTGTATTATTTACTCAACATATAATATCTATTTAGTCCATCTGTATATTTACAAA
>CAVBGP010000103.1:0-6995 GCA_963595005.1 Acutalibacteraceae bacterium | reverse complement strand
AGCTTTTAGAGAGACTTGAAGTAGCTGCAGCCAAAGGCCAGGAGGTTCTTAAGGCGAGAGTGCTTATAGATGCCGAGGATCCTAAGACTGTAGTTATTAATGAAATACTTAAAAACAGAGACCTACTCTAAAAGTGTTGACGGATGCGAGAGCACGTTAGTGTGAAGCAGTCCGTACTTTTATATCATGTAGTGCCTGCAAACACGCAGGCATGTCGCTACTGTTTTTGAGCTGTTTTCAAAAGTGTAATAGAGGGAATAATTTGCTCCGCATGGGTGATAGAGTTTATCATTCATGCGGAGCTTTTGTATAATAATATGATAAAAGCACACAAGAGCGTGGACGACTGTTTAAGCCACTCCGCAGCGATTTAAAACATTATCTACCACACCATATCGTTCTCTTCAACCATGTGTGCTGCAGTTTCCTTGGAGATACGTATAAGCTCCTTTACTGCAGGTGACAGATGTTTAAGAGAGCGCACGCATATGCCGAGACTGCGGCCGTAATTCTCACCGAGATCTCTTGCAATAACGCCGGAAGGAAGGAGATTAACCTGCAGGCTGCTTATGACTGATATGCCAAGTCCGCTGTGAACCATTGATATTGCACAGATATCACTTGCAGGATAATACTTGACATTAGGAGTAAACGGAGAGTGGCTTTGGATTGAGGATATTATGTCATCATAGCCGGGTACAGGCATTATAAAGTCACATCCGTTAAGCATATGCGGCAGAATCTGGGTACAGTTTGCCAAGGGATGATCCTCACGCATGATAACACGGGCCTTATCCTTGAAGAGAGGGATAAAGGTATAGCCCTTCGGTACATACTGACTCATAAAAGCGATATCTATAAGTCCCTTATTGAAGGCTCCGTCAAAGGCCCCGGCTTCGATCTCATAGAGATGAAATTTAATCTTGGAATAAGCGTTGCTGTAGGCTTTAACTGTACGTGGTATATATTGCGCCATCAGACTGCAAAATGCACCTACATTGATATCGCCCTCCATAATGCCGTTAATGGAGGATACAGTCTCTCTTAGCGATTCCTCCTTCTTGAGGATATCATAGCAGTATCCCAATATCTTTTTGCCGTTATCAGTCGGAATTATGCGCTCCTTATTACGTATAAGGAGAGGAAAACCCATCTCAGCTTCAAGCGAATCTACCATATGACTGATGCCTGGCTGCGAATAACCAAGCAGTGAAGCAGCCTTGGTCAAATTACCGGATTCTACAACAGTTACAAATGCCCTGTATTTTGAGATACTCATATTGCCTCCTCTCGACAGGATGGTTAATCCATATATTTATCTGACTAATATCAAAAATCTAAGACATCCATCAAATGAACTATCTTTTACGCTCTGATAAGTAATTGCAATCAACGCATATCTTAGACATTATAGCATATCAGTAATCAGATTTTATTTAAAAGTAACAAGACACATACATTCAAGTGATTATACAAAATAATACATTCTGTTTAAGAATGACGATAATAGGAGAATGCTTTGTTAGCTAAAGACAACAAAGCTTGTTTTTAGCCATTTCTAAGGCATTGTTAATAAAATGACACTGCTATTCATTTTCAGAATAACATCTATCCGCCATGCTGATTTTACATTGCCTATACAGATGCTGTACGATATAGCCAAGGAACAGGAAAAGTGCAAACATAAATTGATGCAAATAGCACAAAAATCGGCCGAAGTATAAGCTGTTTCTATAACAAGTAAGTTTGGCAGAACAGGAGGTAGTATGAGTAACAAGGTTATACAGGAATCAAATAACTTTGGAAGTCGATTCGGCGCACTCATGTCTATGACAGGCATGTGTGTAGGCATGGGCAGCGTGTGGCGCTTTCCATGGATGGTCGGCCAATATGGCGGAGGATCGTTCATCATTGCATATATAGTCTGTACTCTTTTGATAACTCTTCCGCTTGCAATCATGGAATGCGGCGTCGGCAAGGGACTCCAAAAGGGCATGATGGGAGCCTATACGGAGATTCTTCACAATAAAAAGGCAGGAAGTGCCGTAGGAATGATTGCCGCATTGGGATATTACTCCATGAACTTCTTCTATTACGTAGTTCTTGCAGCAAGCACATATTTTATCTATGCCTCAGCGACCTCCGAGTGGAACAGAAGAGCTCCGGAGCTTATATATACCAATTACTCAGGCAATAAGATATTGGTGACAATTCTCTCGCTTATTCTTGTGGCAGCAACCATATTCGTACTTATTAAGGGCGTATCAGGAGGCATAGAAAAGCTAAGCAAGATAATCATTCCGATGATGTTCTTATTCTTTATCGCAGTTATCTTCCTTGGAATCTTCTGTGTTGATGACATAGCGATGGGCTATAACTGGTACCTTAAGCCAAATCTTGAAGCATTGAAGGATCCGGAGATATGGGTAGCGGCCTTAAGTCAGTCGCTCTTTGCGGTAGGTGTGGGACCCGGCTGCATCCTGGTTTACGGCAGCCACTTAAAGAAGACAGACGATGTAACACTTAACATGACTACAGTTTGCTTCATGACCTGTGCGGTAGGAATTATCGTAGGCATGGCAATGATGCCGGCATGTATCGCTATGGGACTTGATCCTGAATCAGGCTCAATGCTTATCTACGTAATCATCCCGACTCTGCTCTCAAGGATACCGTTTGGCAACGTAGTCGGAGTACTGCTCTTTATCGCAATACTGTTCGCAGGCTTCTCAACAGCTATAGCGCAGACAGAGGTTGCAGCATCAACCTTCGCAACAGACCTCAAGATGGGCAGAAAGAAGGCATGCATACTGCTTGGAGCAATCAACCTGGTTGCAGCGGTAATCGCAGTTTACAGTGTAGCATTCTACGATTTCTGGAACAGCTTCTCAGGCAATTACGTTTTCATAGTAACTGCAGGAATAGGTGCAATCGCATTTGTATACATCTATAAGGTAGAAAGAATCAGGAAGAACTTCCTTAACATTAGCTCAGATATACAGCTTGGAGCATGGTTCTCAAAGTTTGTTACCTTTATAGCAGCGCCGCTCATGATCATCGTAATGATCAACTCACTTATACCGTTTATACCGTCAGGACATTCATTTACAAACGGCATAAGAGAAAGAGAGCTTGCAGGCACAGCAATGCTTATGCTCGCAGTCGTACTTATTTTCTTTGCAATAACGGCCTTCCTGCTTTATAAGTGCATGACGGTTAAGCCACATGAGACTCAGGCGGAAGCAGACGTCAATTGATGAAAATGAAGATACAAGACATTTAATAATGATATTTAACCGTAAAAGTGCTGCGAAACCTTAACGAGAGGAAGCGGCAGTAATACCTAACTAAATATAAGTTCTGCTTAAGACGAGGAATAAGGTGTTCTTAAATCGTAAGCGGACAAAAAGGAGACAGATATGAGGATAGACAAACACCCGGTATTGGGAGACGAAACAAATACCGAATGGGTAAACATCACGGTAGACGGAAAGCCAATCAAGGCCAAGAAGGGAGAGATGATACTTGCAGCACTGCATGCGGAGGACATCATCGTAAACAGGTACACAGCCAAGAAGCATGAGCCAAGAGGCATTTTCTGCGGCATAGGCCAGTGCACAGACTGCATGATGGTGGTAAACGGGATACCTAATATCAGGACCTGCATCACACCCGTAGAGGAGGGAATGACTGTGGAGACACAGGACGGACTCGGAACATGGAGGGGAGATAAGCAATGAAGAAGGTAGAGATATTAATCATAGGAGCAGGACCTGCAGGACTCTCGGCAGCAATAGCAGCGGCAAAGTGCGGCTCAAAGGTATTAATAGTAGAGGCAAATGAGAAGGCAGGAGGACAGCTGGCAAAGCAGACACATAAGTTCTTCGGCTCAAAGGAGCACAGAGCGGGCATCAGAGGCATAACAATAGCAGAGGACCTTATAAAGGAATGTAAGGAGCTAGGTGTAGAGATGATGTTCAACTCTCTGGTAGCAGGAATCTATGCAGAAAAGACAGTAGCCATAGATGTTAAGGAGAGCCTTACAGAGCATAAGTTCATAAGGGTACAGGCAGAGAAGATAATCATCTCAACGGGAGCAAGTGAGAATGCCGTAAGATTCAAGGGCTGGACACTTCCGGGAGTCATGGGAGCAGGAGCAATACAGACCATGTGCAACATGCACAGAGTAGTGCCGGGCAAGAAGCTACTCATGATAGGCTCAGGCTCAGTAGGACTAATCGTATGCTATCAGCTTATGCAGGCAGGAGTACAGATACAGGGCATAGTAGAGGCACTTCCGAGACTGAACGGATATGCAGTGCATGCAAGTAAGCTCACAAGAGAGGGCGTGCATCTGTATACAGGCTATACGGTAGTAGAGGCAAAGGGCACAGACCATGTAACAAGTGCAGTTATAGCAAAGGTCAATCCGGACTGGTCAATAGTACCGGGCTCAGAGATAGAGATAGAGTGCGACATCATAGCCATGGGAGTAGGACTTAAGCCACTTACCGGCATGGCATACATGGGCAAGTGTGAGATGGTATTTGATAAGGCATTAGGCGGCTGGGCACCATGCCATAACAAAGGTATGGAGTCAACAGCAGACGGCATCTACGTAGCAGGAGATACAACAGGACTCGAGGAAGCAAGTACAGCAATCGAGGAAGGCAACATAGCAGGCATAGCAGCCTCAAAGGCACTTGGCAGGATAGATGCGGCAAAGGCGGATAAGCTCATAGAAGAGGGCTGGGGAAGATTAGACAGACTCAGAACCGGCTTTAAGAGCGAAGAGAGAGCTGCAGCCAAGAAGATGCAGCTTGCAAGCTATGAAGCAGCAAAGAAGGGAGAGTAACGGTATGGGATACATGGAATGCGGAATCATATCAAAGAAAGAGCTCGAAGCGATCGGACATTATCCGAGTGAGGAGAGGATGAAGCAGGGACCGGTAGCTGTATGTGAGTGCTTACAGGAGATACCGTGCAATCCTTGCGAGTCATCATGTCCCTTTCATGCGATAACGATAGGAGAGGACATCTCAAAGCTTCCGGAGCTTGATGTCAATAAATGTGTAGGCTGCGGAAACTGCCAGACACACTGCTCAGGACTTGCCATTTTCGTACTTGATAAGTCTTATTCGGACAAGGTAGGAAGCGTAGCATTTCCGTATGAGTACCTGTACAGCTTTAAGACAGGAGATACGGTAAAGGCAGCGGACAGAAGCGGAAAGCATGTATGTGACGGAACAGTCAAGAGGATAGTGCTTAATGCCAAGTCAGACGCAACACCTATAGTAACACTCGAGGTACCGCTTAAGTATGTAGATGAAGTAAGAAGCATCTATCGCGAGAGAAGCTAAAGGAGAGGGAAAAAGACATGGAAGAGAGACTTAACGATGATGTATTAGTCTGCCGGTGTGAAGAGATAACGGCAGGAGAGATAAGACAGGCAATAAGGGACGGAGCAAGAGACGTAACACAGATAAAGCTTAGAACGAGAGCCGGCATGGGCTTATGTCAGGGCAGAACCTGTGAGTTCCTTGTACAGCAGATATTAAGCCAGGAGCTCAAGGTAGGAAGAGAAGAGACAGGCTATTCTACACCAAGAACACCGCAGAGACCTATAACATTCGGAACGTTGGGAGGTGACGGTTTTGACGACTAATACAAACAAGATTTACGATGTTGCTGTTATCGGCGCAGGCGTAATAGGAACAAGCACAGCCTACCATCTGGTTAAGGCAGGATTCAAGGTAGCTCTTATAGAGAAATCTGATGTCGCAAGAGGAACCTCAAGCCACTGTGATGCAGCAGCACTTATAGTTGATAAGCTTCCGGGCGCAGATGCAGCATTGGGCTATGCAAGTATTAAGCGTTTCTTAGAGCTGCAGAGTGAGCTCTCATATGATTTCGAGCTTCATCAGAGAGGCAGCATGTATGTATGCGAATCTGAGCAGGAGATGGAGATTGCAGCAAAGTATGCCAAGAGCATGGTTGAGGATGGCTACAGGATTGATTCACTGGATCCTAAGCAGCTTAAGGAAATGGAGCCATTTATAGCAGATGACCTTCAGGGAGGTATATTCAGCCCGGTATGCTGTGGACTTAATCCATTCAAGCTTTGCTTTGCCTTTGTAGACGAGGTAAATGGCCATGGTCTTGACCTGTACTCTCATACTAAGGTTCAGGGTATTAAGCTTGGAGATAAAAATGAGATTCAGGGAGTTGAGACCGATAAGGGCTTTATAGCCTGCAGCAAGGTTGTCAATGCCTGCGGCGTATGGTCACCTGAAATCGGCAGGATGGTAGGAGTAGAGATACCGGTAGAGCCTCGTAAGGGAGTTATCCTTATATCAGCACCGGGCTTCCCAATCTGCCACCAGAAGATACAGGAGTTCGGATACATGGTATCAAAGTTTGATGATATCAATTGTGAGAGAGATCCTGATGTTGAAAAGTATAATGTTGCGTTCACAATCGAACCTTCAGAAGGCAACAATGTACTTATAGGCTCAAGCCGTAACTTTGCAGGCTTTGATATCAGCACTGAGATTGAGATTGTTCATACGATAGCAAAGCGCGCATGCCGCTTCTTCCCGATACTTAAGGAGGTTAACTGCATACGCTCTTATGCAGGAGTTCGTCCGTTTATACCGGAGCATTTGCCGCTTATCACCGAGGTAGAGAGAGTGCCTGGCTTCTATATAGCAGCAGGTCACGAGGGCGACGGTATCTCCATGGCACCGATGACAGGACGTCTCATGGCAGAGCTTATAACCGGTCAGAAGCCGCATATGGATTTGACACCATTTAGCTATAAGCGCTACGACAAGTAACATCCATGCCTGCGCTTTTGCGGGCACCACATAGTATAAAAGTGAAGGATTGCTGCGCTTAAAGCGCTCTTGCAATCCTGCATAGCCGTTTGGCAACACTTTAATAAGTACAGCTTATACAGAGGAGGATTTAGACATGAGCTACAAGAAGGATCACAT
>CAVBGP010000102.1:0-7075 GCA_963595005.1 Acutalibacteraceae bacterium | reverse complement strand
TTTACACGGCTTTGTGCCGAGGCGGTATCCCGTATACACATATATGTATGACGGTGCATAATCTGCGAAATATCCCTTGTCGCAGAGACTTCCGTAGAGGCCTTCCTCGTTATATACAGCTGTGCGTTCCTCAAAGCTTGCATCAGCTATGAACTTAAAACTGCCCTCATTAGGCATAAAGCTGTCAGAATATATATTCCTTGCAAAGGCAGCATTTTGAAGAGGATAGTAGCGCTTAATCTGAGCGAAGCCAAGCTCTGTCCTGATACTCTCTGCAAAGCTCCTGTCTATAAGCAGCTCCGGGTGCTTTGGCAATATGCCGGCCTTAAGCTTAAGTGCATCGGCATTGTCAGCAATAAAGATAAGTGCTCCGCCCTCTTTCAAATGCGAACATGCGGACTTTAAGAAGCCAAGCTTATCTCCCTTAAGCTCCCACTCATCATCTGCCGCAGTTATATCTGCTATAACGACATCGTAGTCATTATCAACAGGCTCCTTGATGAGATTAAGCTGCTTATATTGCTCTGAGTCGCCGTCAAGGCGATAGCGCTTTTTTATAAGCTCAAGTCTCTCCTTGGCAGCATCTGCTATATCAAGCACAGCTACCTTGGCTGCAAGTCCAACATACGCGCCGTAATTTGCACCGACACAAAGAACCTTCTGTGAATCACTCCACGGAAAGCATTCGATACAGTCTGCCCTGTCCGGATTAAGTGCAGCATAAATGTCACTGTCATCAAGCTCTGACAATATGCGCTTATCTGCCTCCTCACGAGTAGCTATGTCCTCTATATCATTGTAACGATCTATAAGTTCGTAATATTTATTACTCATGTTCAATAAAAGTGTTGACGGATACAAAAGCAGACTGCATGCTTGCATGCAAAGCTGCTTTTGTATTTGGCAACCTGCCCTGAACGGCAAGAAGGGCGGTAGCCCGGATTGCTTGTTTCAGGGCAGGATTGCGAGAGCACGTTAGTGCGAAGCAATCCGTACTTCTAATATATTATAATATGCCTTAATCAGCCCTTACTGACCTTAACCTTGGAATTCATATCATATACTCCGACTGTATTTTTATTCGAGATAACAGTCAGATTAAGGAGGTCATAGAGACGGTGATATACGACATGCTCACCCATCTCGAAGCCTGTGCAGCTCATGCTCAGGAGATATTCTCCGCCCTGCAGATTCATCTCCTGCGTGAATTCTACCTCGTAGCAGTCACCCTTCTTTGCGGGTTCAACCTCGATATTTTCAAACATCGTATTGGTACCGCTTAGGTCATTACCCTTTTTGTCTCTGAATGTATATGTAAATATCGGTGCCTCTACCGGAGCATTAAAGCGTATGCGCTCCCTTATGGTAAAGGTCTCTCCCTTTAGCACCAGATTAGTAAGTCTGCCGCTCTTATCTATGATGCCAAAGTCATAAATCTCAGCTCGATTATCACCGTATTCATTAACATTGGGATTGACGTTCATAGAGCTTCGCATAAGCTCAGGCTCTTTACCATCATTCGAAATGCTGCTGCCTTTTGATACTTTTGAGCTTGATGCCGGATTTGCAACAAGGTTTTCCACATTCTCACCGGAGTTTATTCCGTTGCCTGACGAAGAAGCAGCTTCCTCCATGACAGCTGCAGCACCATGCTTGCTGCCGTTTTGTGCAGTTCCTGCATCGCCGTCAGCATTTCCCGTACTATCATTTTGACCTGCAGCGTCTTGCTCTGCCGCCATCATGCCTGTATCACTGCTGCCATCCATGTTCTTATTTGCTGATTGCTGCTTAATAAGCTCATCAGCATCAAACTGTCCTGCAAGTATCCTCTTATAGAGGTCTATCATCTCGCCCGGTCTGCCCTCTGCGACCTTATCTCCGTCATTAAGGAGTATGGCCTTGTCGCAGTACTTAAGCACCGAGCTCATATCGTGGGTGACCATGAGTATGGTGGTGCCGCTCTTACGGAGCTTATCCATATGGTGATAGCATTTGGACTGGAAGAATATATCTCCGACAGAAAGCGCCTCATCGACTATGAGTATCTCCGGCTCTACGTTAATAGCCAAGGCAAATGCGAGACGCACAAACATACCTGAGGAATATGACTTAACAGGCTGATATACAAAGTCTCCTATATCTGCAAACTTAAGTATCTCATCAAGCTTAGCGTCCATCTCTGCCTTGGAAAAGCCCATCATGGTGCCGTTCATGTAGATGTTTTCTATGCCGGTATACTCCGAATTAAAGCCTGCTCCAAGCTCAAGAAGAGCTGACACCTTGCCTCGAACATTGACCTGTCCGCTTGTCGGTGTCAGCACTCCTGTAATAATCTTAAGCATTGTGGACTTGCCTGAACCGTTGGTTCCTATAATACCTACAGACTGCCCCTCCTCTACATCGAAGGACACTCCGTTTAATGCATAGAAATCCTTATGCAGGCACTTATGTGTAAGTCCTAAGGCTTCCTTAAGTCTGTCTGAATTTTTGTCATATAGTCGGTAGACCTTAGTAACGTCTCTGACCTCTATCGCTTTACTCATCTATTCTTTAAAGTGTTCATATATACCCCGAGGCTTTTAAAAGGATTACTCCACTCATTGCCCCGGGGCTTATGCAGCCCAACAATATCTACCGACTGCATCCTAATGTAATATTTATCTGTTTTCTATAAATCTCTGCATTCTGTCCATAGCTCTCTCAAGACTTTCCAGAGAATAAGCATAGGATATACGCAAAAATCCCTCTCCTGATCTTCCGAATGCACTGCCCGGAACAACCGCAAGCTTCTGCTCCTTAAGTATCTGGTTAGCAAATTCATCAGAGCTTAAGCCAAACTTCTTGATACACGGGAACAGATAGAAGGCTCCCTTAGCCTCGAAGCAAGGTATACCCATCTGCTCGAAACGATTTAATAGGAATCGTCTTCTGCGGTCATACTCATCACGCATGACCTTGATATCCTCATCACCATAGCGAAGTGCTGCAATAGCTGCATACTGGCTGAGCGTAGGTGAGCACATAATTGCAAACTGATGAACCTTCTTCATCTGATTGATGATGCGCTCAGGTCCTGCCGCATATCCAAGTCTCCAGCCTGTCATGGCAAATGCCTTGGAGAATCCGTTTACAACTACTGTTCTTTCCTTCATACCCGGAAGAGAAGCGATGCTTACAAACTTCTCATCACCATAGCTTAGCTCAGAATATATCTCATCACTGATTACAAAGAGGTCATGCTCTATGATAACCTTGGCAACCTTCTCAAGGTCTGAGCGCTCCATGATTGCGCCTGTCGGGTTGTTAGGATAAGTAAGCAGCACCATCTTGGTCTTGTCTGTGATTGCTGCCTCAAGCTCCTCAGGCTGGAGCCTGAATTCATTTTCCTGCTTAAGATCTATAACAACAGGCACTGCTCCTGCCATGATTGCACAGGGCTTGTAGGATACGAAGCAGGGCTCCGGGATAATTATCTCATCACCTCTGTCAAGCATAGCTCTGAAGCAGGCATCTATAGCCTCTGAACCGCCTACTGTTACAAGTATCTGGTCTGTCGGATGGTAGCTAAGCTCATACTTTCTCTCCATGAACTTAGCTATTTCCTTCCTCAGCTCCAAGAGACCGGCATTGGCGGTATAAAAGGTCTTGCCCTTATTGAGGGCAACAATGCCCTCCTTGCGTATGTGCCACGGTGTATCAAAATCCGGCTCTCCTACACCTAAGGATATAACATCCGGATCATCCATCTCTGCAACCAGATCAAAAAACTTTCGTATCCCTGACGGAGGAATGGATTCTATATAGCTATTTAACGGATCTCTCATGTCGTAATCACCCTCTCGTCCTTAGAAAAGCCCTGATAATCAAAGCCATCCTGCTTGTATTTCTTAAGTATGAACTGAGTCTGAGTGCTGAGCACGCCGTCTATGGTTGACAGCTCCTCAGATACGAACATGGCAATCTCACGCATTGATTTTCCGCTGATAAATACAACAAAGTCGCAGCTTCCGCTGATGAGAAAGATGCTCTCAACCTGCGGATAGCCTGCTATCTGTGCTGCCATCTGATCAAAGCCTACTCCCTTTTGAGGTGTAGCCTTAACCTCTATAAATGCATCGGCAGTTTCTTCTCCGACCTTATCCCAATTTATAAGTGTATGATATCCGCAGATAACCTTTTCCTGTTCAAGCTTATCAAGCTCCTTCTCGACAGCCTCCTTGTTGCTGCAGGTTATTGCCGCGAGATCCTCCGTGCTGATTCTCGCGTGATTCTCTATTGCGCTGAGCAGTCTCTCTCTCATATTTTACCCCTTTAGTCCCGATACCATCGTGTATCGTCTTATTGCTTATTTCCAGCAAATATCCTATGACAGGCAGTCGATTGACATATATGCAGGTATGAGGTAAGCCTCCAGGCTGCATAATTTCGTCCTGTCTGTAAATGTCTCTATCTTGTCAGTACCTTGTCCAACTCATCTCCCTCAGGTCTCCTGAGGGATGAATCTGTCTCGGTATCTGTTCTTCTTATCGCAACGCCCTTAGATGTGAAGCCAATCACACTTAAGGGCACTCCCGCATCAGCGGCGGCTTGTGCCAGGGCACCCGTATCCTTGCAGAGCCAAACTCTGCATTCGGGTGCATATAATCTGTATGGGTTAAGCGAATACATCTCGCATACCTCCACTGTCTGCTGAAGAATCGGAATCTCCCTAAGAGCATATATTCCGCCCTTATGATTATACCTTAATACGCTCCATAGTGCGGCAAGCACTCCGCCTTCTGCTCCGTCAGCTGCAATTCCCTCTTCCTTGTAGCTGTTATATAGCTTATCAAGTTCTGTGAGTTCAGCCCTTACTATATCCTTATCATCTGACGAAGCTATTACGCCTGCTGTTTTCCCGAATACGCCAAAGAAGCTCTCGGAGTATCTCTCCTTAAGCTTACATCCCAATTCATTGTCATTATATATGGCTATACTTCCGGCAAGGCCGGCATATCCGGTTACAACTATATCCATCAATTAAAGTCCGATGACTGCCTGTTCTTAAATCAAAGTCCGGCAAGTACCATCGGTACAACCATTGCAAGTATAAGTATCACTGCGACTACTCCTGCAATTACCTTCTTTGTCTTTGTGCTCATAACCAAAACTCCTTTTGCAATTTTAAATGTTAATTATATCATGCTTCGCATACAACTAAAAGTGCTTTAAGCTTTTTTAGCTGACGGGCAGTATTCTCTCAGAAAGCATTCACCGCAGCGCGGGCGATTTGCTATGCAGATAGTTCTGCCAAGCGTTATTACGTCTATATTCCACAATATCCAATGGTCCTTCGGCAGCAGCTTCATAAGCTCAAATTCAACCTTGGTCGGGTCATCACTAGCCGTAAGACCAAGTAACTTACTGATGCGCTTTACATGAGTGTCTACCACTATGCTTGGTTCATTGTAAATGTTTCCGCGGATGACATTGGCCGTCTTTCTTCCGACACCGCTTAGTGCAGTAAGCTCCTCAAGTGAGTTTGGGACTGTACCTTTATGCCTATCAAGCACTTCATTTGCACATGCGATGATATTTTTAGCCTTATTATGGTAGAAGCCTGTAGAATGTATATCCTGTTCAAGCTCTTTAATATCAGCCTGTGCAAAGCTCTCAATATCAGGATACTTCCTGAACAAATCAGCTGTCACAATATTCACTCTTGCATCCGTACACTGTGCACTGAGTATAGTCGCCACAAGCAGCTGCCATGCATCAGCATGATTGAGATAGCATCTGTAATCCGTGCCGTATTCACGGTCAAAGGCATCAAGTATTGCTTTTATTCTTATTTCTTTTGCCTGAGCCGACTCTCTCATACAGCCTCCTATACCTGATATGTGGTGCCTGCAAAATCGTAGGCATGTGGGTTTACTTAGGCATAGATAATCTGCCATGCGGCAGCCTTCTTCATACGATTCATGAGTGCCTTGCCTATAGCGGCTTCTGTATAGCCCTCCGCCGCTATAAATTCTACACCCTCTGCATCCATCTCCCTAAGGAGCTCGAATAATCTATGGGCCGTGCCTTTTTCATCATCTCGGCTTCCGACCGCCTTGATAACCACATCATCCAATGCCTTAACGTCCATTGCTCTGATATCATCAATGCATTCATCTGAGCAGAGCACTGCCGTACGTTGTCCCTGTGCCTTATGCTCGCTTACAAGCTTAATTATCGCCTTAGCCTTCGAAGCTTCGTTATCACCCTCTACAAGCAGCATCTCAGCCTTAGGTGCATAATGCCTGTACTTCATACCCGGTGCCTTAGGCTTAACTCCCTCTGCAAGCGGTCCCTTTAAGGCGGCATCCTCTGTGATGCTCATCCCCAAAGTTTTCTCTATCATCTCTAACGTAACAGCCCCCGGTCTTAAGAGCTGAGGCTTATCTGTGCTTACATCAAGTATAGTTGACTCAAGACCTATCTCACAATCTCCGCCGTCAACTATTGCATCCACTCGTCCCATAAGATCCTCAACACAGTGTGCTGCCGTGGTCGTGCTTGGTCTGCCTGATATATTGGCGCTTGGCGCAGCTATATAGGTTCCTGAGTCCTCTATAAGCTCCATGGCTACAGGATGAATCGGAAATCTGACAGCCACCGTATCTAGTCCTCCGGTGGTAGTTTTAGGCACAAGGTCTGACTTCTTAAAAACCATGGTCAGCGGTCCCGGCCAATAGGTCTCTGCCATCTTGCGTGCCTCCGGGCTTACCTCTCTGGCTAGCTCATATAGCTGCTCTAATCTGGATATGTGCACTATAAGCGGATTGTCAGAGGGTCTCCCCTTAGCTGCATATATATGCTCTGCTGCCTGCTCCTGCAATGCATCTCCTCCAAGTCCGTATACCGTCTCTGTCGGAAATGCCACAAGTCCGCCTTGCTTCATAATATCCGCAGCCACTCTTATCTTGGCTCTGTCTGCCTCGCTTATTTTGCCTGTTTTTTTATAATCTTCAAGTATGAAGAGCTGTGTATCCACCTTTGTATCTTGCTCCTCTTGTTCTAAATTAGGCTTGCCTGCGCTTTGCCTGTTTAC
>CAVBGP010000101.1:0-7371 GCA_963595005.1 Acutalibacteraceae bacterium | reverse complement strand
TATACTCGCTTTATCCCTATACAAGCCTCAACAAGCTCCCTTGCCTTAGCTATGCTTATATGCTGTCTGTCGGCAATTGCTGCAAGATCATCATATTCAAGCTTAGCTCTGTCTGCTCCGTAGCCTGTTACATGCTTAGCTCTTACCTTGCCAAGCTCAGTATCATATTCACGCAGCTCACGCTTAAGTATATAGCGGTGCATGATTGACTCACGAACTCCGATAGTGCTGGTATATCTGAATATAGCGCTTACCATCTTATCACGCATGCCTTCGCTGCAAAGCACCTTAAGCAGCACGCCCTGACGCTGCTTCTTCATGAATATCGGCTCTGTCCACACATCGAGCGCTCCGGCTTTAAGCAGCTCATCAAAGGCAAAGCCAAGCTCCTCTGCACTCATATCATCTATATTGGCAGCAAGCTCAAGCACTGTGCCGGGCGTCTCATCAGCACCGGTTATCTCAGGCTCTGCATCACAGCTATGCTTGGCATTATCTGCCGCCGTAGCTACAGAACCTACACCGTTGCCTGCTCTGGCACTATCTGCTGCCTCTCCCAATATAGCTCTCACACAATTGGCTGCCTCAAAATCCTTCTTGCCCATACCATAGCCCACACGCTCTATGGTCATGGCCGGTCTGTCTCCGAAGCTGTCTGCAAAATGCTTAATAAGTGCAGCTCCTGTAGGTGTAAGCAGCTCGCCCTTGATTCCATTGTCATAGGACGGCACTCCCTGCAGAAGATAAGCTGTTGCCGGTGCCGGGACAGGCATGATGCCATGTGCGCATCTGACCTTGCCGCTTCCGGTATTGACCGGAGATACTACTATCCTGTCAGGCTTTAGCATAGACAGCATAAGTGATACGGCCGTAACGTCTGCAACAGCATCCATGTTGCCGACCTCATGGAAATGTATCTCGCTTACCGGTACTCCATGCACGTGGCTCTCTGCCTCAGCGATGAGTCCGTAAACTGCCATGATATCCTCTCGAAGCTTGTCGTCAAGCTGCATATGATCATTAATGATGTGAGCTATGCCTGTCATACTGTTATGAGTATGTGTATGTCCGCCGTGACTATGCTCATGGCCGTGGTCGTGGTCATGCTCATGACCGTGAGCTTCTTCGCCTTCCTCAACGCCATCAACTCTCACACTCATATGTGTGCCTGTTATGCCGCATTTAACCGAAGGCTCAGCTTCAAAATGCACCTTCGGTATGCCAAGCGAATTAAGCTTAGTCAAAACCTCCTGTCGCTCAGACTCTGTAAAAAGCTCCAAAAGCGCCGCAGAGAGCATATCTCCTGCAGCGCCCATACCTAAGTCTAAATATAATATCCTCATACATCCTCCGAATAATTATCTCCTCCGGCCTTTGGTCTCATGATTTATCATGCTTGCCAGATAGCCTGCGCCAAAGCCGTTATCAATATTAACAACCGACACTCCGCTGGCACATGAATTAAGCATAGACAAAAGTGCTGATATGCCTCCGAAGGACGCACCATAGCCTACACTGGTAGGCACTGCTATGACCGGACAATCTGCCAGACCGCCTATAACGCTTGCAAGAGCACCCTCCATGCCTGCTATAGCTATGATTACGCTTGCACTCATTATCTCGTCAGCATGATTAAGCAATCTGTGCAGCCCTGCAACGCCCACATCATAGAGCCTCACAACCTCATTGCCGTAGACCTCGGCTGTAAGTGCAGCCTCCTCTGCAACCGGGATATCACTTGTACCTCCTGTTGCTACAACTATAGTGCCTATGCCGTCCTTTTCCGGCATCCTGCCGCATATACCTATACGTGCCTTAGGATAATAGCTTATCTCAAGCTCCTTAGACACCTGCTCCGCCTTATCCTCATCCATCCTTGTGATAAGTATGGCATCATCTGTTTTCTCTCTCAGCGACCTTGTTATACCGATTATCTGCTCTGCAGATTTCCCTGCGCCGTATACAACCTCTGCCGCGCCCTGTCTTATCTTGCGATGATTATCTATCTTGGCGTAGCCCAAATCCGTATACGGCTCCTGCTTTATCTTAAGCAGCGCATCATCAATGCTTATGCTGCCGTCTCTTACATTTTCTAAAATCCTGCGTATCTCTGTATTCATATACTATAAAAACCATACCGGCTTGTTGACAGACTCTGCATCAAAAAAGTGCGGATTGCTTCGGCTTATGCATTCCCGCAATCCTTAAGCTTTAACGAGCACGCTGTCTCAGCTGCCGCTTATAAATCCCTTAAGCTCCCTGTATATATCCTCACTCTCAGGCGGACAGCCCTTAATGCAGTGCTCAAAGCCCAAGGTGCAGTTACCAACTCCGAAGCTGCCGCATTTACCTCTGTAGCCCTGACCTATGCCAAGCTTGCCGCCCTTCATGGCTTTCAGAAGCTCATCAAAAAGTCCCTCTTCCTTTAGCCTGTCTAGTGCCGGTATTAATCTGCCGTAGCAAGCACTGCAGGAATCAATCTCGTCAACAGCATATGATATCTCTACCGCCTTGCGAGTATCAGGAGTTCTGTCTTCTATTGCCTGCGGCTTATCAGCACTGCCTGCAGCATTATAATAGTCATCCTCAGGCTCTCCGTCTGCTAGACTACCGCTCACAGTTTGGATTACTGCCTCATTGAGCTTGGTACTGCCTATGCCAAGCTGCTCTGCAAGCTTTATATACTCAACGTCTTCAGGCTCGTATCCCAATATCTTTGCGGTAAATGTATCCGTAAGCACCGGATCCTTGGCTAACATAACACAATTTCTTGTCAGCGGATTGCCGCCCTCTTCAAAATCCGGATCTCCGCAGATATGATCAATCAGTATCAGATCCGGCTTAAGACAGACATTAAGATGCGCTATAGGCTTATGAAGCCCAAGGCTGTGGAAGCGGCGCTTTTCTGAATTAGGTATAAGCCCCTTCATATTCTTAAGTGCGCAGGTTATCTTGGTCTGACAATGGCCCTTTAGCACGGGGACATTTACAAGATAATCCATATCAAGCGCATGACGGCAAACATTAAGCTCCATACCTGCACAATCACAGCTTACAGATTCACGCTCCTTCTGCATATCCGTAAGCTTCACTCCATACTCACGACTGATTGCATTATATCCGCAATACTCAAATGCCTCCTCGGTCTTATCTCCAACCCAGGAGCCCTCAAGTATCTCGAGCTCGTCCTTATCAAAGCCATGCTCAAGCAGATACTCTATAATACCTGCAATCAGCTCCGGGTGCGTAGTCCCTCCAAAATCAGCCGGTGTAGGACAGACCAGATTAGGCTTAATACCTATATGCAGATGCTGCCTGCTTCCGCATTTACCTCTGATATCTGCTGCCACGTCTGCAGCCTCAAGGAGCTCCTTTGTCATATACTTATAATCCGTTCCGTAGGAACGAAGTATCTCATTTTGCTGCATCATGTATCAGTCACCAAAGAATATGCCTATATCTCTTGCGGTCTCTATAAGCATGTTGTTATTAACGTCAAGAAACTTGGTACGGCTTGCGGCCTCATCAAGCGGCACCGGCACTATAACACCATCCTGTATAGCAACCATGTGTCCGTACTGCTTGTCCCTGATAAGCCTCGCAGCCGCTACTCCAAAGCGGGTTGCCAGCACTCTGTCATAAGGTGACGGCGGACCTCCTCTCTGGAAATGTCCCGGTACCGTGACTCTTGTGCTCTGCCCGGTTGCAGCCTTAAGCTCACTTGCGAGCCTGTAGGATATGGTAGAATGTCCCATCTCCTCGGTAAGCTTGCGGCGTTCGTTTTCCGATAGCTTCTTATCTGTGACAGATACGGCTCCCTCTGCAACAGCAAGTATGGAGTAGTGTCTTCCGAACTTCTTCCTGTGCTCTATGCCTTCGACTATTCTGTCTAATTCATAAGGTATCTCCGGTATGATGATTCCGTCTGCACCGCCTGCTATGCCTGCCTGCAGGGTAAGCCAGCCTGCGTCACGTCCCATAAGCTCAACTACAAATATCCGCCTGTGAGCGCTTGCCGTAGGATGTATGTAATCTATAACCTGCGTGGCTATATCAACTGCGGACTGAAAGCCGAAGGTTATCTCTGTACCCCAGATATCATTGTCTATGGTCTTAGGCAGAGTTACGACATTAATACCGGCATCCATCATAAGCTTTGCGCCCTTTTGAGTGCCGTTTCCGCCCATAACAACAATGCAGTCCAGATTAAGCCTGTTATAGGTGTCTATCATTGAAGGCATTGCATCATTGCCATCGTCATCAAGTATCATCTTACCCGGGACAAATTTCTGCCTTGATGTTCCCAATATGGTTCCGCCCTCATCTATGATTCCCGAAAAATCCCTGTAATCCATGAACTTATAATCGCGCTCAATAAGTCCGCGATATCCGTCATAGAATCCGTATATCTCTACATCCGGCAGAAATTGAAATAATGCCTTGCCTACGCCTCTTATCGCCGCATTAAGACCCTGACAGTCTCCGCCGCTTGTAAGCAGTCCGACTCTGGTAACTCTCTTCATGCCAAATCCTTTCTACTACAATATGTTTGTGGTTAATATCTCTTGCAGCCTGCAAGGACTTATCCATCTTGTTGCTGCTTAAGCTTTATTGCCGATAGAATAATTATTGTATACATCAAAATAGCTGCGAGTCCGAAAGGATCCGCAGCTATTAAACATATTACGCAGAAGATGGGATTTGAACCCATGCGCCGCTATTAACGACCTACTCACTTTCCAGGCGAGCCCCTTCGACCACTTGGGTACTTCTGCAGTCGATTATACCTTGGTACAAGGTTTTATATAATGAGACCTACGCCTCTTGTTACGAATCACAGTATCATTATACTGTAGATTGTACCCTTAAGTCAAAGCAAAGCCGCCCTTAAAGGAAAAATGCGGACAATATTCATTGTCCGCTACGGAAAGGATGGGATTCGAACCCATGTGGAGTTGCCCCCAAACGGTTTTCAAGACCGCCTCGTTATGACCGCTTCGATACCTTTCCATGTGATGCCTAACTGCATCGTGCTTTAGAATGATACACTAAATAAGCCGTCTTGTCAATAACAATCTTAAAATTCTATCCGATATTCTTTTATTTCGAGCTGAATAGTCCTTCTGCCCGCATATTCATTGATAGAAGGATAATAAAGTATACTTATGCTTTGGGCTCCTTTTAGCTCCTCATACATATGCTCTGCATCACCAAACATTATACCGTCAATATAGATACCGCCGGCATCATTTAGCTTAAGCTTCAGGACATTTTTAAGCTTTCCAAGTACTCTCATGTCCGATATATGTATGCCCTTGACTGCAAATACCGGCTTCTCAAAGTCCTTGCCAAAGGGTGCAAGTGCCTCTATCTCTTCAATCAGTCTCTTGCTTATATAGCCTATGGGCATAGGTACATCAATCCAGACCTTAGGAGTAAGCTCTGCCTCTGTAAGCTTGGCATCGGCATTAAGCTTAGCTCTGAAGGCTTCCAGCTTATCTGCATCAAGACTCATGCCTGCTGCAAGCTTATGTCCGCCAAATTTAGTCATATAATCTGCCGCCTTGCACAGACCCTCGAACATATCATAGCTCTCTATGGATCTTCCGCTGCCCTTAAGTCCTTCCTTGGCCTCGGTTATCACTATAGTAGGTCTGTAATAAGCCTCACGTATGCGTCCTGCGACTATGCCTGCAAGCGACTCATGAAGACCAGGTATCATTACTACCAGCACCTTATCTTCAGTATATTGCTCATCAATTAGTCTGATGCCTTCCTTAACGCCGGCCTCAGTCATAGACTTTCGTTCTTCATTTAATTCTCTTAAGTGTCCTGCCAGAAGCTCTGCTTCTCTTACATCATTAGTTGTAAATAATCTCAAGGCCGTGTCGGCTGATTCCAATCTGCCTCCTGCATTGATGCATGGACCGATTACAAATCCGATATGATAAGACCCTATATTAGTGTCATTCAGGTCCAAAGCTGAGATTAAGGTGTTAAGTCCGAGGTTGCTGCTGCCCCTCTTGCCGCTTTTGTCGTATCTTAGTCCTCCGTTAATAAGCTTAAGTCCTTCCTTGACTATGATACGATTCTCTCCGGTAAGCGGCATAATATCTCCTATCGTAGCTATAGCCGCAAGATCAATAAATCTAAGCCAGGCATGCTCCGGCATGCCACAGTACTGATATAGCCTCTTAATAAGCTTCCAGGCCGTTACCGCACCGCATATCTCCTGAGTCGGATACCTGCTGTCTGCAAGCTTAACATCTACTATAGCATCTGCAGGAGGAAGCATTTCCATACCCTGTTCATCAGCTCTGACGCTATGATGATCGGTAACCACTACAGTCATTCCTGCTTCCTTGGCATATTCAAGCTCCTTAATAGCTGCTATGCCGTTATCGCAGGTAAGTATAAGCTCTGCTCCGTCTCTTAGAGCCTCCTCAACAAGCCTTATATTAATGCCGTATCCGTCGGTAATCCTATCAGGTATACGTGTGTCCACCTTAGCACCGAGAGCCTCTAAGCCCTGCTGCAGGATGCAGCTTGAGCACACACCGTCTATGTCATAATCTCCGACTACACGTATATGCTTGCCTGCCTTAATTGCTGAAGCAATGAGCTCTGTTGCCTTATCGATATCAGGAAGCAGAGCCTCATCATAAAGGTTATCGATGCCTCCGTTTAAGAAGAACTCTATATCCTTATCCTCACAGATATCTCGGTTTCTTAAGATCCTTGCCGTGACCTGGTCTATGGAGAAGCGTTCCGCTATTGCCTTAAAATCCGCCTTCTTGGCGTACAGATACCACTTACTCTTCATCGCCTGAATTTGTTGATGTCTAACAGCACTACATCATGGTCTCCCGGCATGTCAGATTCCGAATCCGAATCATCGTAATCTGATGCTTCAAAATCCGAGTCATCCTCCTCATAATAATCTTCGTCCGACTCGCTGTTTCCTCTATGGCTTATACGCTCACCTGTATAATCATCAAAGTCATCATCGTCAAAGATGTCATCGTACACATCCTCGAAGCCATCATTCATAGTAAGGTCTCCGTATATAACTGCCAATGATGAATTGTCCTCCTCTGCTTCGGAAAACACCTCGCAAAGCTTGTCAATATAGAGCATATAATCAAAATCCATCTCGGTCATATCGCCCATCGGCATATACACGCCAATAGCCGTAGGCTCTGAGATTGATGTTAGTTCATCATAGAGGGCATCCAGATTCTTGCCGTATTTCGGTCCAAAGCCAAGAGTCTTGGCAATATACTCCTGCGCCTCATCCTCATTCTCTGCCTCATTGAGGTTAAGTAAAAACTTCTTCATGTATTTGTCCTTTTTCGTTTATAATCTATACTT
>CAVBGP010000100.1:0-7524 GCA_963595005.1 Acutalibacteraceae bacterium | reverse complement strand
ATCTGCTCTGTCGGATGTGGTAATTGCACCGCCCTGCGAGCTAAGAAGTTCCCTTGCTGTTTTTTCGTCCTCATTAAGAGCTGCCTCAGTCTTATAGCCTGCCACATACTTAATACAATAGGAAGCATAGTTACCTGTTATGGAATATATTCCGTATATACCGTTGACGTTCGGAAGCTCTGAACCAAAGCCTGTGGAATTAAGCTGTTCGTTGACCCAGGTCTTGGTAAGCCAATTCATGTCATAGTTCTTAGGTACTGCTATATAAGCATCCTTTTTCTGATCGAATCTTGAACGAAGGTATGACAGCAGCCTCTCAGTGTCATTCTTGGCATCAGCAAAATAGTTTTCACCGGAATCAAGCTTATAGCCAACATCATAAAGGTCAGATCCGCCCTTACTTCCAAGCTTAATGCCATGATCCATGCAGTATAGGCGAAGCTCATCGTCAGTTACAGCTCTTGCATCTCCGGTAATCAGATAATAACCAACCGAATGAGGTCCGTATTTCGTACTCTTAGCCTTAAAGTTACTTGAATTTGACCAGGTAGAATGACATTTCCTATAATCGTCCTTTTCCTTAATCTCACTGTCTGTAAGGTTAATGTACTCATTACACATATGCTTCATGGTGTAGGGAGTTGCAGAGCTTGATATAATCGGATCCTCCCAGGTTACATCTACGTGATACCACTCGCCGTCAAGCTTTATTATATTCCATGCATGGTTTACACCGACAATATACCTTGCCTCAAGCCCGCAAGCCTTGGCCATCTGTAAGAAGGCATCCGCATAACCTGAGCACTGAGCTTCCTTATTTATAATGGCGCTGTACGCAGTCGAATAATCCCAAGAAGTACGGTCTGACTTATATGAGCAGTTTTCGACTAACCATCCGATTATCTTTATTTCCTTCTCAAAGTCATTAAGAGCATCGATATTGTACTTAGCCTTGAATTCCTCTATAGCATCAGCTACCGCGTCCTTCTCATCCGAGCTCATCATGCCGTAGTTGCCGTGAGTAAAGGAATTGGCCTGCGCGTAGGTATTATCATTCCAGTTTCCTGAATAATTGGAATGGATTATAGTGGATGAGCTGCTGCTTGACGATGAACCGCCGGAGGAAGATCCGCCGCCTCCACCAGATGACGATCCACCGCCACCGCCACCTACGGAGGCTGTTCCGCTTACTGTGGTGCCGCTTCCGGGACCTACAGCATTAAGGTTTTTGGTCTTTGGTATATTATTTTCTGTCCACGCGCCATTAGCATCCACGGAATAACCGTCAGGAGTCTTGCCGTTAGCAAGCATCCAGCCGTCTGCGCCTATGTAGTAGCACTCTGCTATTCCGTCTCTGTTTCCGTCAAGCCAGTGCCAGCCCATAGGGCGAACGGTTCCGTCCTCATTGACCCACTGCCATTTATTGGCATTTTCTCCGGTTCCCTGCTTCCATCCGCCGTTTTGCGCCATCTGCTTGGTCTGGACCTTGTTATCCTTGACCCACGCGCCGTCCGAATTAACAGTGTATCCGTCAGGTGTCGTGGTATTTGAAAGCATGTAGCCGTTTGCATCAAAGTAATAGCATTCAGCTATGCCGTCATTATTGCCGTCAAGCCAGTGCCAGCCATTTGTGTGCCACGCACTGTTGTCATTGTTTGTGCCGTACCACCAGCCTGCTGCATTATGCTGCCAGCCTGCTGCAAATACCTGGTTAGCCGCAATAAGTGATAAGGTAAGCGCCGCCGCGCCCCTAAATCCCGCTCTTTGAATCTTACTCATTTATAATCTCCTTTTATAAGTGTTCCTCTTTTTGTATTTTCGGATGTTTTTTTCATCCTCTACACTTATATAGAGTCCTTAATCTCAAAAAAGGTTTTATAAAATCAAAAAAAATATAAAATTAATAAACGAGTATGTCTCCTCGGATCATTCCCATCCAGCAAGAGTATTTGATATCTCCAGTCGTAGTCGGCGTGAACTCGATAACATTTTCCCCTTCTGTAAACGTATGCTCAATACCGTATGCATTGATTATCATCTTATAGTTGCAGCCGTTAAGTGTATGCTCCGGAACATCTATAACCCACTTAACCGGGACGTCAGCCTTCACGGTAATCTGCGGATACTGCCTGCCTGTCAGTGTACTGTGTATCTCCTGAATCTCTGCAGGCCCTGTTGCACCATCATCCGTATTGTTATCTGATGCAGCATCAGTCTCGCTCAAAGCCCCGACTGTATTGTTATCGGCGCCGGACGCATTTTCAGTATTAGCTGCTGCCGTTGCTGTCTGCATTGACACATGCGGGAATCCGGTAAGACTGCTGCCTTGTGATATCATAGCAAGTCCGAGCACAACCACCAGCACAGCTCCTGCTGTCATCGCCTTACCCGCAAAGCGTCTGCCAAGCAGAGTTACAACAGAGCCAAGTCCCAGCATAAGCGGTACTGTTCCGAGGCTAAACATAAGCATTGATGTAGCTCCGGCAACCGGATTGCCTGATGCAAGCGCCACAAGCTGCATAGACTGAAGCGGTCCGCAAGGCATCAAGCCATTTAATAATCCTACTGCAAATGCTCCTCGTCCTGCTTTTTGACAGTTTATCTTTTCTGCTATTCCCTGCGGTATATGCAAGGTGAAGCGGCGAAGGCTCGGGAAGAGGTTCAGCATATTAATGCCCATCAGCACCATCAAGGCTCCTGCGATAAGCTTAAGTATACCCTGAAGGATAAGCGGAATCCCGACATTTCCATTGCCGCCTGCAAGCATGCCGATTAATCCCAGTACAAAGCCGATACATGTATAGGATATAACTCTGCCAAGATTATAACGAAAGGCAGCAAAAAATGATGTTTGCTCTCCGTTTCCGATGCACTGCGACAGGTTAATACCTCCGCACATTGCAACACAGTGGACTGAAGTCAGCAAGCCTATAATAAACAGCATTCCATATCCCATGCCTGTATCTGCAAGCTTACCCGGCGCAAGTGCATTGAGGATGCCTGAGCGCTGAAGCAGCATAAACAAGGCAAAGATTACGACCAGAAATGAAGCAGTTCTGCCTGCACTTGTCTCTGCGGCAGCTCCTTTCCTCACCTCATAGCCTGCAGCTTTGATAATGGCTTCGATATCCTGCTGTGAAATTTTGTCAGCATCATATCTGATGCTTGCCGTACCCTTTTCGTAGCTTACGGATACCTGTTCTATACCCTTCGCCTTCCTCAATGCCTTTTCAATCTTATTTTGACAGTTTATACAGCTCATCCCGCTGATACTGATTGTTTTTTTCTTAATATTCAATGCTTTGTCCTGTTTAAACTATAGCCTTTACTGTATAGTCCTTGTCCTCAACTGCCTTCTTAAGTACCTCATCAGGCACCTCTGCGCTTAAGTCAACTACTGCTGTTCCCTTCTCGTGGCTCACCTCAGCATGATTGACATTATCAAGTGCCTCAAGAGCCTTCTGTACTGCCATCTCACAGTGGTGACACATCATTCCTTCGATGTTGATTGTTTTCTGCATGATATTTTCCTCCTTATTTCCTTTTGTATCCATGCTGTTATTATTGTTGCTATTGCAATTGCAGCTGCATTCACTGCCACAGTTACCTATACCATTGCTGCTCTTGTCAGCTTTACTTCCGCAGCTGCATTCGCTGACATTTTCATTACCGGCACCGCCGACCTCGCCTTGTATCTTTGCATCTGCTTGAATATCAGCCCCGCCCGCATCGACCTTAGCCTTACCGCCAAGCAGCTTGCCGTCAGCATTAACTGCAGCCTGCACCTTGAGCGGCTTATCGCGTGATGCATCATTAGGCTTAAACATATTGAGGCGAAGCGCATTGCTTACTACAAAGAAGCTTGATAAGCTCATCGCAGCAGCGCCTATCATAGGATTGAGCGTCCATCCGAAGAGATGCACATAGCAGCCGGCCGCAAGCGGTATGCCGAGCACATTGTAGAAGAATGCCCAGAACAGATTCTCGTGTATATTGGTAAGCGTTGCCCGGCTAAGCCTGATAGCAGCCGGTATATCACTCAGTCTGCTCTTCATAAGCACTACGTCAGCCGCATCTATTGCAACATCTGTCCCCGCGCCTATAGCTATACCTATGTCTGCACTGGTAAGTGCCGGAGCATCATTTATGCCGTCTCCTACCATAATGGTTTTGCCATGGCTTTTAAGTTCGCGGATTACCGCTTCCTTGCCGTCAGGCAGCACGCCTGCGATTACCTCGTTTACACCAACCTCCTGACCGATAGCATTGGCAGTTCGCTCGTTATCGCCTGTAAGCATAACAACATGTATACCCATGTTTTTAAGCTGTCTGATTGCCTCGGGGCTCTCCGGCTTAATAGTGTCGGCTACAGCTATAAGACCAAGTATATTGCCGTCCTTTGCAAACAGCAGCGGTGTCTTACCATTTGCCGAAAGTCTGTCTGCCGCTTCCCTTATATCATCATGAACCGTACATATGCTGCTTATAAACTTTAGAGAGCCGCCAGTAACCCGACTTTCGTTAATCTGAGCTTTTAGTCCGTTGCCAGGCAGTGCCTCAAAGTCTGCTGCCTCGTATTCCGTGATATAAGCTTTAGTCAACTCTTTGCTGACAGTGACATTTTTCTGTGTGGCATCGGCGCCTACATCATTTGCAGTGTTTTCTGCTCCAACGTGACTTCCGCCTTTAAGTAATTCCTCGCAGTAACCTGTCACTGCTTTAGCAAGCGGATGCTCCGACTTTAGCTCTAAGGCATTGGCATAGCTTAGAAGCTCTGACTCTGTCACTCCCTCTGCAGCCATAATATCCGTGGTCTTAGGTTCTCCTACTGTTATCGTGCCTGTCTTATCAAGCACTACTATCTGTGCACGTCCTGTTTCCTCTAAGGATACGGCGGTCTTGAACATGATGCCGTGCTTCGCTCCTAAGCCATTTCCAACCATAATTGCTACAGGAGTCGCAAGTCCCAAGGCGCAGGGGCAGCTTATAACAAGCACGGATATGCCTCTTGCAAGTGCGTAGCCAAACTCAGCGCCTGCAATCAGCCACACGGCTATGGTGATAATGGCAAGGCATATAACAACAGGTACGAACACACCTGATACCTTATCCGCAATCTTGGCTATCGGTGCCTTGGTTGCCGCAGCATCACTCACCATCTTTATAATCTGTGAGAGTGTCGTATCCTCGCCTATGCGGGTTGCCTGACACTTTAAGTATCCTGATTGATTAACTGTGGCTGCACTTACAGTGTCTCCGACAGACTTATCCACAGGGATGCTCTCTCCTGTGAGGGCGGATTCATTTACAGCAGATGTACCTTCTATAATAATACCGTCTGCCGGGATGCTCTCCCCCGGCTTTACTGCATATATCTCGCCTGTCCCAAGCTCCTCTATCGGTATCTCAAGTTCCTGTCCGTCTCTTATGACTGTCGCTGTCTTCGGTGCCAGCTTCATGAGACTCTTAAGTGCATCCGTAGTTCTGCCCTTGGATACGGACTCAAGCATCTTGCCGACAGTGATAAGTGTAAGTATCATCGCCGCGGACTCAAAGTAGAACTCATTCATATAATGCATAACGAGCTCATCATTGCCCTTGACTACTGCATCTGTCATCAGAAAGAGTGCCGCCGTGCTGTATATAAATGATGCTCCGGAGCCCAATGCTACAAGCGTATCCATGTTTGGAGCGCCGTGCATGAGTCCCTTGAGTCCGCTTATGAAGAACTTGTTATTGATGAGCATTATGATGGCCGCAAGTATCATCTGCAGTAAGCCCATAGCCACATGATTACCTGTAAACCAGCCTGGTATAGGCCAGCCCCACATCATATGTCCCATCGAGAAATACATAAGGACCGCAAGGAAGCCTACCGAGCTTATAAGCCTGCGCTTTAGCTTCGGTGTCTCTGTATCCTTAAGTGCTTCCTCCTCTTCCGCAAGTCTTGAGCTGCCGCCTGCTGTCTTGGCGCTGCCCTGAAGCTTTGCTCCGTAGCCTGCATCGGTTACCGCCTTGATTATCGTGCCTGAATCAGCACTGCCCTCTACTCCCATTGAGTTTGTAAGCAGGCTTACAGCACAGCTTGTTACACCTGGTACCTTTGAGACAGCCTTCTCGACTCGTGCCTGGCATGCCGCACAGCTCATGCCTGTTACCGTATATTGTGTCATTGTTTATATATGTCCTTTCCGAGGTTAGCGCTGCTTTATGCAAAGCTTACACCTAACCCCATGTATATTCAAAATGTATCATAAGATAACTATGCAGCCTGTCTGCCCTTCCTTAAGACCATGCAAGCTGCGCAGACCGTTAAATCATTCTCAGCATCCATATGTCGGCAATCCTTCCTTTGTACGACTATCTGTAAATTGTATCCAGATTTTAAGGAAGTCCCTATCTCATCAGCTTTGGCATCAGGTTTATAAGCTCATCCAGCTTATCCTCTCTGCCCTCTCTGATATCATCGGCAACGCAGGTCCTGATATGATTGCTGAGCAGCACCTTGTTGAAGCTGTTTAATGCAGCTGTTGCAGCTGCTGCCTGCACCAATATATCTGGGCAGTAAGCATCATTATTGACCATGTTCTTTAGTCCGCGTATCTGTCCCTCGATACGGCTCAGACGATTCATAAGATCCTTATATTCCTTATCAGTGCGCTCCTTTTTGCAATGACAGCAGCACTTTTCTGTTTTGATTTCGTGTTCGCTCATTACCCCTCTGTTCCTCTATGATTATATACCCCTTGGGGGTATATTGAGTATAATACTAATTCCTATAAAGTCAATAGGCTTTTATGTGACAGAAATGTAAAATTTCAAAAATAGGCTTTGCTCATGTAACGTTTCCTATAAAAAAATACATACCATGCATTGAAAAATGTCAACAAAACAGGCAGACGGTTTTCTTACCGCCTGCCTGAAGATGACCTAGGTTTCCTAATGTTTTACGCCTTCTCATGATCATAGTGTGCGCGCTCGCCGCCTATGAATTTAAGTCTGGTTCTTGCGCATACAACATGGGCTGCGCCAATCTGCTTGGTAGCTATACGAACCGGCACAGCAACATCCTTAAGATGCATGCCGATAAGAGTATCACCGATATCTATGCCTGCATGTGCCTTGATATGCTCGACTGCAACCGGCTCCTTGAAGAGCCCGTAGGCTGCTGTTGCAAATGAACCGCCGGCCTTAAGCTGCGGAACGACATTGACAGCATCAAGTCCGTAACGCTCTGCTGCCTCTGCCTCCATGATAATAGCTCTGTTTAAGTGCTCACAGCACTGTGCCGCAAGATATATGCCTCTTTTATTCAGTTCCTCATGCAGTGTAGCGCATATTGCTGCACCAATCTCCGCACTCGAGTGTGATCCTATCTTAAAGCTTCCAACCTCACTTGATGAACAGCCTACTACCAGTATCTGCCCTGCTTTAAGCTTTGCGACCTCCAATAATTCCTCTAACACCGACTTGGTCTGTGCCTTAATCTCCTCTAAGCTCAACTCCTGCTCATCCATTACATTT
>CAVBGP010000099.1:0-7569 GCA_963595005.1 Acutalibacteraceae bacterium | reverse complement strand
CAAAACCATCCTTGCATGCAAGCATGCAGTCTGATTTTGCATCCGTCAACACTTTTAGTGTAAAATAGCAGCTGTCTCCCTATCTGACAGCTGCCACTTTTATTGAGATGACTCCTGTTACATCCTACTTAGCACTTAAAAGCAGAAGCCATAACCTCGTCAATTAATATTCATAATTTAATATTTGTTTAGTGCCCGTCACTTCAAAGACTTTTCTGCAGAAAAGCAAGATAGTGCTAAACAAATTACCTAATTAGAACTTAGCCGGCTTAACTCCTTCCTTAACATCGATGGTGTAAGTGATATCAAGCTCATTAGCCCACTTGATATACTGTTCAACCTGCTTATCGTTAAGCATATCCGAAGAGATAAGACCCTTCTGATCAATCATGTCGTTAACAAGCAGCTTGGTGTAAAGGAATGCGCCCTGACCTGTGAGATACATCTCGCCCGTCATCTTAGCCTTGTTGTAAGAATCAACAATGCCCGGTGAGAAGAGGTGCAGGTCAACCATAACGTCCTTGCCGTCCTTCTTACCATAAGCCTCTACTACAAATGCTCCTGTATCGGATACAAGGCCCTCGTCGATAATCTCCTTGATAACCTCAGGATCCTTCGGAGCCATCGGAACATGCTTACGAACTACATCATGAGGAACAATTTTAACACCGTCAACCTCTTCCTCCTCATAGGAGAGCAGTCCTGCACGATAGAGCGGCTCTGAGAACTTGATGCCAACTCCGCCGTACTTGAAGTATGCCTTCTTGCAGCCCTTGAAGTACTTGTCTCTGTTGAAGCCTACATATACCGGCTCGTCGTGAGCATGCTCAACGAGTACAACCTCCTCGTTGTCCATCTCAGGCCACTTTCTTGTTATCGGACGGCTGAAAGGCTTGGTACGAACTATCTCTCCGTCTTCGAATGCAAATGCATCCTCCTGCATATCTGCAAGAGCTACGTCCGGTGACCACCAGAAAGGTATGAAACGCTTAGCCTCAACGCCCTCATATACCATCATGGCGATAGTATCACACTCATCAAGCTCATTTACAGCCTTACGTGCCATTACGCACATAACTCCCGGTGCCGAACCTGTTCCGATAATAGCTGTTGTATTGTTCTCTGCGAACTTCTTGCCGTATACATCATACATGCACTTGATGCCTTCGATCCAACGATCGTACTCATCAACGTCCATAACCTCTGTGATGTTCTCGCAGGCTGAAAGGTCCTGATAGCAGCAGCCTAACTCCATAGCGGCATGAAGCATATTAACACCAAATTCAAGCGGCATAACATTTACAATAAGCTCACAGCCTTGAGCCGCAGCAACAATCTCATCAACATGAGCTGCATTGACCTTCTTAGGTGTACCCTTCTTCATAAGCTTGCACACAGCCTCAGCTGCCGCAAAGTTATAATCGGCGCAAACCACCTCTTCGATGCAAGCTTCTTCATCGAGCTTTCTACATATTGTTGAGCCTTGAGCTCCGCAGCCGCAAACCATTACCTTTTTCATGTTGTTTCCTCCTTATCTTTCAATCGGCACATCGCCGTGAATCTCTCTGATACGGTCATCCATCTCTGCCTGACGTGCTTCCTTAAGCTCTGCAAGCTTTGCTCCGTCCTGCTTCTGACCTGTCTTATAAGCCATATATCCTGTAATAACCAGCACAACTCCTATAACCAGGCAGGCACCAAGCATGCCATAGAAGTTGCTGAGTATGCCGGTTTCATTTTCCTCAAGATAATACTCAACACCGAACTCTGCCTCGTAAAAGTATATAAATGCTGTTCCGAGGAACGCCATAAGACCGCCTGCCATGAGGTATACACCTATGTCACTCAAATCGCCAACACCAAGTCCCGTCTGCTTATTAAGCGGGAAGAGCTCCGGATCATCCAGATATCTGCCTTTATAAAGGCGCTTAAATATCACATAAACTATAGCGCCTCCGACAACTACGATGAAGCCGGTAAGGAAATAATCGAGACCATTTACATATATAGCGAACATCGATATCGCGATAACACAAGCCGACGAGATATACAGACCGGTATTGCCTCCTGCCATGTAGCTAAGTCCCATCTTCTTACGTGCCGATAAAGGATAATGCTTACGAATCTTGAGCACGCAGGCAACCATCAGCAGATAGAGATAAAGCTGTATCGGGTTTGTTGCCATAACCAGAGTCGTGAAGTCGAACTGGCAGGTGAATATGGTAAATGCCGCAAGCAGCAATATTGAAACTACCGGAATACCGCGCTTATCCACCTTGCACATAGCCTTCGGGAACATATTGTCATCAGCCATAACGAAGAAGGCTCTTGAACCATGTGCTATGTATGAGCAGAATATCGAGCAGTTGGCAAGTATAGCAATTATGATAAATGCGGTTCCGGCCCAGCTTCCTACATACTGTATAAGTACATCGGCATATCCGACTGCACCACCGCTCTGCTCTGTTGACCAGGCGTCCCATGAACCGATTGCTGCAAGTGCTGCGAGAGTCGGGAGCACATAGGTAAGTGCGATTATCGGGTTAGCTATACGCATGGCCTTTGGTATTACCTGCGGATCTTCAATCTCCTCCGCCATGTTGGACATGCATTCATATCCCAGATACATCCATATGATTATTGCTATTCCGTCACCTACTGAGTGGAACAGACCCTCCTCCGGATTAAATAAAGGCATGATGGGATTGTAGTTCCAGTGGGTGAAACCTACTATTGTTACTGCACCGAAGGCTGCGAGAATCAGCACCATGATGACAGTCTCAAGCTTCTCCATCCAGTCAAGACCTATTATATTAATGATGGTGAATACTGCTACAACGCCTATCTTGACTGCGTATTCTGTAAATGTATTCATTTCCAGAAGCTTAGCCAGATAACCTACTACAAGTACCACATACTGTGCCTGACAAAGCCAGGTTGTAAGTGCTCCCCACAGTCCTGCCTGCCAGCCCCAGAACTCTCCGAAGGCCTCTCTTGCCCAGGAATATACGCCGCCCTCAGTCGGATATAAGGAGCCAAGCTCACTTACCATCTCGCACAGAGGAAACGACCATACTACCGGGAAGATAATCAGCATCGCTATAGTAACACCAGGACCCGAGGCAGCTATTGCTTCCTCAATACCGAAGGCACCGGCTGCTATAAATGAAAAGATAAGTGCGACAACTCCCATTGTCGTCATCTTCGTTTTCTTTAGTACCGCTGTGTTCTTCTCGGCTGTTGCTTTTTTCTCATCCATAAAAACAATCCCCCTTTCGTTATTGTCTTCCTGATTCAGCCACCGACCATGCCAACACGTGTCTGTATTTGAATCCTTAACCAAGTCCGAAGTTTGTCTCCCGGCTTGAATCTGCCGCATTAATCTGCTTTCTTTGCAGTTTTGCATTATCTGTATGCACTGCTCAGTCGCACATATCTGCGTGCCTTGCATGGCATCATTGTTCAGCATTTTAAGCATTTTTGCCATAGTTCCATGGGACCATTTTGTAAAGTTTGTACTTTTTATCCAATCGATATAGGACCAGTTTAGTGCATTTTGCACATGGTCCTATTGACTATTTTTTAACCAAACAAAAAAGCACAGTCGACAATAACCCATCAACTGTACTTCTCTATATAAAAACATCCCCGCCCGTTTATCACAGACGAGGATGACTTATAAGTTTAGATTGTGAGAGCGCACAAGCGCATCACTCCGTGATTATTACACTATGTATCGCCGCCTGCAAACACGCAGGCATGCTTGTTCCCTATTACACCAGTCCCATAGACCGTAATATGTATACCCATGCCGTCAAGGTAAATGCGCTAAGCATGGTTGTAAGCATTACTATGCTTGCTGACAAGGTGCCCTCATGTCCCATGTTTTTAGCCATGACATAGCTGCTGACCGTTGTAGGTGTTCCAAGCATCGCCAATATGGCAATCAGCTTATCATGAGTAAAGCCAAGCTTAACTGCAAGCGGCAGGAATAAAGCACACCATACTATTAATTTACAGAATGAAGCAATAAGTGCAGGTTTGAGTTCTGCAAATGCAGCCTTAAAATCAAAGCTTGCGCCCACTGCCATCAGTCCCAAAGGAGCACTTAGATTTGATATATATCTGACCGTTGTCTTGAACATGGTAGGCTGCGGAAGCTTAAGTATGCTCCAAAGCATGCCAACCACTATACCCCATATAATCGGATTGGTTGCTATGCCTTTTGCTGTGCTCAGAGCTGTCTCTTTGTTCATCTTTCCGCCGCAGGGTTTAAATATACTAAGTATAACCACAGCCATCACATTATAGAGCGGAACCGCTGAAGCTATCATAAGCGGAGCAAGTCCGGCATTGCCATAGAGATTTTCAAGAAAGGAAATCCCTAGTATCGCTGCGCTTGACCTGTATGCGCCCTGTGCAAACTCACCCACCTTATCCTTTTCGCCTACTGCTTTAGCCAAAATGATTGCAGCCGTAATACATATCGCTGTAACAAGGAAACAAAATATTACAAACTTAATATCCCATACTGCAAAGAAATCCTCACCGGATAAATCCTTAAACAGCGCAACCGGCAATGCAATCTTAAATACAAAGCCGTTCATTCCATCTAAAAACTCGTCACTGCACAGCTTTAAACGCCTGAACACATAGCCCAAGACCATTACAAAGAACAATGGTGCTATTGCATTCAGTGCAAACATCAGATTATCCATACACATGTCCCCTTCTTACATATACTTAATCTGTATCAACTTTTAAAGTGTTGACATACAAAAGCATACTGCATGTTTGCATACAATAATAGGTGCTTACTCTTTTGCATTCCTTTTAAACTTCTCAAACGGCACCTGTGATATGACTATCGCAGCGAACATGAGTGCACCGCCGCAGATTTCAACAGGCTGCATGGTCTCTCCGAGAACTATCCAGCCTGATATGCTGCCGATAACTGCCTCGAGGCTCATAACCAGGGTTGCGATGGTAGGATTGACACCTACCTGCCCAATAATCTGCAGGGTATAGGCAACTCCGCTTGAAAATACACCGGCATACAATATTGCCGGAAGTGCTGCCGTTATCGCCTCAAGGCTTGTACCGCTCTCAAAGAGAACAGCAAACACAGTTGACTCTATTGCAACCACCAGAAACTGCAGGCGGCTCAATCTGACTCCATCCAGCTTCGGTGCAAAGTAATCGACATTTAATACCTGCACTGTAAAGAACAGTGCACAAAGCAGCTCATACAGGTCGCCTCTCTCAAGGCTTAACGGTTCTCCGTTTATCAGAGCCTTGCCGAGGCATAGCAGTACCATGCCCACTACGGATATTGCTACGCAAAACCATACCTTGACCGGAGGCTTTCTCTTTAGGAATATGCTGCATACCGGCACCAGTACTACATACAGAGCCGTTAGGAAGCTTGATTTTGCCGTACTGGTATACGCCAACCCGTATTGCTGTGACCAGCTTGCGATAAACAAAAATGTTCCGCATATAATCGATGCCCGAACCAAAAACCTTCGCTCTTCGCGTGTTTTCGGAGCTCTCGTTACTCCGTTGTTTACCTTGTTGATATGGTCAATTACCATTATGACCGGTGTCAGCACAACTACTGCTATCCAGCTTCGACCTGCCAGATAGGTGTATGCGCCGACATAATTTGCTCCTATAGATTGCGCTGCAAATGTCGTTCCCCAGAAAAATGCACACAGGAACAGGAAAAATATATGTAACTTGTTATTCTTCATTATCTTCTTATACTATTGACGGATTGCACGAGCCTTAGACTCAATGCAATCCGTTGTTTTATCGGTATCACTGCAGCCTCTTGACTGCATGCTTCTTGTTTTTAGTCGTTAAAGGACTTTGCCTTTAAGTCAAAGCGCAGACTTCGGTATCTAAGCTCTATCCTTAAGATATCGCCTCAATCATATCCTTTCTTACGACTACATTTACCCCGTCTAAGGTAAATGCAACGTAATCAGAGCCGTCAATAGGCGTTACTGTACCGATAGCTGTACCCTTGCTAAGCTGTGTATAGATACGGTTCTGGTTGTCGGCATAACGTATATTAACTCCGTCGCTTACTATCCTGTACTCAATAGCTGCTGTGGTTTCCGGCTCTGTGGTTTCCGGCTCAGTAGTCTCAGGCTCAGTCTCTGTCTCCTGTACCGTAGTCTCTATAACCGTTGTAGTCTCAACAGTGGTTTCCTCCGGTGTCTTAGCCGCCATAAAGCTCCTGATTATAACTATAAGCAAAACTATAACAAGAACCGGCAGTAAGATGCGGAGCAAATCGTATACAGTAAAGCTCTGACGTTCCTTATCGCCTCCTGATCTGCGATCATTGCGGCTTGAGCTGCGTCCTCCTCTGTTATCCTTGCGGCCTGAATTTTTTCTGTTATCACGACCGTTGCGGCGTCCGTCTCTTGAGCTGCCTTTGGATGATCGTCTGTCAGATGATGTCCTTCCGTCACGGCTCGTACGGCCATTAACCGACCTTCTTGGTCTATCATCGTCTCTGTCGCTAAATCTGTCTCTGTCTATGCCGCTTCTTCTTCCATCAGCATAATCATCATCGTAGCCGTCATCATATGCTTTACTTTCTCTTAAACGTCTGCGTGCATTATCAAGAAGTGCTTCTCCTCCGGCATTTTCTCTGTTAGCTGTGCTGCGTACGCTGCGGTATTCATCACTGTAATCATCGCTATAGCCCCTGGCACGTGACTCACCACTATATGCTTCAGACTTATCCTGCTGACGAGCGGCAGCACTCTGACGCCTTGCGCTGCTGTTAAGTACTCTGCGGCCCTCTGTATTATCCGGGTCATTAGCAATCTCAACCTCAAGCTCTCCCAATTGCTTGGCGTTTCCTGAGCCGGAATCTACGCGGACAGGCGTACGGTCTACGCTTACTGTCTTCCTTGAGAGGAAGGTGCTGACCTCAGATTTTAAGAGGTAATAAGCCTTCTGCGCATTTTCAGGATTATTATCACCCTCATGAACAGCCTTATTGCCATATATACGCATATTGTGAAATGCATCCCTCGAATTGCGATTGATGATGCCCTGCTCATACAGACTCTCTATAGTGTCTGCAAGTGTTGTATAGCTAAGACCATTTTCTGCCGCATAGCTCTTAATCAATAGCTCCGCTGTCTGTCTGGTTCTTACTATACTTAAATTATATTCTCTGCGGCTGATGAGCCCTGCTGATTCAGCAAGCCCATTATCCGTAAGTTCTCTAATATCTGCTCCTGATATTGCCATATCCTTCTCCGATGCTTTTATACGTACACCTGCTGATTCGCAGTGTGCCTATTTTCTATCATAATAACAGTTTCGTATCGTATCTTAAAAACGCCTCGCCAATCAAGCTATAGCTCAACATTCTCGGGTTTTCCGGCGATGCTAAACAATTGCATATAGATTTGGATTTATTCTAAACTCTGACGACTTCTTTTTCAAGTTGTGATGTGTCTGTGTTGTGCCATTTTCACCGAATATTAAAACTTTTCGACACATTTATGTTACAATCATTGCTGTTACAGGTCAGGTTTGCAA
>CAVBGP010000098.1:0-7571 GCA_963595005.1 Acutalibacteraceae bacterium | reverse complement strand
TTGCACGTAAGGATGCTGTGTTATTTGGCAACCTGCCCTGTACGGCAAGAAGGGCTTTCAGCCCGGATTGCTCGTTACAGGGCAGAGGATTGCGAGAGCACGTTAGTGCGAAGCAATCCGTGGCTTTTATATCATATGGTGCCTGCAAAAGCGCAGGCATGGTTGTTTAGTATCCAAGCTCCTCATTAACTACGATTACATGCATACGATCCGGCTGCTTGTTGCAGCGTGTAACAAGGAACTCACTGCAGATGTTATTAGGATGCATGCAGTTCATGCATGTGCCGGTAGTCTGACATGGGGTGTCAAAGTTGAAACGTGCACAGTTTATAGGAGCTGCAGTGTTGCGGGCTCTGTGCATGGCAGCATCAAGGTCCTTGGCGATCTTGTTGACACCTACGATAAAGATAACCTTTCTTGGTCCGTAGCTTATTGCAGATACTCTGTTGCCGGTGCCGTCGATATTAACCAGGATGCCATCCTCAGTAATAGCGTTAGAGCTGGTGATATATACATCAGCGCCGTAAATCTGGATATATTTCTGTCTGGTCTCCTCAGGAGTCTTGGCAAGCTCACGTCTGATGAGCTGATAGTGCTCGTTATCAAGAGCATCCTTAAGACCTATCTCATCGAGGGTCATTGAGCCGCCGTAGCCGATAGAGCTTCCTTCAGGGATAAGCTCTAGAGCAATTTTCAGAGCCTCCTCCTTGTTTTCTGCATAATAACCCTTAATAAAACGCTTGTCGAGAGAATTGACAAGCTTATGACATAGGATAGTGTTTATCTTCTTCTGATTAGCATCGTTCATAAATATACCTCCATATAGTTAATCAGAGCCGCTTTCGCGGCTCAAGCTGTAAACTATTATTTGAGAAGCCATACAGCAGGCTGCTCGCAGCGCTTAAGACCGAGAGCTTCCTGAAGCTTTAGAGACTGTGCGTTATCACACTCTACATGAGCAACTGGAATACAATTGTTGTCAAGCTGGAGATTGATGAGGAAGGCTTCAAGAAGCTTGCTTAAGCCATGGCCTCTGAAACGCGGCAAAACGTGAAGCATGCCCATGGTGCCGCCCTCGTGCATACCAATAAATCCTGCAAGAGTATGACCTACATACATACCGTACAAAGCACCTGCACGTATACGATTCTCAATATAACGGATTGTGTAGCCAGTAAGAGAAGCTACTCTGTCTACATGGAATGATGTAAGTCTGTTAAATGAGACGTTGTCATCAATATCACAGGCATTAAGCACTGCATCAAGGTCAAAACGCTCACCATCATACACCCACTGGACGGTTGCCTTTTTCTCGGTGAATTCTCCGTCGTTCATTATATAATCGGCTGCTGCTTCATCGTGAATACAGAAAAAATGCATTTCCGGATACCAAGGAGATAAATCGTAATCCTGTATAACAGCAGGATCAACAGCATCACATACAAACAAGCTCTTATTAAGATAAGCCAGACGGTTGGCATCACCTGTATCTACAAGCTTTCCGCCCTGATGCAAAAGCTCGTCAATATCAGCATACTCCAAGTTAATATCATTTAAATTTATCATATAAGGTTGTCCTTTCAACGTATTCAAGTTATAAGCTGTGCCTACGTGTGCCAGGTCACAGATATTATAGTTATTTAAAAGTCACGGATTGCTTCACGCTTTAAGCGCATCCGTCAACACTTTTAGAGTATAATATCACATAACCCAAAGCAGGTCTAGGTATATGCTGTCAGACAAAACTATAAAATTTATAATTGACATGTCACGCAATAGATGATATATTAATGAGGCTTTGCAAAAAGTGATGCTGATATAGCACAGGTGGTAGTGCGTCGCATTGGTAATGCGGAGGTCACGGGTCCGAGTCCCGTTATCAGCTTGATACAACAGTGGACAAAAGCCCATGGATAAACGTGCTTGCATGTTTATCCATGGGCTTTTAGGACACGCAAGAACATAAGCATGAAGCGCTGAAAGCGCGGGAATGCGCATGTTCTTGAGGATTGTGAGAGCGGCGATAGCCGCGGAACAATCCGTAGTTGTATCAAGAGTCCTTTTAATTTCGAGAACATGAGCAACATTGAGGTTTTATATGTCACCATACATAAGCATTGCAATAGATGGTCCTTCGGGAGTAGGCAAATCAACCATAGCCAAGCTTTTAGCCAAGGAGCTTAGATATTCATATATAGACACAGGTGCTATGTTCAGAGCACTTTCCGTATATTGCATTGATAACGGAGTAAAATCAGAAGACAGTGAAGCTGTTGCAGAGCTTGTAAAAAATGCGAAACTCGGTATGGAGTACATTGACGGTGTGCAGCATATGCTTGTTGACGGCGAAGATGTAACTGACAGGTTACGTACAGAGCTTGTATCACATACGGCATCGGTTATCTCACAGTATCCGGCAGTAAGAAGCATATTGCTTGATATGCAGCGTAATATTGCGGCCAATCAGAATGTGATAATGGACGGACGTGACATAGGCACTGTTGTGTTGCCAAATGCTAGTCTTAAGATATTTCTTACCGCAAGCAGTAAGGTGAGAGCAGAACGCCGATACAAGCAGCTTGAAGAAACCGGCAAGCTTGAAGGTGCAACTTTAGATTCGATATTAAAGGATCTTGAGGAACGTGATTACAGAGATTCTCACAGAGCGACAGCGCCTCTTAAAGCAGCAGAAGACGCCGTTATAATTGACAGCTCAGAGCTTGGTATAGATGAAGTTAAGCAGTGCATATTAGATAGACTTAAACAGCTGTAATCTGTCAATATGCAAAAGGCCGGACGGAAAACATTTACATGAACATAACCGTGTTTGAACCGAGTGAGCTGTACGGAGGAATAATATGCAGGTCAAGCTGGCTAAAATGGCAGGCTTTTGCTATGGCGTAGAGCGTGCTGTTAATGCAGTATATGATGAGATAGATAAAAATAATGGCAGGATATACACCTACGGACCTATAGTTCATAATGACATTGTGGTTAATGAACTAAAGGAAAAAGGTGTAGAGGTTATAGATAATTATGATGAGCTTAGGAACATGTGCGGCAGCGGACAGCTGCAGGATGCAACTGTGATAATCAGGGCACATGGAGTAGGCTCGGATGTGACTGATATACTGAATGACTCTGCAACCGGAGCAAGAGTGGTTGATGCTACCTGTCCCTTCGTTAAGAAGATACACGATATAGTCATAGAGCATCATGACAAGGGTGAGAAAATAATCGTCACAGGCACCTCTACACATCCTGAGGTGATAGGCATACTCGGGCAGATAGGCAATGATGCTGTCGTTATTGAAAATGCGGATGATGCATTGAATTTTGAAGGCGATAAAAATGCCGAATATTGCATAGTTTCGCAGACGACATTTAACGTACAAAAATTCAAAGATATTGTTGATATTTTTAGCAAAAAGTTATATCATACTAATGTTGTTGATACTATTTGCAATGCTACACAACTAAGACAGAAAGAAGCTTATGATTTAAGCCGTGAATGCGATGCCGTTATAGTTATAGGCGGGAGACATTCATCTAATGCTTCTAAGCTCTACGATATCTGCTCTAAGGAATGTAGTATGACTTATTTTATAGAGTCTTTACAAGACTTTAAGAAGAAACAGCTCGATAGTTCAGTGCGTTGCGTTGGTATTACTGCTGGGGCATCGACCCCAAAAACCATTATTCAGGAGGTCCTAAATTATGTCAGAAATTAGTTTTGAAGATATGCTCAATGAGTCTTTCAAAACAATAAGAACAGGAGAGGTGGTTACAGGCAAGGTAATCGACGTAAAGCCGGAATGTATATTACTTAACATTGGCTACAAGTCTGACGGAATCATCAGCAGAGCCGATTATTCAGCAGATAACTCACTTGATCTTACAACAGTTGCCAAGGTAGGAGACGATATCGAGGCTAAGGTTAAGAAGATTAACGATGGCGAGGGTCTTGTAGTACTCAGCCACAAGGATATTCTTAACGAGAAGAACAATCAGAAGATTCAGGAAGCTTACGAGAATAAGGAAGTACTTACAGGTACAGTTGAGAAGGCTGTTAACGGCGGTCTTTCAGTTGTATATGACGGAGTTAAGCTCTTCGTTCCTGCCAGCCTTGTTTCAGATACATTTGAGAGAGATCTTACAAAGTATGTAGGCAAGGAGATTGAGTTCGTTATCACTGAGTTCAATCCTGTTAAGCACAGAATCATCGGAGACCGCAAGAAGCTCCTCATCGAGCGTAAGTCAGCTGCTAAGCAGGCACTTCTTTCAAGCATCAGCGAAGGCGATGTTATCGACGGAACTGTTAAGAACGTTACTGACTTTGGTGCATTCATCGATCTTGGCGGAGCAGATGGTCTTCTTCATATCTCAGAGATGGGATGGGGCAGAACAGAGTCTCCTAAGAAGGCATTTAAGTCCGGAGATACTATCAGAGTTATGATTAAGAGCATCAGCGAGGATGGCAAGATTGCTCTTACACGTAAGTTCCCTGATGAGAATCCTTGGGTACTTGCACTTACAAAGTATGCTGTAGGCAACGTTGTTGAGGGTAAGGTAGCAAGACTTGCAGACTTCGGTGCATTCATCAACCTTGAGCAGGGCATTGATGCACTTCTTCATGTTTCTCAGATTTCTGCAGACAGAGTTGAGAAGCCATCAGATGTACTTAAGGTAGGCGATGTAGTTAAGGCTAAGGTTACAGACCTTGATGCTGAGGCTAAGAAGATTTCACTTTCTATCAAGGCTCTTCTTAACGACAATAAGAAGGAGAAAGAGAAGGAAGATGACGGCGAGGTTGTTGACGCTTACGTTGATGATTCAGCTGATGCAGAGTAATCTTACAATTTGCTAATATGATTTTTATTGTAGGCTGTCGCGAAAGCGGCAGCCTATTGCGTATCTAAAAGCGGTGAATGAGCTCTATTGGAGCATATAATCGTTAGTTTTAATAATAGTAAAGACTGTGAGTGCACAGATATAATACGGGTTTATAAGTATATGGGACAGGAAATAGAGAGAAAGTGGCTGATAGCTTCAATGCCTAAGGATATAGAGCATTTCCCGCATACGGATATTGTGCAGGGATATTTGTGCTTTAAGCCTGTAATCAGACCAAGGCGTGATGGTAATGATTATTATCTGACATATAAGGGGAAGGGAACGCTTAGCAGGGAAGAATATAATCTGACTCTTACAAAGGCAGCGTTTGAACTGCTTTTACCTAAGTGTGAGGGTGTGCTGATTGATAAAACTCGCTATCGTATACCACTTACAGAGGGGCTTACAGCAGAGCTTGATATATTTCACGGGAGATATGAAGGAAGAGTTTATGTTGAGGTGGAATTTGAAAGTATTGAGGCGGCTGAGCGATTTACTGCACCGGATTGGTTTGGAGAAGAGGTAACCGGTAAGCCTGGCTTTAGCAATGCTGACCTTGCATTAGAAAAGGCAGCCGAAGTCGACTGCCGCAATCTTGATTAATTATCATAATACATTAAAAGTGTTGACGGATGAAAAAGCAGACTGCATGCTTGCATGCAAGGATGGTTTTTCATTTGGCAACCTGCCATGTACGGCAAGAAGGGCGGTAGCCCGGATTGCTCGTTACATGGCAGGATTGCGAGAGCGCGTAAGCGCGAAGCAATCCGTACTTTTATATATGGCCTGCCTGCAAGCACGCAGACATGGATGTTTATCTGTTATTCTCTGTATATAAACCCTGCTGCAGTGAGCTCTTCAATAGCTCTTGCATAAGCCTCCTCATCAGTATATTCAAGCGTGTGAGTATGCACTCCGTCAGTTAGCTCGCATAATGAATGCGCATCGGCTTTAGCAACCTTATTTATAAAGTTCCTGACATCATAGCGACTGGAGAGATCCAGGATGCCGGTTAGCTGACCGTATACAGGATGCTCTACAGTCACATCGAGAACCTTACAGCCGTTATCTACTAATATATTAAGCTCCTCCTCGGTGCGAGAGCCTTCGTGCTTGCTGACTATGATAGCGCGTTTCGCATTATTTGATATAGTAGCCTTATGCCTTAAGACATAGCCGCGTGGTGTAGCATCTATATCACAGCCTGAGGCTCTAAGCAGTGCAACATCCCCAACAATAATCTGACGGCTTACACCAAGCTTCTTAGATAATACACCGGCACTGACAGCTGTAGAGCTGTCAGTGAGTATATTCTTAATTTCATCTCTGCGTTCATTAGAATCCATAATGCAAGTAACCACGCTTCATACTTTTTTACTGTGCGGTGCCTGCAATCATGCAGGCATGATGGTTTAATCTTAAACTTAAAGCTTAAGATCTCCATCCTTAATCCAACCCATGCGTCTTTCAATCTCACAGAAGATACAAGAAAGAACTGCAGGCAATATAAAGCTTATCAGAATAAGACCTGTTATGTCAAATGCTGTTATGCCGCTTTTTACACCGGCAGAGATGTCATTTACCCAACCGGTATATACACCAATTTGACCAACAAGACCACAGGTTCCCATACCGGATGAAACAGCAGCGCCATTCATATTAAGCTTAAAAACACAGGTTGCAATAGGTCCGGTGATAGCTGACGCAAGTGTAGGTGCAATCCATATCTTAGGATTTTTAACGATGTTAGGCATCTGCAGCATAGAAGTGCCTATGCCCTGACTGACCAAACCGCCGACACCGTTTTCTTTAAATGACATTGTAGCGAAGCCTATCATCTGGGCACAGCAGCCTGCAACAGCTGCGCCTCCCGCAAGACCGGTAAGGCTTAGTGCTGCACATATTGCGGCGGATGATATCGGCAGAGTAAGAGCAACACCGACAGCAACAGATACCAATATACCCATAAGGAAGGGCTGCAAATCCGTAGCCCACATAATAAAGCTTCCGAAGGCAGATGCAGCATTACCTATAGGCTTAGCAATCAGACTGGCAAGACCGATACCGATTGTTATAGTGACTATAGGAGTAACAAGTATATCTATCTTGGTTTCCTTAGAAACTGCCTTACCAAATTCGGCCGCTATAATTGCTACAACAAGTACGGCAAGCGGTCCGCCGGCACCGCCAAGTACATTGGTCGCATAGCCCACAGGTATAAGCGAGAAAAGCACAAGCTGAGGTGCAGCTAGCGCGTAGCCTATAGCCGCTGCCATGGCAGGACCTACCATAGCTGAGGCGAGTCCCCCTATTGTGAGCTCAGAACCATTAACAGTTGCGACTGTATCGGTTAGAAAGCCTATATGAAATTGGGTTCCGAGTGTGTTAAGTATGGTTCCGATAAGCAAAGTACAGAAAAGTCCCTGAGCCATTGCACCAAGTGCATCAATACCGTAGCGCTTAGCTGAAAAAACTATGTTTTTTCTGACCATAAATGCTTTGAGTTTGTCCATGTAAATATCCTCCGTCCGATGTGTCTTGACACATGTATTGATAAGATGATATACACGTCAGCCGCATCTGTCAAGCAAAAGATATATTCAAGGTGCATATGTTATTGGAATGTGCGCAGATATATGAGGCAGCGGCGACCTTGTTATCACCGCAGCACATCATTA
>CAVBGP010000097.1:0-7664 GCA_963595005.1 Acutalibacteraceae bacterium | reverse complement strand
CGCGCCTTTGAACCGCCACACAAGCGCATCGCTTATGCGATGTGGCGATGTGGTCCTGAACAGTTACATTGATTTTAAAAATTTCTAATCGTTAAAGCACCTGGCTTGTAACAATTAAAAATCGCTTCAGGCAAGGCTGTTTATCAGCTTTATGCCGTGGCTTAAGCTTTACGCTGCATCCGCATAGACTGCAGCTGCAGCAAGCTTAATGACAATGCCTTAAGTCAGGCATTATCCCTTTCTGAGTCTTGAATCTACGTAAGCTGCCATAAGCTCCTCTAAGAGCTCATCTCTCTCAACCTTCATGATGAGACTGCGTGCATTGTTATGACTGGTGATATATGTCGGATCTCCGGACATAATATATCCTACAATCTGATTAATCGGATCATAGCCCTTCTCTACAAGGGCACCGTACACAAGCTTTAAAACCTCAGCCGCATTAGGCTGCTCTATTGCCTTGACAGGCTCTATAATCTGTGTGTTCTCAATGTTATTCATGTATACTCTATCCCCATGCTCTATAAGGTCCCGGATTGCTCCTTGGGACATTAATCAGCGAACTTTAATCATATCTTAATCCCAGCTTACAACAAAAGCAAGGCACCATCCATAACGTTTTCATGAATTATGCGTGAAGCTTTACCGCATATTATTTCATTAACATGAAGATTTGATGAAGCCTTAATACAGCGCACGTACTCTGCAGTATATCCGGTCTCGTAGCTTACTCCGTCTATCAGTATAAGCTCCTCGCTTAGGAATTCGACCGTCTTGCCTAAGTAATAGCTTCTGAACTCATCCGAGAGTTTGTCCGTGAGTGCTATAAGCCTCTCGCTTCGCTCTGCCTTCTTGGCCTCAGTAAGCTGCCCCGGCATGGTGTCCGCCGGAGTTCCCTTCCGTCTTGAAAACTTAAATACATGAGCCTCATATAAGCCTATGCGCTTTGCAAAGCTTAAATCGTCCTCAAACTGCTCGTCTGTCTCTCCGGGAAAGCCCACGATTATGTCTGTAGTTATAGCAGGATGCTCGTAGTTTGCTTTAAGTATCTCACAGCTTCTCGCATACTGCTCTGTAGTATAATGACGATTCATCGCCTTAAGTATCTCATCGTTTCCTGACTGCAGAGACAGATGAAAATGCGGACATAGCTTCTTATAGGCCTTAAGCTTAGTCACAAACTCCTCTGTAATAAGCATCGGCTCTAAGGAGCCTAAGCGTATGCGCTTAATACCCTCAACTGACTCTACTGCCTCGATAATACCTAAAAGCTTATCTCTCATGGAGCTTAGATGTATGCCGTTAATAACTATCTCCGTTACTCCGTTTGCTGCAAGTCTTACAGCCTCCTCATGCACATCCTCAGCTGTTCTGTTTCTAAGCTCGCCTCTTACATAAGGTATAATGCAGTATGAGCAAAACATATTGCAGCCGTCCTGCACCTTGATAAAGGCTCTGGTATGACCGTCAAGCTGGGTCAGATATTGTGTCTCGCTGCTGTCTTTATCTGACACAGCATATGCATGAGTAACTGACGATGATGCTTGTTTGGGATTATGTTCAGCAGTTTCTGCTGTAGTGCTGTCTTCCTGTGCAACATTTACCGCAGTTTCTGATTTTACATCAAACTCGAATGCAGCCTCCGCTGCTGTTCCGAAAGTCTCTGCTGCTGTCCCGAAAGCTTCTGCTTCCGTGTCTGACAGCTGTGCCTTTATAAGCCTAACTATGGCGTTTTTATCCTTGTTGGATACCGCAAGGTCTATAACCCTGCTCTCTATCAGTTCCTCGAGCTTGTCATTTTTAATAGCATCATCCACATAGCAGCCTGCTGCCACTATAAGTGCATCGGGATTAAGCTTACGTGCACGGCGCAGCATCTGCCTTGATTTTCTGTCAGCTATATTAGTAACAGTGCAGGTATTGATGATATAGATATCGGCAGCCTCGTCAAAGCTTAGCTCGCTGTAGCCTGAGGTCTTAAGCTTTTCTGCCATAACGTCGGACTCATAGGTATTGACCTTGCAGCCAAGCGTATGAATCGCAAAGGTTTTATTCTGTGCCTTATCGCCCATCAGCTGCACCAGATAACTTCCTCAGTCTCTACCGCTTCATCCATCATCTTATCGATAACCTCTGAAAGCTTAAGCTCTGAGCGTCTGATAACATTGACATTAGGCTTGGTTACAGGATGCTTTGCTACAAATATAGTGCAGCAATCTTCATACGGCTGTATGCTGGTCTCAAAGGTACCTATCTTCTCTGACAGGTCTATGATTTCCTGCTTATCAAAGCCTATAACCGGACGATATACCGGCAGCTCACATACCTCATCGGTTGAACGCAGTGAGAACATGGTCTGGGATGCAACCTGACCTATGGACTCGCCCGTGATAAGACCTATGCAGTCATTGGCATGCGCAAGACGCTCTGCTATACGCATCATATATCTGCGCATGATGATAGTAAGCTCATCGTGCGGACACTTCTCATATATGGCAAGCTGTATCTCCGTAAAGTTAATAACATGAAGCTTAATTGCTCCTGCATAGCTTGCTACCTGCTTAGCGAGATCTACAACCTTCTGCTTAGCTCGCTCTGAGGTATATGGCGGTGCATGGAAATAAACAGCCTCAACCATAACTCCACGCTTTGCTATCATATATCCTGCAACAGGGCTGTCTATGCCGCCTGAGAGCAGCAGCATAGCCTTGCCGTTGGTGCCTATAGGCATGCCGCCGGCACCCGGGATTACCTGGGTAAATATATTAATCCTCTGTCTTACCTCTATATAAACCACAAAATCAGGCTCATGCACATCAACTCTGGACTTAGGATATGCTGTGAGTATATCGTAGCCTACATCTGCATTGATGGTATCTGAGGTAACCGGATAATGCTTATCCGCACGTCTTGTACGTACCTTAAATGCAAATTCCTCCTCAGGATGCTCGTGCTTAACAAAATCAAGCACCTTGGCTCTGAGCTCGTCATAGCCGCACTTATCTATCTGCATCATTGGGCATATAGCTGTTACGCCAAATACATGCTTAAGTGCATCCAATACCTCATCATAATCATAGTCTGATTTGGCATTGACATATACTCTGCCCTGCTCCTTCTGAACGGCAAACTCTCCCTCAACCTTCTTGAGATGCTCTCTTATCTGATGCATAAGCGCATCCTCGAAGATATAACGGTTCTTGCCCTTTGTGCCTATCTCGGCATATTTAATTAAAAAACTCTGATAATGCATTCTCTCTGCCTTGTTAATTCTAAAAGTGTTAGAAGAGCACGTAAGCGCGCAGCAATCCCTCACTTTTATGTTCTATGGTGTTAGTTCCTGTTTGTTCCGAACAGGCTTGCGAGCGGTGATATAATCTTGCTCAGATTGTCAATCGACTTATTAAGTGCTTCAATATCAACCTTGCTTAAGCCGTCTATGGTGTCATTAATCTGTTCCTGATTAGTCTCAACAAGCTCATTGACATTGCCGACCATATTGTCGATATTGTCAAGCGAATCATTGGCCTTGGCCACCATCTCATTAGTCTGAACAACAAGCTCATTGACATTTTTAAATGTGCTTAATGACTTCGGTATTATTATAGCTGCCGTAACTGCTATAATAACTGTCAATGCCGCAATGCATACAGTTACTGTCTGCAGATATCTCCTCTCATTGCGTCTGTTCTCTACAAGCTCACGCAGGAGCTCGGTATCGTGCATATCCTCAACATTTTTATATTCCATATGGTCACCTGCATAAAACATTAGTATAATCCGGAAGTCCGTTTCTCATGCTCACGGGTGCTTCACCCTGTATAAGCGGAAGCGCATAATTCACAAAATCCTGTGTCACACCGTTGCCGGCTTCATTAATCCATTCCTCAGGCAGCATCTTCTCATAATTAGCCACCTTGTCAAGCTCCAGCAATATAGCATGGCTTTCGTAGCCTCCATGAGGATAACGACTGCATTCTAAGCCAACCATACGATCAGTTGCGCCCTCAAGCATAGCCTCAACTGCTGCCCTTCCTGACATAAATGCTTCATCTACATCTCTGCCTGAAGCGCAGTGTGCAGCACAGCGCTGAAGCAGACTGAACTCTATGCCTCTGGTCTTATATCCGAGTCTCGACTTAATCTCCTCTGCAAGGAAGGCTGCAACTCCGCCAAGCGCTGCATGACCAAAGCCGTCAGCCGCAGCCGCCTTAGCATCCAATACAAAGGTTCCGTCTGCATAGCGTATTCCTTCTGCTACCGCAATGTTGCAGTTTCCTCTGCGCTCAAAGCATTCCTTGACATCTGCCATAAACTGCTCAAGGTCAAACTGTCGCTCCGGCAGATATATAAGATCAAGGCAATGACCATTGACATTGGCAAGCTCTGCAGCTGCGGTAAGCCAGCCTGCATGTCTGCCCATGCACTCAAATACGGTTACTGCCCCCTTGGCATAAACTCCTGCATCTCGCGCAACCTCCATAATACTGGTTGCTATATACTTGGCAGCTGATGCGTATCCCGGGCAATGATCTGTTCCGTAAAGGTCATTATCTATGGTTTTAGGTACTCCTATAACACGACAGTCATAGCCTGCAGTCTCCATGAACTTTGATATCTTGTTGCAGGTATCCATGGAATCATTTCCGCCGATATAGCAAAAATATCTCACATCATGCTTCTTAAAGGTATCAAGTATCTGTCTGTACTTGGAGTCGTCAACTGACGGGTCCGGGAGCTTGGTACGGCAGGAGCCAAGAGCTGATGACGGGCTGTACATAAGCTTATCAAGCTCAATAAGCCCCACCTCACTCATATCAGTAAGTTGGTCGCCTATCACACCGTCTATACCATACCGAGCTCCGTAGACCTTGGTAATACAATCTGTATTAAGTGCAGTGCGTATGACTCCCAGTGCACTTGCGTTAATGACGGCACTCGGTCCTCCGGACTGTCCAACTACAAGTGCTCCCTTTAATGCCTCTGCCATATTGTTCTCCATATTTATAAGCTTAAAAGTATTGACGGATGCAAAAGCAGACTATGTGCCTGCACTTAAAGAGGTAATGCAATTTGGTCATCCGTCACTTTTATGTTATGTTGAGCCTACGAATACGCAGGCATGATTGTTTACTGAATTTCTTAGAGTATCAAGCTTTGCCTGAGCATCCAAGTACGTCTATAAGCTTATGTCTTACAAGCTCCTTGATGTTGGCACGTGCCGGCTTAAGATACTCTCTCGGATCAAACTTGTCAGGATGCTCCTGCATAAACTTTCTTATGCTTCCTGTCATAACGATACGAAGATCTGAATCTATGTTAATCTTGCATACTGCAAGCCTTGCTGCCTCTCTGAGCTGTTCCTCCGGTATGCCTACAGCATCAGGCATCTTACCGCCGTTTTCGTTAATAATCTTAACGTAGTCCTGCGGAACTGATGATGAGCCGTGCAGTACAATCGGGAAGCCCGGAAGTCTGTTGGCAACATCCTCAAGTATATCAAAGCGAAGCGGCGGCGGAACAAGTATGCCCTTTTCATTTCTGGTACACTGCTCCGGCTTGAACTTATATGCTCCGTGTGAGGTGCCTATAGCTATAGCCAATGAATCACAGCCTGTACGCTCAACAAATTCCTGAACATCCGAAGCCTTGGTGTATGAGGAATCCTCTGCGCTAACCTTGACATCATCCTCAACGCCTGCAAGTGTGCCAAGCTCTGCCTCAACTACAACGCCGTGTGCATGAGCATACTCTACAACCTTGCTTGTTATCTCGATATTCTTCTCGAAGCTCTCTGAGGATGCATCTATCATAACCGAGGTAAAGCCTGAATCTACGCAGGACTTGCAGGTCTCGAAATCCGGTCCGTGATCAAGATGAAGTGCAATCGGGATATCCGGGCACTCGGCTACGGCTGCCTCAACTAGCTTAACAAGATATGTGTTGTTGGCATAGGCTCTTGCACCCTTTGATACCTGCAGTATAACCGGAGCATGCTCCTCTCTGCAGGCCTCAGTTATGCCCTGCACAATCTCCATATTATTAACATTAAATGCTCCTACGGCATATCCTCCGCCATAGGCCTTCTTAAACATCTCTGTCGTTGTAACAAGTGCCATTTAGTTTCCTTTCCTGCAATATATATTGCCATTAAGCTGCTTTGCTGAATATACATTCGTATATTTCTTAATCCATGATTCCCTATGATTAAATATATAGATTATCTTGTGTCTTTTTTCAATCTATAACCGATAAATGAACAAGCGGTATAGCAATTATAGCACGCGCAAGTGTATGGACGGCTGCTCAGTGTTACGCCGCAACACTTTAACAAAAAAAAAATAAAATGTATGTTGCGGCGATAACAAGGTCGCATCCGTCTCATACACATTGCGCTTGGTTTAGTTGCTTGGCAACCATAAGACTTTAGTAATGCCTAAAGCGGCGCAGATGTGGCAATAGGGCTTCAATTGCGTCTGCGCAGATGTCTGCTTCTTCGAGTTCATTGTATATGCCGAAGGAGAAGCGCAGAGTTGAATCAAGGAGATTGGGCTTTACGCCTATGGCCTTGAGGGTTCCGCTTATCGCCGGATGGTTGGATGAGCAGGCAGAGCCTGAGGATACGTATATATGCTGTTCCTCTAGGGCATGGAGCAGTACCTCTGCTCTTGCTCCTTCAAATGATGCGCTTACTATATGCGGTGCTGAAGTGAGTCCTTCCTCTGAGTTGACTGTCACGCCTTCCATCGCCTTAAGTCTTGCTATGAGCCTGTCCTTAACACCTAGCATGCGTTCCTCTATTGCGGAATGCTCCTTGCGATAGAGCTCTGCTGCAAGACCGGTTCCTGCTATGCCGGGGACATTATCAGTGCCTGAGCGGCGGTCCTTTTGCTGTCCGCCTCCTAATATAATCGGCGATACGTGCACCTTATCATTGATATAGATAAAGCCTGTTCCCTTTGGTCCGTGTATCTTGTGGGAGCTGGCCGTGAGCATGTCTACATACGCATCCTTTGGGCGAAGGCGCAGCTTGCCGAAGGCCTGTATCGCATCCGAATGAAAATACGTGCGCGGATTAATCTCCTTGATAGCCTTGCCTATGGCTTGTATATCCTGTACCGCACCCATCTCATTGTTAACCCACATGATGCTCACAAGTATGGTGTCAGGTCTTATAAGGCTCTTAAGCTCTTCAATATCTATATGTCCCTTATCATCAGTGCCGATAATGCTTATCTCATATCCCAGTGACTCCAGAAACTCCAGGGGCTTATATACTGCCGCATGCTCTATATTAGTACTGATAATGTGTTTGCCGTAGCCCTTTCTGGCAAGTGCAGTACCAATAAGTGCCATGTTATTGCCCTCGGTTCCGCCTGAGGTCCAGACTATCTCCTGTGGCTTTACCTTGAGTGAATCTGCCACCTGCTGGGCTGCCTTTTTAACATATTGCTCTGCATTAACTCCAAGTATATGTCTTGAGGAGGGGTTGCCGTAATCTGAGCCCATCACCTCATCCATAAGTGCTATAACCTCGGGACGCACTCTAGTCGTTGCCGCATTATCAAAATAAATATCTCTCATTGTGAATCCTTGTACTCTAAAAGTGTTGCGAGAGCGCTTTAAGCGCGAAGCAATCCGTACTTTTATATATGTAGTGCCTG
>CAVBGP010000096.1:0-7694 GCA_963595005.1 Acutalibacteraceae bacterium | reverse complement strand
AGTAAAAGGAGAAAGTATGAGATACAAGGTATTGGGATCAACAGGACTTAAGGTATCAGAGATGGCTCTCGGTACCTGGGGCATAGGCGGAGCAGGCTGGGATGAGGTTCCGATAGAGAAGCGTCAGGATGCCATCAAGGCAGCGTGCGAGTGCGGAGTTAATTTCATAGATACAGCACCGGCATATAACGCAGGTGCAGCCGAGCGTCACGTAGGAGAGGTTCTCTCTGAGCTTAAGCTTCGCGATAAAATCGTTATCTCTACTAAGTGCGGAACCAAATATGTTGACGGTCAGTATATCCGCACCTGTAAGTCTGATGACATCAAGAGACAGATACATGAGTCACTGGATAATCTTAAGTCCGACTATATAGATATCTATCTTATACATTGGCCGGATCCGGAGGTTCCTTTTGAGGAAACCATGACTCTGCTTGAGGACATAAAGTCGCAGGGCATGATTCGCCATATAGGCGTCAGCAACTTCAACATTGCTCAGATGGAGGAAGCCTCACAATTTGGCAAGATAGAGGTTTATCAGCCGCAGTATTCCATGGTTTTCAGGGATAATGAGGAGACCATCAAGTGGGCTTATGAGCATAATATCGGAGTTATGGCCTACGGTTCACTTGGCGGAGGCATACTTACAGGTAAGATACGTGAGGCTAAGGTTTACGCGCCTTCAGACAACAGAAACCGCTTCTATAAGCATTTCCAGGAGCCTATGTTCTCTAAGGTTATGAAGGTTGTGGACGTTATGGATGAGATTTCGGCAGAGCATGACAATGTGCCGCTCTCACAGATAGCGATAAACTGGTCTGCACAGAAGGAATTTATAACAGCAGCCATAGTCGGTGCTCAGAGCCGTGTTAAGGTTGAGGAAAATGCAGCTGCATTTGACTGGACATTAAGCGACGATGAGATGACAAGGCTGGATGCACAGATAGAGAAGCTTAAGTGATAATTATAATGGCTTAAGTAATCATTATAAGAACTTAAGTCAGCTGAATATGCAGTACGGTATTATAAGCTTAAGTCAGCCGCATTTGCAGCACTGTATTATAAGCCTAAGCTAACAGCTGCATTTGCAGCTTTGAAGGACAAGAACCTATAAAACAATAAAAATAATCTCGATAAATCGGGGACGGAGCAGGTATGGATAACGAGAAGATATTAAGTGAATATACACGCTGGTGCGAGCGTGCGGTCGATAAGGATGTAGCGGCAGAGCTTAAGGCTATGGCTGATAATGCAGAGCTTAAGGAGGATGCTTTCTACAGAGAGCTTGAGTTTGGTACCGGAGGACTTAGAGGAGTACTCGGAGCAGGTACAAACCGTATGAATGTATATACTGTGGCCAAGGCTTCACAGGGACTTGCAGATTATGTTATCAAGCATAATCCGGAGGGCAGCCGCAGCATAGCCATAAGCCGTGACTCACGTATCAAGTCTGAGGAATTCGCAAAGATTGCTGCAGGAGTATTTGCAGGAAACGGCATCAGAACCTACATCTACAAGGAGCTTATGCCGACCCCTTGTGCTTCCTATGCTATAAGAGCACTCGGCTGCTCAGCCGGTATCATGGTAACGGCCTCTCACAATCCGTCAAAGTATAACGGATATAAGGTTTACGGACCGGATGGCTGCCAAATTACAACAGAGGGCGCAGCAGAGGTTCTCGCAGAGATAGAGAAGCTTGATATCTTTGATGACATCAAGCAGATTAGCTATGACGAGGGACTGAATGAGGGAAGCATTTCCATAATAGAGGATAAGATCTATACGGACTTTACCGAAGAGGTTAAGGCTCAGTCTGTGCTCTACGGAGATGAGATTAATAAGGATGTATCAATAGTTTATACACCGCTTAACGGAAGCGGTCTTAAGCCAGTGCTTCGTGCACTTAAGGAGTCGGGCTATACCAACATAACCGTTGTCAAGGAGCAGGAGCAGCCTGACGGCAATTTCCCGACCTGCCCTTATCCTAATCCGGAGATTAAGGAGGCGATGGCTCTAGGCATGAAGTATGCCGCTGAGTGCAATGCAGATCTGCTGATTGCAACAGACCCGGACTGCGACAGAGTAGGCATAGCCGTCAAGGATGAAAAGGGTGTAAATGGACCTGCAGGCGAGTACACACTGCTTAGCGGTAATGAGACAGGCATATTACTGCTTGACTATATCTGCTCACAGCGCAAGAAGCACAACAAGATGCCTGAGGATCCGGTGTTGATTAAGACTATTGTAACTATGGACATGGCAGATCGCATTGCTGCTGATTATGGTGTTCGCACTATCAATGTGCTTACAGGCTTTAAGTTTATAGGAGAGCAGATACTCGGACTTGAGCAAAAGGGACACGAAGACAGCTATATATTCGGCTTTGAAGAGAGCTACGGATACTTAAGCGGCAGCTATGTAAGAGATAAGGATGCTGTTGACGGCGCATTTATGATATGCGAGATGTTCAGCTTCTACAAGACACGCGGAATCAGCCTGCTTGACAAGCTTAATGAGCTGTACGGCAAATACGGCTACTGTCTCAACAAGACCTATTCATATGAGTTTGACGGCTCAGCAGGCTTTGTCAAAATGCAGTCTATCATGGATGAGATGCGTAAGGGTGTGGATGCATTCGGACCAAAGAAGGTGCTTAAGTGCCTTGACTATGCACCGGGTCTTGACGGACTGCCGAAGTCCAATGTACTCAAGTACCTCTTAGACGGTAATTCCTCAGTTGTTGTAAGACCATCCGGAACAGAGCCTAAGCTTAAGTTCTACATATCGGTGAGCGCTCAGACTAAGGCTGAATGTGCGGCACTTACCGAGGAGATTAAGGCAGCAGTAGAAAAGTACCTGTAAGTGCTTTTTGATAGCTGCAGTAAATATAGATTTCACAGCTATGACGGATTGCATTGTAAGACGTGCTTGGTGTTATTTTTGAAGCATAAGGAGATTGTAATATGGCAGGCAAGCTACAGAACCCAGAGAGCAAGTTTAACATGGACTTTAAGTGGCTTACTGAGCACATTTTAAAAGTGTATCTTGATGCCTCCGGGACTGATGTCAGTGAGGTGCTCGAACTACTTGATGAGAACCTAAGTGTTATAGGTACAGGCAGACAGGAATTCTTCACCAGTCTGCAGGAATTTGAAGGTGTACTCGCAGACGAGGTTGACAGGCGAGGAACTGTCAGCTTCGAGTGGAAGGATTTCAAGTCATATGAACAGATCCTTGACGATACTCACGTATTAGTATACGGAACTGTTCGTATATTGGGCAGATTTGAAAGCGGTTTTGTATGCATTAATATGGAATCCAGATACTCCATGCTGTACGGATTTATAGACGGTGTCTGGAAGCTTATGCATATCCATCACTCTGTCCCGGATAAGGAACAGCTGGAAAATGAAGAGTTTCCAAGCACACTTGCAAAGCAGGTGGATCAATATCAGGCTATTTTCAACGTTCTGTCACGCAACTATAAAAATGTATATCTGGTAAATCTTAATACGGCAACGGCGAGAGTTCTGAAGTTTGAAACACATTATGTTAAGCTTCCGCATGATGATTTCAGTAAGGAATTTGCATATGCGGATCTGATAGAACCCTGGGTAGCTACTCTGGTTCATGAGGATGACAGGGAGACCTTAAGCCATGCACTTAGTGTTGATAATCTTAGGGAAGTGCTTTCCGCACAGGATGTATATACAGGCACCTACAGAAGCATAGCCAATGATAAGCTTAGCTACTATCAGTATAAGGTAGCTACCTTGTATCCTGGCATGAGCACGGTTGTGCTTGCCTTCCAGAACATAGATGCGATTATTGAGGAGCATCTTGAGTCAGAGAGGAAGGAGCATGAGAAGGAAGAAGCATATCAGAAGGAGTTAATTACTGCTAAGGAAAATGCAGACAAGGCCAATGCAGCGAAGACAGAATTTCTGCTTCGTATGTCTCATGATATTCGAACCCCGATTAACGGTATAATGGGTATGCTGGATATTGAGGACAGGTGTAGTGATGATGTAGCTAAGCTTGCAGAATGCAGAGTCAAGATAAGGGATGCATCAGCTATATTGCTGGACATTATTAATGAAGTCCTTGATATGAGCAAGCTTGAGTCCGGGGAGATACGCCTTGAGCATGTAAGCTTTGATCTGATAAGCGTAGCCAAGGATGTTTATTATGCATGCAAGAAGCAGGCAGATGACAGAGGCATAAGCATAGTTCAGGAAAACTGCTGCGTAAAGTGCGGCAGTCTCCTTATTGGAAGTCCGGCGCACCTAAAGCGGCTTATGATGAATATCCTAAGCAATGCAATCAAGTACAATAAGGATAACGGCAAGATATTCATAACCTTCAGAACCTTTGAGTGTGAAAATGATAAGGTTAAGCTCGAATTCAAATGTCGAGATACAGGCATAGGCATAAGTCCGGACTTCATAGAGCATGTATTTGAACCCTTTACTCAAGAGAGTGGCTCATCACGTACAAGGTATGCAGGCACAGGACTTGGCATGTCTATTGCAAAGAGCATAGTTGATAAGATGGGAGGTACTATTACCGTAGAGAGTGTTAAGGGCGAAGGCTCAACATTTGATGTTATCATTCCGCTAGAGCTTGCTTCATCACAGCAGACAGCTTCAGAAGACGAAAATATACATGCTGACAGCTGCTCGCTAAAGGGCATGAAGCTGCTTATGGCCGAAGACAATGAGCTTAATATGGAGATAGCAAGATTCATGCTTGAGCAGACCGGGGCACAGGTGCTTGAGACATGGAACGGTCAGGAGGCCGTAGATGCATTTGAAAAATCTGCTCCGTATGAGCTTGATGCTATACTTATGGACATAATGATGCCGCTTGTAGATGGCTATGATGCAGCCAAGCAGATTCGTAAGCTAGATAGACCGGATGCCAAGACCATCCCGATTATAGCTATGACTGCCAATGCATTTGCAGAGGACAGACAGGCTGCTATAGCCGCAGGCATGAATGAGCATATCACAAAGCCGCTTAACGCGGCCAATGTAGTGCGCACGGTTTTGAAATTTGCAGCCGAGTACAGGAAGTCCGCGCCCTGTAAGGGGGGGGTAATAACCTGAAGATTTATAATAATTGTATATCAGCGCAGTGTGTATGATGCAGCAGCGCCCTGGTTATCGCCGCAATATTTCCTTTGTTTTTGTTGGATGTTGCGGCATAACTTAAGCAGCTGCACATACACCTGCGTTTTTTTATACCAAATACATGTAAAAAATCCACAAAAAAATCTATGAAATGCACTCTTTATATGTTATAATTCACCTATGCGTAGGTCTTAAGGGATAAATGGATACGCATAAGATTATATGAAGGGAGCTTAATATCATGAAAGCTTATGATACCAAAGACATCAGAAACGTGGTATTTCTTGGACATGGAGGGGCCGGCAAAACAACGGTAGTTGAAGCATTGGCTTACATTTCCGGTGTTACCACACGTCTCGGCAAGGTTACAGATGGCAATACCATCAGTGACTTCGACAAGGAGGAGGTAAAGCGTAAGTTTTCAATCTCAACATCTGTTGTACCGATAGAGTTCGCAGATGAGAAGGAGACCGTTAAGGTTAATCTCCTTGATACTCCCGGTTATTTTGATTTTGTCGGAGAGGTTGAAGAGGCTGTAAGCGTAGCTGATGCTGCGGTTATCGTTGTAAACTGCAAGTCCGGTATTGAGCCTGGCACACGCAAGGCCTGGGAGCTTTGCGAGAAATACAGACTGCCGCGTTTGTTCTTTGTTACCAACATGGATGACGATGATGCATCCTTCAGAGAGGTAACTATCAAGCTTACAACAGAGTTCGGCAGAAGCATTTCCCCGCTTCAGATTCCTATCCGTGAGGACGGTAAGTTCGTAGGTTATGTCAATGTTATCAAGCAGAAGGGACGTAAGTTCACCACAGCCTCCAATAAGGTTGAGGTACCGGTTCCGGAATATGTACAGAAGCAGCTTGATACAGCAAGAGCATCTCTTATGGAGGCTATAGCTGAGACCAGCGAGGAGCTGATGGAGAGATACTTTGAGGGTGAGGAATTTGCACCTGAGGAGATATATGATGCGCTCAGAACTAATGTTCAGACCTGCAGTCTTACACCTGTAGTTATGGGTTCAGGTCTTGCAGCACAGGGTATGAATTATCTGCTGCAGTGCATCAACAGATATTTCCCGTCACCTGCAGACAGAGAGTGCGTAGGTAAGGATCTTGCAACAGGCGAGAGATTTACGGCTAAGTGTAACTCAGAAGCATCCACATCTATCCTGGTATTTAAGACCATTGTGGATCCGTTCATCGGTAAGTACAGCTTATTCAAGGTTGTCACAGGTACCATTAAGCCTGATATGACACTCTATAACACCATCAAGGAGCAGGATGAGAAGCTTGGCAAGATATATATCATGACCGGCAAGGATGCTAAGGAGACAACACTTCTTAATGCCGGAGATATAGGCGCATTATCTAAGCTGTCATTTACCCAGACAGGAGATACCTTAGTTGCTCAGAGAAATGCCCCTGTAGCCTATAATATGGCTGATATAGACACTCCTTACACCTATATGGCTTACACCACCGTTACTAAGGGTGATGATGACAAGGTTGCAGCAGGCTTTGCTAAGCTGCTTGAGGAGGATAAGACACTTAAGCTGGTTAATGATTCTGAGAACCGTCAGTCTCTTGTATATGGTATAGGCGAGCAGCATCTTGAGGTTGTTAAGTCTAAGCTCGAGGAGAGATACAAGGTTAAGATAGAGCTTGATAAGCCTAAATTTGCATACAGAGAGACACTTCGCAAGAAGGTTGAGGTCAGAGGCAAGCATAAGAAGCAGTCCGGCGGACACGGTCAGTACGGCGATGTACTTATGGAGTTCGAGCCTTCGGGCGATTTGACCACTCCTTATGTATTTGAGGAGAGAGTATTCGGAGGCTCAGTTCCGAAGAACTACTTCCCTGCAGTTGAGAAGGGTATACAGGAATGCGTACTTAAGGGACCGATGGCAGGATATCCTGTTGTAGGACTTAAGGCTACACTTACAGATGGTTCATATCATCCTGTTGATTCTTCTGAGATGGCGTTTAAGATGGCAAGTACACTTGCCTTTAAGGAAGGCTTCATGAAGGCAAGCCCGGTTATCTTAGAGCCTATTGCATCACTTAGCGTTACTGTACCGGATGCTTATACCGGCGATGTTATGGGAGACCTTAACAGACGCAGAGGCCGCGTGCTTGGCATGAATTCCAACCACAACGGCAAGCAGACCATTGATGCTGAGATACCTATGTCTGAGCTATACGGCTATGGCACTGACCTTCGTTCTATGACAGGCGGACTCGGAGCTTATGCTTATGAGTTCAACAGATACGAGCAGGCTCCTACAGATGTGCAGAATGCGGTTATTGCCGCAGCGGCTGCAGCTGATGAGGACTGATAGTATAGTAGGCAGCAGGTTTAAGTATTAAAATGTTAAGCCATGATTACGGATCTAAGCATGCAGTAGACTTGTAGCTAATGGCAAAAGCTTAGTCATGGTGATGGCTTAACTAATTATAGGTGTTACATTGAAGTTCAGTCAGAGCTTGAGTCTGCAATTAATTATCAGGCTTTGACGGATTGAAAATGGGGTTTATAATTATATTAAAGGCTCTGATTCTC
>CAVBGP010000095.1:0-7769 GCA_963595005.1 Acutalibacteraceae bacterium | reverse complement strand
GTTTGTATTCAATATAATGATATACGAAATATCAAAAATGTAAAAAGTAATAATGCACAGATTTCAAACACCTGTATTGGATTACTACATTGTTTATCTGAATATAAGTATTATTGCAAAAGTTGAAATACGCTTTTATAAAATTAGACTACCACAATAAGTACGCTGTGTTATCATGTGGTTAATGCAGTTAAGCAGCTAACAGTTAAGCACATCTCGCCGGTATATTTGAGTTCAACAGAGCAGCTCGGTATATCAGACAGAGGAGATGAGCTGTAGACTAAACGTCTATGCATAGGTGCATTGCTATCATACATACCAACCACCGGAAGAGATCAGGCAACAGAGCTTGGTCTCTTCGCTTTTATTGTCATAAAAATATTGCTGAAAGGATATGCGGACGGCATGTTTACACGCAGGGACACGCAGACACTTGACAACCAGACCTTAATGCTATGTGTCGTCTGCGGATTCGTAGGCATGGTTGTTCACTCTGAAAACGTCCGTGCTTGCGAAGGTCTTGCGGCTGCGTTATAATAATTTCAAATGTCGTCCGCACAGGCGGGTTAATCGGAGAAGAGAACAGGATATGATAGAGGCGGTGAGCTGCGGTGGTGTAGTTATATATCACGGCAAGATTTTATTACTATACAAAAATTACAGAAACAGGTATGAAGGGTGGGTACTTCCTAAGGGTACGGTTGAGAAGGGCGAGACCCACGAGGAAACTGCGCTGAGAGAGGTTAAGGAAGAGTCCGGCGCAGATGCTGAGATAATTGAGTATCTCGGCAAGAATTCATATTCATTTACAGTACCGGAGGATAAGGTAGAAAAGGATGTCCACTGGTATCTGATGAAGGGCAAATCTTATTACTCTAAGCCGCAGGCTGAGGAATATTTCAGGGACAGTGGCTTCTACAAATATCACGAGGCTATTCACCTCATCAAGTTTGATAACGAGCGCGAGATTATGGAACAGGCATATGAGCTCTACAGAAAGCTGCGCAGAGACGGAGCCTGGGACTGACATAGGTTAAGCTGCTGGGGTTAAGTACTGACATAGGCTTGAATTAATATGAGCCTAAGCTGTTAAAGGCTTTGGCGGGAAATGTATAAGCTTACAGGAATTTGGCTTGGCAAGGACTTGAACTGACGGGAGATTTGATGAGTAAGCAATATATCAAGATAAGGGGTGCGGCAGAGCATAATCTTAAATCTATAGATGTGGATATACCGCGCAATGAACTGGTGGTGCTGACCGGACTTTCGGGCTCGGGTAAGTCATCGCTTGCATTTGATACTATTTATGCAGAGGGACAGCGCCGCTATATGGAGTCGCTGAGCTCCTATGCGAGACAATTCCTCGGACAGATGGAGAAGCCTAATGTACAGAGCATAGAGGGCCTTTCTCCTGCTATCAGCATTGATCAGAAATCAACAAACCACAATCCTCGTTCAACGGTTGGCACTGTAACGGAGATATACGATTATCTGCGTCTCTTGTATGCAAGAGTTGGCATACCGCATTGTCCAAGCTGCGGCAGAGAGATTAAACGTCAGTCGGCAGACCAGATGGTGGATGCAGTTATGAAGCTTCCGGAGAGAACCAGGATTCAGCTGCTTGCTCCGGTTGTCAGGGGACGTAAGGGTGAGCATGTCAAGCTCCTAGAGCAGGCACGTAAGTCAGGCTATGTACGTGTGCGTATAGACGGCAGCATGTATGACCTTAACGAGGATATCAAGCTTGACAAAAACATCAAGCATAATATCGAGATAGTAGTAGACCGCCTTATAGTGAAGGAGGGTATAGAGCAGAGACTTACTGATTCTGTTGAAAATGTCTTAAAGCTTTCGGACGGTTTGTTGCAGGTGGATATCATAGATGGCGAAACTCTGTCATTTTCACAGAGCTTTGCCTGCCCGGACTGCGGCATTAGCATAGAAGAGATAGAGCCGAGATCATTTTCCTTCAATAATCCTTACGGAGCCTGCCCGGAGTGCTTTGGCTTGGGATACCGTATGGAATTCAGTCTTGATCTTATGATTCCGGATACCTCGCTTAGCCTCAACAAGGGTGCTATACAGGTTACAGGCTGGGCGTCAAGCGGTCAGGAGGGCTCATATACCCATGCTATGCTCAAGGCTCTATCAGAGGAGTATGGCTTTAGCCTTGACACGCCTTTTTCAGAGCTGTCCGATAAGGCGAAGGATGTCATCATCAACGGCACACACGGACGCAAGCTTCATGTTAAATATAAGAGCAAATACTCAGGCGGTACAAGCTATGAGGTTGATTTTGAGGGTCTTATTGAAAATGTAAAGCGCCGCTATCGTGAGGCTTATACACAGGATGCCAAGGAGATGTACGAGGAGTTTATGCTGCATGATACCTGTCCGATGTGTAAGGGACAGCGACTTAAGGCATCCTCATTGGCTGTAACAGTTGCAGATAAGAATATATATGAGATGTGCGGTCTCTCGATAGATAAGCTGCATGCTACGTTTGATGAGCTTAGGCTGGATGACTTCAGGCAGCAGATTGGTGCAGAGATTATCAAGGAGATTAAGTCACGTCTTAATTTCCTTGTAAATGTCGGATTGGATTATCTTACGCTTGCACGTGCTACTGCTACCTTGTCAGGAGGAGAGGCTCAGCGTATCAGGCTTGCAACTCAGATCGGCTCAGGGCTTGTGGGAGTGGCGTATATACTTGATGAGCCCTCGATTGGACTGCATCAGAGGGATAATGACAAGCTGCTTGCCACACTTAAGACTCTTAGGGATCTTGGCAACTCCGTCATAGTGGTTGAGCATGATGAGGATACCATGCGCGCTGCCGATATGATAGTTGACATAGGACCGGGAGCTGGAGAGCACGGCGGAGAGGTTGTTGCTGTCGGAACGGCAGAGGAGATAATGAAGTGCGAGCGCTCGGAGACTGGAGCGTATCTGTCGGGACGAAAATGTATAGAGGTTCCAAGGGAACGTAAAGCACCTGACAGATGGATTAAGATCAGAGGTGCTGCGGAAAATAATCTTAAGGGCATAGATGTAGATATCCCGCTTGGAGTTATGACGGCGGTGACAGGCGTATCCGGAAGCGGCAAATCCTCGCTGGTTAATGAGATACTATATAAGTCAACAGCCAGACAGCTTAATCATGCAAGAACCATACCCGGCAAGCATAAGGGTATAGACGGACTTGAACAGCTTGATAAGGTTATATGTATAGATCAGTCGCCTATAGGACGTTCACCGCGTTCTAATCCGGCAACCTATACAGGCTTGTTTGACATTATCAGAGATTTGTTTGCATCGACTCAAGATGCCAAGGTCAGAGGCTACAGCAAGGGAAGATTTTCATTTAACGTCAAGGGCGGGCGCTGTGAGGCTTGCTCGGGTGACGGTATAATCAAGATTGAGATGCATTTCCTGCCGGATGTATTTGTGCCCTGCGAGGTCTGCGGAGGTAAGCGCTATAACAGGGAGACCTTAGAAGTTAAGTACAAGGGTAAGAGTATCTATGATGTGCTTAATATGACTGTCGAGGAGGCTCTGGAGTTCTTCCGTAATGTGCCGCAAGCAGAGCGGAAGATACAGACGCTATACGACGTCGGACTTTCGTATATACGTTTAGGACAGCCGAGCACTCAGCTGTCGGGAGGAGAGGCACAGCGTATTAAGCTTGCAACAGAGCTGAGCCGCAGAGGAACAGGCAAGACTATATATATATTGGATGAGCCTACGACCGGTCTGCATTTTGCAGATGTCGATAAGCTTGTTGATATATTGCTGAGGCTGCGTGAAAACGGCAATACAGTAGTGGTTATCGAGCATAATCTGGATGTTATTAAGACCGCAGATTATATCATTGATATGGGACCTGAGGGCGGTGAGCGCGGAGGCACGGTTATCGCAAAGGGCACACCGGAGGAGGTTGCCAAGGTCCAGGCAAGCTACACAGGACATTATCTGAAGAGGCTGCTTGAGACTTGAACTAAGGTAAATGCATAGGCGGCTACATTTACAGAAAATAACGTCCTATCTGCAGGAATAGTGTGCCACGGCTCTTGCTGTATATCGTGCTTAGCTGCTTTAATATAATGTCAGGATGCAGAGAACTAATGCTACATAACAGATAATCAAACAAATGAGGAGAAGTTATGCTTTTTAAGGATATCAAGATAATAGACGAAAATTATAAGGTACAGGAACACATGTGCGTGCAGACATCTGGAACCGACATAGTATATATCGGCAGGAATTGCCCAGAGACTGCACAGAATGAGGAAATCTATGACGGCAAGGATAAGCTCCTGATACCGGGACTCTATAATCTGCATTGTCATGTACCGATGGTTGCACTTAGAGGTTATGGGGACGGTCTGCCGCTTCAGAGATGGCTTAATGAGAGAATATTCCCGTTTGAGGCAAAGCTTACGGATGAGGATATATATTGGTTTACAAAGCTCGGTGCTATGGAGCTTATGTCTGCAGGCTGTGTGTCTATTAGCGATATGTATTTTTCTATCAATCATATGGCGAGAGCGCTTGATGAGTGCGGCATGAAGGCTAACATCTGTCATGGCGTATCTTCATTTGATGATAGTGTTAAGCTTACTGATCTGAAAGGGTATAAGGATACATTAGAGCTTCTTGAAGCGGCTAAGTCAGGAATATACGGCGCAACTAAGGCAGACGGCTCAGACAGCCGCATTAAGGCTGATATGGGCCTGCATGCTGAGTATACCTCTAATGAGTATCTGGTTCGTCAGGTTGCGGCAGCAGCTAAGGAGCTTGGGCTCATAATTCACACACATATATCGGAGACCTCAAGCGAGCATGAGGAATGCAAGGCACGTCATGACGGGCTTACGCCTGTGCAGTATATGCATAAGTGCGGCATTTTTGATAATCATGTAAATGCAGCACACTGCGTATACCTTGAGCCAGAGGATATTGAGCTTATGAAGGCAGCCGGTGCTTCGGCTGTGCATAATCCGTCAAGTAATCTTAAGCTTGGAAGCGGAATAGCTAAGATTCGTGATTACAGACAAGCTGGATTGAACATCACGCTTGGTACAGATGGCGCATCGAGCAACAATAATCTGGACATGATAGAGGAGATGCATATGGCGGCGATGCTTGCAAGAGGCATTTCCCGGGATGCCAATGCCGTAAGTCCTGAGGATGTGCTTAAGATGGCGAGCCTTGACGGCGCTAAGGCACAGGGAAGAGATAAGTGCGGCAAGATAGCGGAGGGCTGGAGAGCAGACCTTGCAGTTATTGACCTTGATAAGCCTAATATGCAGCCGGGCACTAATCCGGTATCTGATCTTATCTTCTCGGCTCAGTCCTCTAACGTAGTACTCACCATGGCAGACGGCAGAACTATATACAAGGACGGTGAGTATACTTTTGCGGATAAGGAGATAGTGTTTGCCGAGGTTAAGCAAAGATATGAGCGTATTGTAGGAGAATTAGGATAATCCTCAGCTTTTATATTGTGTAGTGTCTGCAAATCCATAAGTATCGGAGCTAATTATAAAAGTATACATAAATATAGTACTTTGAGCCTGTAAATAACACTGAAAACCGCATAAAACAAAGAAAATCCCTTTGTAAAAAATCTGAAAAAATGATAAAATTGTTTCATTGAGGAGGGAAAGAAAATGTACCTGAAAGGAGAGTTTGTAGTCAAGGCTAACACCGGTGTATGCATAGTTGAAGACATTTTGTCACGCAGATTAACTGAGAGCTCCGATGAGAAGGAGTACTATTGTCTTGCGCCTATTGCGGATAACAGGGCCAAGGTGTTTGTCCCCGTAGATTCGGATAAATCCAACCTGAGAAAAGCAATGAGCCACGATGAAGCTATGGCACTCATTAAGGCTATCCCTGAGATTGAAGTTAAGTGGATTGAGAGTGACAAGAACAGGGAACAGGAATACAAAAACGCCATGCGCAGCAATGATCCTAAGGCGCTGGTTGGTATAATTAAAAACCTCTACTTAAGAAACAAGGACAGAATCGCACACGGCAAGAAGGTTACCGCCGTAGATGACAGGTATTTTAAGCTTGCGGAGAATGCATTATATTCCGAGATTGCTCATGCACTGGACAAAAGACTCGAGGATATGAAGCAGCTGATAATGGATTCAATAGCTTGATTTAATAGACGATATCTATCAAAGTTGTTTATAAATGTCGGGTTTTATTAACAAAGTTGATGAACGATATAAAATAAGTGAAATCTTCATTAAAAATAGACAAAAAAACCTGTTAAAATTGGTGAAAAATAACAAGAATCAATACTGTTGACCTAAACTGAAAAGGGTGATATATTGAGCGTGTCAAAAGGAATTTATACTGCAAACATTAAGCAGGATAAATTGTTTAAATGTTCAGTTTAGGAGGACAATACAATGATTGGTACAAAGGTAGTTCTTAGAACTCGTATGTCAGCTGGTGATGCTCACTATGCAGGAGAGCTTGTAGAGGGCGCACACATCGTTACAGCATGGGGAGATGTTGGAACAGAGCTTGCAATCCGTCTTTTCGGTGATGAGTCACTTTTCCTCGGATATTCTGAGGTTCGTTATACAGCACCTGTATATTCAGGAGACTTCATGGAGTATTCAGGATATATTGAGAAGGTTGGCAACACATCATTCACCTGCCACTTCGAGGCTCACAAGGTTATTGAGCTTGCTCGTCAGGAGGCTCAGGGTCTTGCTGATTCTGCAGCTAACGTTCTTAAGGAGCCTGTACTTTGCGCATATGGCACAGGTACTCTCGTTGTTAAGAAGGAGTATCAGAGACCTGAGTTCGCTGATCCGGCTTTCCAGAATAGATAATATAGCTATAACAGCATAGATTATTATTGGGGCTACTGCTTAGGCAGTAGCCCTTTCTGTGGTATGAAAATTGATTTATACTTAAATTGATGGTAGTATCTATCCTAAAGTGTTGACGAATGTAAAAGCATACTGCATGCTTGCATGCAAGGATGCCTTTACATTTGACAGCCTGTCATGTGCGGCAAGAAGGGCGGCAGCCCGGATTGATCGTCGTTTAGGCAGGATTGAGAGAGTGTGTAAGCATGGAGCAATCCATACTTATATTGTGTGTGATGCTTATAAAATCTCGATTTGGCCTGCTGGACAATTCATAACATATAGAGGAAAACCAATGACTACAGTAATACTAAAAAAAGGCGAGGGACGAACTATCAAGGCAGGCGGTGCCTGGGTATTTGATAATGAGATAGACAAGATAAGCGGTGAGTTTGAAAACGGAGATGTGATAGAGGTTGTTGATTTTGACGGCTATAAGATGGGCTATGGCTTTATCAATACCAATTCCAAGATTACCGTTCGCATGCTTTCAAGAAGAGGTGCTGAGATTACAGAGGATTTTATAAGGGAGAGAGTGCGTGCCGCATGGGAATACCGCAAGAAAACTGTTGATACCTCATCCTGTCGTGTTATATTTGGTGAGGCTGATTTTTTGCCGGGTATAGTTGTTGACAAATTTGAGGATGTGCTGGTTGTTGAATCCTTGGCACTTGGCATAGACAAGCTAAAGCCTCTTATTATAGAAGCACTAAAGGAAGAGCTTGCAAAGGATGGCTGCATAGTCAGAGGTGTATACGAACGTTCGGATGCTCCGGTAAGGCGTAAAGAGGGCATGATGCCATTTAAGGGCTTTATAGGTGAGCCTTTCGACACCAAAGTGGAGATAAGAGAAAACGGAGTCAGGTATATTGT
>CAVBGP010000094.1:0-7749 GCA_963595005.1 Acutalibacteraceae bacterium | reverse complement strand
CGGTCTGGCTTCTAATCAGTCTTCGAAGATAATTCCGTTTTCCTCGGTCATCTCCTTAACGCGTGCAAGTGACTCCACACGTATGCCCATGCTGCGAAGCTCTGCACCACCAGGCTGGAAGGACTTCTCGATAGCGATGCCTATACCTACAAGCTCAGCTCCTGCCTGCTCAACCAGGTTGACCAATCCTCTTGCAGCCTCTCCCATAGCCATAAAGTCATCAATGATAAGTATCTTATCGCCCTCATTAATATACTTCTTGGAGACATAGATATCGTTGACAGTTCCTCTGGTAAATGACTTAACAACCGCAGAATATGCATCCTCAGGAGTATTGCTTGACTTACTTTTCTTAGCAAACACTACCGGACATCCAAATTCAAGGCCGGCTACTGCGGCAATGCCTATTCCTGAAGCCTCAATTGTGAGTATCTTATTGATCTCAGATCCTTCAAAGAGGCGCTTCCATTCAAGTGCCATATCCTTAAACAGTGACGGGTCCATCTGGTGGTTAATAAAGCTGTCAACCTTAAGAACTTCTCCGCCGATAACCTTGCCGTCCCTGCTTATTCTGTCTTCAAGAAGCTTCATACACTAAGCCTTCCCTTCCTTGTCTGCATTATCTGCTATTACTGTAAATGCTGCACCTGATTAATTTTCAGCCTGCCCCGCAGCCAGTAGAGCTTACATTCCAAAGCATGACTATACAGGGCAGGCTTACAAAAGCGCGTAAGTACGCCGCAATCTGTCTATTTTATATTATTTTGTGCCTATCAGCAATTGAATAGCATCACTTTATCTGCGCCTTAACAACCTCAGCGGCCTGCTTAAGTGCATCCTCTATAGCTGCCACATCCGTGCCGCCTGCCTGAGCCATTGTAGGACGTCCGCCTCCCTTGCCGCCTACTATAGGAGCTATCTCCTTAATAATATTGCCTGCCATAGCTCCACGCTTAACAGCACCATCAGTAGCTGATGCTATAAGCGTAGCCTTGCCGCCAATCTCGGCACCAAGCACGATTACACAGTCTCCAAGCTTATCGCTTAAGTTATCGCTAAGACTTCTCAAGGCATTGACATCAGCTGCCTCAGCCTTAAGGCACAGAAGCTTAATACCATTAACATCCTCTGCATTGTCAGCAGCATTGCCGAGAGAGTTGCCTGCAAGCTGAGTCTTAAGCTTCTCATTCTCATTCTTAAGGCTCTTAAGCTCTTCAGTAAGCTGAGTAAGCTTGTGAACAAGCTCATTAGGCTGAGCCTTGATAACTGCAGCCGCCTTATTTAATCTGTCCTCGATATCCTTATAATAGTTAAGCAGATTGTCAGAGGTAAGAGCCTCTATACGTCTTACTCCTGCTGATATACCAGCCTCGCTTACTATCTTAAATGAACCTATATCACCAGTTCTTGCAACGTGGGTTCCTCCGCAAAGCTCCGTAGAATCACCCATGCTGACAACACGTACAGTATCACCGTACTTTTCTCCAAAGAGAGCCATAGCGCCTGTCTTCTTAGCATCCTCAAGGCTCATCTCACGGGTGATAACCTCCTGATTGCTTGCTATTGCTTCATTTACCATAAGCTCTACAGCAGCAAGCTCAGCTGCTGTCATAGCTTTGAAGTGTGTGAAGTCAAAGCGCAGTCTGTTTTTATCGTAAAATGCACCGCTCTGCTCTACATGCTCGCCGAGAACTGTACGAAGAGCCTTCTGAAGGAGGTGCGTAGCTGAGTGGTTCTTAGCTGTAGCGCTGCGTTCGGCAGCATCCACCTTAAGCTCAACCTTCTGACCTACGGATATCATGCCCTTGGTCACAACGCCAACATGACCGATACGTCCGCCCTTAAGCGCAATGGTATCCTGTACCTCGAACACGCCGTCTTCACCGGTAATAACACCAGCATCACCCTGTTGTCCGCCCTTAGTCGCATAGAAAGGAGTCTTGTCAACAATAACCGTGCCCTTCTGTCCCTCGGTAAGAGCCTGTGTAAGCTCATCCTCAGTAGTAAGGCAACTGATTGTTCCCTCATCCTCTAATCTGTCATATCCTGTAAATGCAGAAGTGAGTGAGGTATCAATAAGATCATAAACCGTCGCATCTGCACCCATATAGTTAGAGGTTTTGCGCGCCTTTCTTGCCTTCTCCTTCTGCTCCTTCATGCAGGCATTAAAGCCATCCTCATCTATGCCAAGTCCCTTGTCCTCAAGTATCTCCTTAGTAAGATCAAGCGGGAAACCGTAGGTATCATAAAGCTTAAATGCATCAGCGCCCTTGAGAGTCTTCTCGCTGTACTTTTCAAGCTCATCTACCATCTTATTAAGGATATCAAGTCCTGCATCGATAGTCTTATTAAACTGGTCCTCCTCATTTGCAAGAACCTGCAGTATCATGCTCTGCTTCTCTTCAAGCTCAGGATATCCGTCCTTATTAAGCTCAATAACACGTTTAGCCATCTCAGGCATGAAGTCATGAGTTATACCAAGCTTACGTCCGTGTCTTACTGCACGACGGATAATACGGCGCAGAACATAGCCTCTGCCCTCATTAGAAGGCATGATGCCGTCTGAAATCATGAAAGTGCTGGACTTAATATGGTCTGTAAGTATACGCAGGCTCACATCCTTATCATGATCTGTATGGTAGCTTACGCCGCAAAGCTTAGCTATATACTCAAGTATAGCCTTGTTGGTATCAACAGTGTATATAGACTCCTCGTCCTGCACAACCATAGCGATACGCTCCAAGCCCATACCTGTATCGATGTTCTTCTGAACAAGCTCAGTATAGTTGTTATGACCGTCATTATTGAACTGGGTAAATACGATGTTCCAGACCTCTACGAATCTGTCTCCCTCTCCGCCCATGACGTCCTCAGGTCCATTGCCCCACTTGGCACCGCGGTCATAATAAATCTCTGAGCAAGGTCCGCAAGGTCCTGCACCATGCTCCCAGAAATTATCCTCCTTGCCGAACTTGTATATACGTGAAGGATCTACACCAATCTCATCCTTCCATATATTTAAGGACTCGTCATCATCAACATAAACCGAAGGATAGAGTCTGTCAGGGTCAAGGCCCACCTCCTTGGTCAAGAAATTCCATGCAAAGGGAATAGCTTCATGCTTAAAATAATCTCCGAAAGAGAAGTTTCCGAGCATCTCAAAGAAGGTACCGTGTCTTGCAGTCTTACCTACGTTATCAATATCACCGGTACGTATACATTTCTGACATGTGGTAACTCTGCGGCGCGGCGGAATCTCCTGTCCCGTGAAATAAGGCTTAAGCGGTGCCATGCCTGAGTTTATCAAAAGCAGTGAATCATCATTATGAGGCACGAGCGAAAAGCTCTTCATCCTAAGATGACCGTTTCTCTCAAAGTAGTCGAGAAACATTCTTCTCAATTCATTAACGCCTCTGTATTGCAGCATAAAATTATATCCCCTTTATCTGATTTCTTTGATGGAAATGCATATCATTCCGCATCATCGGTTATTGTTACATTTGAGCTCTTAGTCTGAGCTTCGTCATCTACGAAGTTAAGCTTAAAGCTGCCGTCAGCTAAAGCCTCGTCCTGCTCAGCCTCCTCATGAACAGTCTCTTCATGTACAGTTTCTTCCTTGTCACAAGCTGAATCCTGAGCTGATGACAAGCGCTCAGCCTCTGCTGCAGCTTCAGCGGAATCTGTCTCAGAGTCAGCCGCTTCGTCTGCATTTTCCACCTCATATACATCAAAGTCGTTATATGCACACTTGATGCGGTCAACAAACTCCTCTGTCTTGTCCTGAGTGGTCTTAACAATATTATGAGTCATGTCGCTGAGATTATCAGTCATCTCTGTTCTAAAGCCCTCAGGATCCTCATCATATCTGGTCTTCATGTCCTTAAAGGCCTGCACAGTCTCATTGCTTGCAGTCTTAGCTATATCAGCTGCATCTGTCACAATTGAGCCGGCTGCCTTAGACAGCTCAACAGCTGCCTCCTTAAAGTCAGACTTCTCCTTGATAGCGATGTAAGTACGCTTTGCAGCTTCTCTGACTGCACTTGAGTCAGACTTAACCTTATCTATCTGTCCATCATCCGTAAACTTAACACCTGCATAATCCTTGAGATACTTAGCTACTCCTACCGCAACTCCTGCAGTGATAAGTGTGCCCAATAATCCGGCTGCTGATTTCTTCCCCATACTTACTCCTTCCTGATTACATCCAACTTATACAATGCCATCATAGAATATATCATGCTGTCAGTGTCAGTAATATGTCCACTGACGGCTTACAGATTGCCTGTGCTTTCCGCTCCTCAATCTGCCAAACTTCACTATCCGTCAACAAAGAAACTCCGGTCCGAAGCTCTCCGGAAGCAGCTCCTTAAGCTTCATAAGCTTATAATCCGTACTGCTTCTTACCAATAAAACATCGAATTCATCCGGGCTGCAGAACTCTCTCATAACCTGACGGCATACACCACATGGCGGACAATATGCCGGCAGCTGTCCTGCTATATACATTGGCGTACTGAGATGCTCCCTGCGGCATCCTGCTATCGCAATCGCCTTAAAATGTCTCTCTCCCTCAGACACAGCCTTGAAGAATGCAGTTCGCTCGGCACAATTGGTCGGGGTATACGCTGCATTTTCAATATTTACACCAAAATACACCTTGCCATCATCTGTAAGCAAGGCGGCAGCGACATTAAATCCGCTGTACGGAGTATAGCTGTACTTAAGCTTATCTATTGCTACTTTGGCAAGCTCCTGATAATCCATATATGCTTCTCCGGATATTATAAAAATCAAAAACCCAAGGTGCCGTAAGACTTACTTTTGACTCCCAGCCAAAGGCTAGGTGGGTTATCTCGGAGACACTTCTGCCATCCGCTCAAAAGGCGGCCCGACATCCGCATCATCAATACTGAAATCCCGTATGTCAGATTGTGGAAGTAATATAATAAGCCCCGCGAACATCTCAGGCGTGAATAATATAACATAAATGCCAAAAGGTTACAATGGGCAATTAAGCCACATAATTTTTTGATAACAGCTGCAGACACATAGCTATATATATTTCGTTTTAAGCTATGCAAATGATTATGTCAGGGATATGTGACTTATAATGAATTCTATGCTGATACTCACTCATAGATTTTGTTGCCTGTCGGCATGTATGTGAACATGCCTTCGCCAAGCAAGGTACCTTCCTGATCAAATATAGTTACATCATATATCATAAGTCTGCTGCCGGCCTTAATCTCTCTTGCGTGAGATTTAAGCTTTGTAACATTTGCCGCAGGTCTTAGATAATGATAGCTGTTCTCTACTGTCACAACCGTGCTTCCATGTGTGCAGGCTGCGGTTCCGCCTGTAACGTCTGCAAGCGTAAGCAGTATGCCTCCGTGTACTGTATTGTGCAGGTTGAGGAACTCTTCCTTTACCGGCAGCTCTGCATCACAGCTTCCGTCTGAGACATCGGTATATACTATACCTAAGCGGCTGCCGAAGGCATCTTCGTTTCTCATCTTTTTAATTTTTTCATAATCCATAGTGTTTATCCTTAAAGTGTATATGCAAGCAGTCAGAATATCTCCCCGCTGTTGTCTTCCGATTACGAGACCTCTCAATCTCCCTACGCTATCGCTTCGGTCGATTGAAGCCGCTCACGTTTCGCCCCTGCCGTTATTCTCCTGATTACGAGACCTCTCAATCTCCCTACGCTGACGCTTCGGTCGATTGAGGCCGCTCACGCGGTACGAAAAACGGCCTTAGTATTCTTGACTGCAAGCAGTCAGAATACTAAGGCCGTTTTCGTGTCTCGTAATCGGGGTGACAAGATTCGAACTTGCGACCCCTTGATCCCAAATCAAGTGCTCTACCAAGCTGAGCCACACCCCGACAGCGATTGAGAGTATAACACAGACCTACATTGTGCGTCAAGCAGAAATTATTCTGTTTGGCTACTTTTTTAGTTAAGCTGTTGTTTACTTTAAAAGTGTTGACGGATGCAAAAGCAGACTGCATGCTTGCATGCAAGGATGGTTTTGCATTTGGCAACCTGCCCTGTATGAGCGATGTAGGGCGATAGCCCGGAATGCGAATACAGGGCAGGATTGCGAGAGCGCTTAAAGTGCGAAGCAATCCGTGACTTTTATATTATGTGGTGCCTACGAACACGCAGGCATGGTTGTTTATTCTCAAAAAAGAGTCAGCTTAAGCTTATAGCCCTTTTCTTGTATCATGCGTTCACATTCGTCGAATTTACATAGCAGGGATGAAGTGCTGTGGCTGTCGCTTGAGAGTATGAAGCTACCGCCATTTTCTCCGATATAATCTATGATATCTGATGCAGGATATGGCGTAGTGCGATAGCCACGCGATATCGCGCCTGTATTTATCTCAAACGGAACATCTGTCTTCAAGAGCTTGTCTGCGGCTCGCTTCCAGGCAGACACATATCTCTCGTCAGTCGTATCTATCTTCGGAGAGACCTCATTAAACTTGGTGATAAGGTCAAAATGTCCGATAATATCTGCTCCGGTTCGGTCTATCACATCTGCAACATTTGCATAATAGCTTTCACACAGAGCCATATAATCGCCGTCAAATGCCTCACTTGCTATGTCATCAAGAACCTTCGGACTGTCATCTATCGAGTATCTTACTCCGTTCTTCTCAACATAATGCACCGAGCCTATCAGGTACTCAAACCTGTCGCTTCGATAGTCCGAATAGTAGTCATACTCTGCTCCGTGATATATGTGTATCCTGTCGCTGTAAATGTCTCTGAGGCGTTCTATCTCGTCAAGGTACTTCTCGGTACCACTTGTTGACATGCACCATTCCAAGTCAAAGCTTGTGCATGCATGTCCGGAGAAGCCAATTGCAGTCATCCCCTTATCAATAGCTGCAAGTACCATCTCCTCCGGAGTATTTTTGCCGTCACAGTATGTAGTGTGAGTATGAAAATCTGTAGTTATCATATTTATGCTCTTTATTTCGTGGCAGTTTTCTACTTATTTGTTTCAAGCTTTATTCCTGCATATATCGCAATTGTTTGGTATCTGACGAGCTTCAATGAGTCATCTTCTCCTGCTTAACCTTGTGATCAATGACATGACGGGATGCAAGCTCCTTTTGTATCTCCTCAACACTTATACCATTTTGAACCATAAGCACCATTACATGATATGCTAGATCTGCAATCTCATACACAGTCTCTGCCTTATCCTCAGCCTTAGCTGCAATGATAACCTCTGTGCACTCCTCGCCTACCTTTTTAAGTATCTTATCAAGGCCCTTTTCAAAGAGATATGAGGTATATGAGCCCTCAGGCATATCCTTCTTGCGTCCTTCAAGGAGTTCATACAACCCCTCCATTGAGAACTCATGTCTCTCGTCGCTCTGCCATACAGGATACTCAAAGCATGAATCTGTGCCCATGTGACAAGCCGGTCCGTCCTTTTCAACCACAACCACCAATGCATCCTTATCACAGTCAGCAGTGATAGATACTATATGCTGATAATTTCCGGAGGTCTCTCCCTTAAGCCAGAGCTCCTGTCTGGATCTGCTCCAAAAGCAGGTGAGTCCCTTCTCCATCGATATCTTGAGACTCTCCTTATTCATATAGGCAAGTGTCAGTACCTTTTTGCTGTATGCATCCACTACAACTGCCGGGATAAGTCCCTTCTCATCAAATTTAAGCTCATCTATATTTACCATTATGTATACTCCTATCTTTCTCTAAAAGTGTTGACG
>CAVBGP010000093.1:0-7773 GCA_963595005.1 Acutalibacteraceae bacterium | reverse complement strand
ATACTGAGAAAGTAGGTGTATTCAAGAGTATAAAGGTTAGGATGTTTCCTATGAGGAACACTCATTAGCAGAGCTCTTAATCGTAGTAGCAATCATCGCAGTACTGGTTGCGATAAGTATTCCGATTTTTACTAGCCAGTTAGAGAAGTCGAGAGAGGCAACTGACGCAGCCAATGCACGTGCTGCATATGCTGAAATGATGGCATCTGCAGTTATGGGTGAGGATTGCTCTGAAACCAACACATCTTATACTATTGAAACAACTGGTACTGAAGGTAGTTTTGTTTACAAAGCAACCATTCCATGTGTACAGAAGCAGGATGGTTGGCAAAACACCAGTATTACCGATATTGCCGGCTTGGAACCTCCAGCTGGTGTTGGTAGTGGTAAATCAATCACCATTACTTATACTCAGAGCACGGATGAACTTGCAATTAATGTGGCATAAATGTGAATAAAACAGAATACAATAAGACCTCGTCCAAGTGACGAGGTCTTCTGTAAATATTCTTTTTTGATAAGAAAACTATCTAAATTATGTTGTCTTAGTGATAGTGATTTCATCAGCTTTCTGATCATACTTGACAGTCCATGAACCGCCTTTAATAACAGCTTCAATATCACTACCAATGGCCAGGCCACCAATATTCTCAATACTTTTATTCTGCCAATCGGCCTGTGTCTGAACGGCATCCACAGTTTTTGTCCAAACATAATCACCTGCACTTCCGGTACGTCTAACGCCATCAGCATCATCTTCTGCATCAGTAAGTGCTGCAGTCATTACTTCAGCATATGCAGCCCTAAGGTTTGCAGCATCAGTAGCTTCCCTCGATTTCTCTAACTGAGTATTGAAAATCGGAATCGATATCGCAACCAGCACTGCGATGATTGCTACTACGATTAAGAGCTCTGCTAATGTGAAGCCCTTTTTGTTTAACTTCTTCATTATCTTTTTCATAATTCAATCAAACCCTTCTATAAAGTTAATTATTGTTTGATGGTGACCCATCATGTTCCTAAACGCGTCGTGTGTTCCTACATGCCATTATACATTGTGAACATCGGAAGGTAAAGAGCAATTACGATAAATCCTACAAATATTCCTAAAAAAATCAATATCGAAGGCTCTAATACCTTGAGTGCATTGTTTGCTGCGGTCTCGGTTTCATAGTCATAGTACTTGCTTATAGCAGTAAGGGTTTCCTCCATGCTGCCGGCATTTTCACCCATGGCACACATCTCTATAAGGAGCTCATCGAGAGTACCTTCCTTGCGGAGGCATTCGCCTAATGAGTATCCGGATTCTACTCCGCTAACAGTACGTGTGATGGATTCCTGTATATACTTATTGTTGATGGTCTTGCCTGTGATGGCGAGTGCCCTGATTAAGGGGAGTCCTGCTACAAGCATGGTTGCCATGGTGGATGAGAACTGGCTCGCTATGCTTAAGTTTTCAATCCTGCCGATAAGCGGAAGCCTGAGCATCATCTTGGAGATCTTCATGCCACCCTCGGCTGTCCTCGAATACATGATGAAGGCCACTACTATAATCAATATTATCAGGACTATAAGCCATATCCATTTGGCAAAGAATTCTGAGATACTGATAAGAAATAAGGTTATGCCGGGAAGCTCATTGCCCTGATCCACAAAGGTTCTCGCTATGGTCGGTACAGCCTTGGTCATAACTATGGCGATTACTATTGCTGCCAAGGCTATGATGAAGCAGGGGTAGCCCATAGCTCCCTTAATCTTGGCATAGAGCTTGTGTCTTGCCATATAGAAGGCGGACAGACGTTTAAAGGCCTCGCTTAGTGAGCCTGATTCCTCACCGGAACGTATAGTCTCTATAAATGTTGCCGGAAGATTGCTGCCGTGTATGGCGAAGCTGTCCGCGACTCTGTAGCCTGCCGCCACATCGTCTCCAACATTGTTAAGTATACGTCTGAACATCCTGTCTGAGGTCTGTCTTGCGGCAAGCTTGGTTGCTGTCTCGATGCCTATGCCGGCGTCGAGCATGATTGCAAACTGCTCGCACACTACAGAGAGTGAACGCAGGTTAACCTTGGTGGTTACGGAATTAAGCTTGTCCTTAAGTCCCTCGTAGTCATAGGTCTCCTTGAGATTGATGACTACCGAGTGGCCTTCCTTAAGCTGACCTACCGCCTCGTCACGGTCACGCGCCTTGACTACACCGCGTACCTCTACGCCGTCTTTACTTATCGCCTCGTAGCGAAATGTACTCATGTATTATACCCTTAATCTGTGCTGCTTAATAGTCTTGCTGCCTCAGCTACGGTGGTTACGCCCTCCGTAACAAGTCTGCGGCAGTCATCCTTCATGGTCTTGAAGCCTGAGTCAAATATAGCCTGTCTGACTGCGGCACCTGATGAATTATCACGAAGCTTGTTCTTGATATCTGCATTGAGAGTCAGTATCTCAAACACTCCGGTACGTCCCTTAAAGCCTGTATTCATGCACTCCGGGCATCCTACCGGCTTATAGAAATGCATCTTGGCCGGTTCATATGTGTCCCGTGACATATCGAGTACCTCAAGGTCCTCATCTGTCGGCTCATAGGCCTTCTTACATAACGGGCAGAGCTTACGTACAAGTCGCTGGGATATAATACCCTTGACTGCACTGTTGATGATGTAAGGCTCTACTCCTATATCCATAAGTCTGCTGATAGTTGCTATAGCACTGTTTGTATGGATGGTAGAGAGCACAAGGTGACCGGTGATAGCTGCACGCATCGCAATCTGTGCTGTCTCGCCGTCTCTTATCTCTCCTACTGCTATAATATCCGGATCCTGACGCAGGATGGCACGCAGACCATTTGCAAAGGTCATGCCTACCTTCTCATTTATCTGAACCTGATTAATACCCTCTATGTCATACTCTATCGGGTCCTCAAGTGTAACCAGATTGACCTCCTCTCTGTTAAGCTCGGAAATCATGGCATACATGGTGGTTGATTTACCGGATCCTGTAGGTCCGCATATAAGTATAACTCCGTTAGGGTTATGTATAAGCTTATTGTAATCCTCAAGGTGCTTGCCGCTAAGACCTATACCCTGCTTAGAGAGGAAGGCTCCTGACTTCTCAAGGAAACGGATAACAACCTTCTCACCGTACTTGGTCGGAAGTGTGGATACACGCAAATCATAGTCCTTGCCTCTGACTCTGACATTGGCACGTCCGTCCTGCGGTATACGGTGCTCGGATATATCCATGTCCACCATGATCTTGATACGGGAAATGACTGAGTTCTGCAGCTTCTTGGGTACAGTAAGTATCTCGTGCAGCACGCCGTCTATACGCATACGCACCTTAAGCTCATCTGCCATAGGCTCTATATGTATATCAGAGCTGCCATTTCCGGCGCCTCGCTCGATGATGGAGTTGACCAATCTTATCGCAGGTGCAGACTGTCCTCCTGCATCCTCAAGCTCATCGCCACGCTCTATGCTTCCTGAGGGCAATTTGGCTCTGCCTGAGGCATCCATGGCATTTTCAAGCTCGTCTATGGCACGGTTTACGCTCTCATTGCCGTAGAGTGTAGCTATGGCGCGCTCTAAGCCGGACTTTGTGGCAAGCAGCGGTATAATACGCTTACCCGAGCTCTTACGGGCTGCCTCGATTGCCTTAAAATCAAGCGGGTCATTGGTAGCAAGATAGAGAGTTGTGCCCTCTGTCTTCACCGGCACTATATTGTATTGTCTGGCTATATTCTTAGGAACAAGCTCAGCAAGCTCCGTCGGTATATTGGTCTTGGTCAGGTCTATAGAATCAATACCAAGCTGAAGCTTCAGCACATCGATAATCTGGCGTTCCGTCAGTACGCCCTCGTCTACAAGCACCTCACCAAGTCTCTTACCCTGTTCCTTACCTATGGCAAGATACTTCTGTAAGCTCTCCTCATCTATCTCCCCGGCGGATACGAGTATCTCGCCCAGTCTCCTGTATGCCATCTGTGTGCCCTTCCTATATTGTCATGCTTCTGCTAAATGTTTACATTACACAATTAATTTAAATATACTTGAATTTTACAGAATTGTAAATGTAACTTTGGGATTTTGCAGCTGTCTGCAGCCTGCCGTTCACGGCTCAGTATAAGCAGCCCCATGTCTGCGCTTTCGCAGGCACTACATAGTATAAAAGTCACGGATTGCTTCACGCTTTCGCGCTCTTGCAATCCTCTGCCTTGACAACCTTGATCTTATCTATGCCGTAATACTTGAAACAGTCTATGGCGTTGTCATCTATTATCTCTCCGCATACTGCTATTGGCACTGCAGGCGGGCAGGTAACCCCTGGCTCTGCCAATATACGCCCCTTAGCCTCTGATACCGGAACAGTCTCAGACAATGAGAACAAAGCGTCTCTTATGCTCATGACTCTTGTGCCGGGCTCAACTGTCGGTGCCTTATCCTGTATTGTGGGTCTGCGGCTTAAATGTAACAAGGTCTCGGCGAGACTTGTCATATCAGCGTCAGACGTATCTGTCGACAGCATCAGCACGAGATAGTCAGGATCGCTGAATTCCGGCTCTATGTTATGCTCTCTCAATATGTCTGCCAGCTCGTCTCCTGTATACCCGTAGGACTTTGCTAAGAGCGTCAGCTTGATGCTCTCATCTCCTATAAGCTCCCAGCCTGCAGCTATTAATTGCTGCTTTAGCTCTGCCACTCTTTCTGTAAGCGCTGCAAGCTTATGCGGCATGCTCTCTGTCATTAATTTATTGGCAAGGTCCAGAGACTGCAGTATCAGATATGAGGGACTGGTTGTAGCAAACATACTCATAGCCTGCTCTGCCGCATCAAAGCACATGCTTGGTGCGCGATGTGCTATGTGCAGATATGCGCCGCCTGTCAGTACCGGCAAGGTCTTATGTGCTGAGTCACAGCAAATATCTGCGCCCAGTGCTATCGGATGCTGCGTGCCAGTCATTGAGACAACATACTTTGATAATGAAGTTTCTCTTTCCCTGCAAGATGCGGCTATCCCACCTGCAAAGAACGGCTCAATCTCTTCAGACTTTGCCTTATTAAACTGCCATTTTGGATTGTCCGCACCCTTGTCAACGATATCAGCAGATGAATTCACCTCACTTAACGCAAGATACGCTCCATGTGCATTATCCACGAGCAGCAGACAGTTGTGGCTGTGACACACATCCGCTATACCCTTTATATCTGCCATATTGCCGAGGTAATCCGGACTTGTGATATATACAGCATCTGGCTTATTGTTCAATATATGCTGTTCTATGTCCGTGGCACTCAGTCTGCAAGTCACAATGCCGTTCCACGAGTCTGCTGTCGCTTCGGCAGATTCTTCTACAGATTCATCCTCTTTGGTGACGTTAGCATACATCCATCTGACATCTATATCCATTAGCCCTGCCGCCGTAATAAAGGTCTTATGTGCATTTCTGCCTGCAGCTATAACTGCTCTCTGTCTGCCGCATGACCTTGCAAGCATAGTGACCAGCATAAGCATAGCTCTTATACATAGAGAGGAGCCCTCGGTTGAATACAGGCTCATGGCTGTGCCAAAGATTGCAGCAGCATTGGCCTCACTCTCAGCTATGATGCCTTCAGCGTGATATAATACGTCAGCCCCATTGACCTCAGTTATATCATATGCCTCTGCGCCTAGGTGTTTTCTTCCCTTATGCCCCGGCATATGCATGCGTATGGTATCATTCAAGTTATATTTATTTACAAAATCGACAATCGGGGTTTTCATTTAATTAGGTTAAACATTTACATCAATATTAGGAGAAAGGCCCCTTCCATCACATTTCATGTGACGAAAACGAGCCTTACTGAATACATGTATTACTTAATTATGTTCAAGGCGCTTCTTGGCTTCAAGATATATAGCGCACTCCATACGCTTTCTGAACAGGCGGCAGCCGCTCTCATACACTCCGGTGATTGAGCCTGTCGCATGATAAGCATTGGCAGCACAGCCGCCTGAGCAATAGAGCTTAGCCCAGCAATCCTTGCACTCAGGATGTGCATAAACATTGCACTGCTTAAACTGATCCTGTATAGCGTGATTGTCAACGCCGTGCCAGATGTCTCCAAGACGGAAGCGCTCATCGCCTACAAACTGGTGACATGGGTACAGGTCTCCCCACGGCGTAACTGCCATATATTCGGTGCCTGAGCCGCAGCCAGATATACGCTTATAGATGCACGGTCCGCCGGTAAGATCTATCATATAATGATAGAAGGTAAAAGGCCTGCCTTCCTCACGACGCTTAATCATAAGCTCAGCAAGCTCCTCATATTGCTTCATAACAAGCTCCATATCTGCCTCTGTAAGTGCAGATGCGTCCTTAGGGTCGCAAACAACAGGCTCCATGCTAAGCTCTGTGAAGCCTAAGTCAAGCATGGTCTTGATGTCCTCAAGGAAGTCGGGATTGTTATGGGTAAATGTACCTCGCATGTAGTAGTTCTTGCCTCCGCGTGACTCAACAAGCTTCTGGAACTTCGGCACGATGCGTTCCCAGCTTCCGTTGCCTGCATAATCAACTCTGAAGCGGTCATGAACCTCCTTGCGTCCGTCAAGACTTAAGACTACATTGCCCATCTCCTTATTGGCAAAATCGATGACATCGTCATCTATAAGCATGCCGTTGGTGGTCAGAGTAAATCTGAAATTCTTGCCCTTTTCCTTCTCGATTGAGCGTGCATACATAACGAGCTGCTTAACGACATCCCAGTTCATAAGAGGCTCCCCTCCGAAGAAGTCCACCTCAAGGTTATGCCTTGTTCCGGAGTTTTCAATAAGGAAATCAAGTGCTCGCTTACCTGTCTCAAAGCTCATCACGGCACGGTCGCCTGAGTATCTGCCCTGACTTGCAAAGCAATATGAGCAATTAAGGTTGCAGGTATGTGCAACGTGCAGACATAGCGCCTTAACTACATTAGAGGTGCGCTCCTTGAGCACTCCTGCCATAGGTGCAAAGGTATCCTCAGCATAGAGCTTGCCTGCAGCTTTCAGCTCAGCTATCTCGTCATAGCACTCATTAAGCTCAGACTCTGTAACCTCGGGGTTATCTGCATATTTTGCTGTAAGCTCCGCGATAAGAGTTTCTCTGTCCTTACTCTCAAAGCCTTCAATAATATCATATGCTGCATCATCCACAACGTGTATGGATCCTGAAAATGTATCCAAAACTATATTCAGTCCGCCCTGCTTATAGCAATGTACCATTTGTACCCCTTTCAATCAAAAAGCCCGCTCCGAGTCAAAAGCATGCCTTGGAGCGGGTATTACACTTAAATACACTTGCAGTCATACGACTGCCCAACCACGTAAAAACGGATTACTGCTGAACCTTGGTGTTCTCACACTGCTGATTAGCAATACCGCAGCTTGTCTTACATGCTGACTGGCATGAGGTCTGGCACTCGCCGCATCCGCCGTTCTTAGCACTGTCGCAAAGGTTACGTGTCTCTAAAGTCTGTATATGCTTCATATCTTCTTCCTCCGAAAAAAAACTCTGTTAATTAATTGCCCAGCATACTGTTTCATAAGGCTATGCTTATAAGCCTACTGAAAGTCGTATAAACAATTTCAAATCGCTCACAATTCTACCATGCAGGCACTTTTAAGTCAATGCATAAAACATCCTGTTGACAAAAGAAAAAGGAGCTGAAATCTCAACTCCCTTAAATACAACAACAAACTATTAACACCATAAAAACCAAATACCGAACAGAATAGGCTAACCTAAAAGCTTTGCGGATA
>CAVBGP010000092.1:0-7782 GCA_963595005.1 Acutalibacteraceae bacterium | reverse complement strand
GGCAGGATTGCGAGAGCACGTTAGTGCGAAGCAATCCGTGACTTTTATATTATGTGGTGCCTGCGAAAGCGCAGGCATGGGGTTACTCTACGTCCTGAAGTGCGTCGTAGCCCTCCTCACCGGTTCTGACCTTAACTACACGACCAACGTTATAAACAAATATCTTACCATCTCCGATGTGTCCTGTATAGAGTGTCTTCTTAGCTGTCTCTATAACAGTATCAACCGGAATCTTGCTTACGACTATCTCGAGCTTAACCTGCGGAAGCAGTGTAGCATCAACCTCGACTCCACGATACTTCTCGCCTGCACCCTTCTGGATACCGCAGCCCATAACCTGTGTAACTGTCATACCTGTTACACCAATCTCGTTCATAGCCTTCTTGATAGCATCATATCTTGTAAGCTTAGTGATAATAACAACCTTATGAATACCTGTTGCAGGCTCACGCTCTGCCTCAAGCGGCATCTCCTCTTCCTGCTTAACAACCTTGACAGCTGCGCTCTTCATTGCATCTGATGCATTGTCATACTCGGCAATGCCAAGGCTTGTGTTCTCATTAACCTCCATAGTCATGGTGTTGGAGATATCCATGAAGCTGAAGCCAGCATATGCTGATGCAAGGCCATGCTCTGTTTCATCAAGTCCTGTAATCTCCTCCTCCTCAGAAACTCTGAGTCCGAAGATAGCCTTAATAATTGAGAATGCGATAAATATAGTTATTGCGGTCCAGATAATAGTTGCTCCACAGCCGATAAGCTGCTTAACTAACTGGTCAAAGCCACCGCCGTAGAAAAGACCGTTAATCTCTGAAAGCGGAGCCGAAGTTGTTGCGAAGAGTCCTACTGCGATTGTTCCCCAGATGCCGTTGAGCATATGTACTGCAACAGCTCCAACAGGGTCGTCAACATGTACTACATTGTCACAGAACCATACTCCAAATACTACGAGTACGCCTGCTACTGCACCGATAATGATAGCACCGAAGCAATCTGTTACGTCACAAGGAGCGGTAATTGCTACAAGTCCTGCAAGTGAAGCGTTAAGGCACATTGAAACATCAGGCTTGCCGTACTTAACCCAGGTTAATATCATGCATACTACTGTAGCGATAGCCGGTGCAACTGTGGTTGTAAGAAATACCGAGCCAAGCTGCTCAACTGAGGTACAAGCGGCTCCGTTAAATCCGTACCAGCCAAGCCAGAGTATAAATACACCGAGGCAGGCAATCGGAAGGTTGTGTCCCGGGAAAGCATTAACCTTGGTAACCTTACCCTCTTTATTTCTTACAAACTTGCCGATACGAGGTCCGAGCATCCAGGCTCCGATAAATGCGCAGATACCGCCAACCATGTGTATGCAGTTAGAACCTGCAAAATCATGGAAGCCCATCTGTGCAAGCCAGCCGCCACCCCAGGTCCAGTGAGCCTCAATTGGGTAGATGACTGCAGATATAACTGCTGAATATACACAGTATGAGATAAATTTGGTACGCTCAGCCATTGATCCTGAAACTATAGTAGCTGTGGTAGCGCAGAATACAAGGTTGAATACGAAGTTTGAAAAATCAAAATTAGCGTAATCAGTGAAGATATCAAGACCAGGCTTACCGATGATGCCCATCATATCCTCGCCGAGCAAAAGGCCGAAGCCTATAAGTATGAAGACGATGGTTCCGATACAGAAGTCCATCAGGTTCTTCATCAATATGTTTCCTGTGTTCTTGGCTCTGGTAAAACCGGCCTCACACATTGCAAATCCTGCCTGCATCCAGAATACAAGCGCAGCTCCTATCAGGAACCATACTCCGAAGAGTTGTCCATTCACAAGCTCTAAGATCTCATCCATAAAAAACATCCTCCTAAAAACAAACAATTTGGGTGCATTATGAGCAAAAGCAATTAGTGTTTAGTAAGCGCCATTGCTTCTGTCTCTATGCTGATGTCTCTTATGCAGCCACAGACCACGTGTAGGACAAGAAAGAATGTGCCTTGGCACATTCTCGCGCCGAGGCGCGGTTGCTTCAGCAACCATCTTCCTTTGCGTCGAGTGTGCATCCATAGCGGATGCGTTTTTTACTTCATAGGATGCAATTACCCTATGATGTAAAAAGGCGCCGCAGTTACTACTGCGGCGCCCTTGCCTTACGATGGTGATGATGTTACCACCTTGTATTGTGCATGTCAACTAAATTTGATTCATAGTTTTGTATAAAAACACGAAAATGTTGGGGTGTAACACTGAGCTGATGCCTCAGACTCCTACTTTATAGACGTTGTCACCAGTCGAGCTTATGCAATCCCTGGTAGCGGTCTCATACATCATGCGCCGCCATAGTGATTTATCTTATATCAGTCCAGCTCAGCTTTACCTGTGTAGAGCTCGTAGTATCTACCCTTTAGAGCGAGGAGCTCATCGTGGGTGCCGCGTTCGATTATCTCACCGTTCTCAAGTACCATGATGGCATTGGCATCACGTACTGTCGAGAGTCTGTGAGCTATGATGAATGTTGTGCGGTCTGCCATAAGCCTGTCCATACCCTTTTCGATAAGCTTCTCTGTACGGGTATCTACAGAGGAGGTTGCTTCATCAAGTATCAGTATAGGTGCCTTTGAGACTGAGGCTCGTGCTATGTTTAGGAGCTGTCTCTGTCCCTGTGAGAGGTTGCTTCCGTCTGCATCTATCACTGTATTATAGCCCTTTGGCATATGTCTTATAAATGTATCCGCAGATGCTGTCTTAGCTGCCTCTCTAACCTCTTCATCCGTAGCATCCAGTCTGCCGTAACGTATGTTCTCCATGATGGTTCCGCTAAACAGGTGTGATTCCTGCAGGACCATGGTTACATTATTACGGAGCTCCTCCATAGTAAAGTCCTTGATATCATGACCGTCTATGGTTATGCTGCCTTCTGTTATGTCATAGAATCTCGGTATAAGATTCATAACTGTAGTCTTGCCTGCACCGGTCGAGCCTACGAAGGCTATCTTCTGGCCCGGATGTGCATATACATTGATATGCTTAAGCACCTTTTTATCCGGAGTATAGCCAAAGCTTACATCAGTCATGACTATATCACCCTTTATAGCTTCCGGCTTATATGCATCTTCCTTGTCAGCCGGTTCCGGAGCCTCATCCATTACCGCAAAAACTCTCTCTGCTCCTGCAAGTGCGGAAAACAAGGATGAAACTGTCATCGATATCTCGTTCAGAGGGCGGTTGAACATACGTGAGTAGTTTAAGAATACTGTAAGTCCGCCTATATCAAGTCCTCTAAGTACACAGAGCAGGCCTCCGACTGCCGCTGTAAGTGTATAGTTAACCTGAGTTGAGCAGTTCATGACCGGACCCATGAGTCCTGCGAAAAACTGTGCCTTCATCTGGTTCTTCTGCAGCTCATCATTAAGTATGGCAAATTCCTCATCGCACACAGCTTCATGATTGAATACCTTGACAACCTTCTGTCCGGTAACATTTTCCTCAATATAACCGTTAATTGCGCCGAGCGCTGCCTGCTGACTTGAGAAATACTTACTTGAGGCTGCTGCTATATGCCTTACTGCCGCAAGCATAAACGGCATAACCACCACAGTGACTATAGTAAGTATTACATTGGTATAGAGCATCAATGCAAATGTACCGATAAGCGTAAGTCCTGCCGTAAAGAGCGATATAAGTGTCGATGACAGCATGTTGCCGATATTATCAATATCATTGGTGAAGCGGCTCATGAGGTCGCCTCTGGTATTGGTATCATAGAACTTAACCGGCAAGGTCTCCATGTGGGCGAACAAATCCTCCCTCATGCGCTTAAGGCTGTTCTGTCCTACCTTAAGCAGGAGCTTTTCCTGCGCATAGGTGCCTGCTATACCTATGAGGTATACCACCATCATGACCACAAGCGCTCCAAACAGTCCCTTGACATCACCTCTCGAGCCGTCTGTCGGTGCTATATATGTGTTGATAATAGGGCGAAGCATATATGAGGACGCTAGTGATGCTCCCGTTGCAATGAATACACATATTACCGCTGCAATAAGACGGAGCTTTTCCTGTGCCACATAGGCAATCAGACGCTTAACTGTCTTCTTGTAGTTTGCAGGCTTGCCGCCTCCACCTCTTGCGGCTCTTCTGCCCGGACCTCCCGGACCTCCTCCCGGTCCCTTTCCCGCAGCTGCTATACGCTTACCGTATCTGCGCTTGAGGGATTCTCGCATCTCTTCATGTGTCATGCTGATTGTCCCTCCTTTCTCTCATTCTGTGAATAATATATCTCCCTGTATACATCAGAACGCTCCATAAGTTCCTCATGTGTGCCTATGTCTGATATCCTTCCGTCATCCATGACTATGATGCGGTCTGCATTTTTAACAGAGCCGATACGCTGGGAAATAATAAGCTTGGTAGTATCCTTAAGCTCCGTTGCAAATGCCTCGTTGATACGCTTTTCTGTTGCCGTATCTACTGCAGAGGTTGAGTCATCAAGTATCAGTATCTTAGGCTTTTTAAGCAATGCTCTTGCAATGCAAAGTCTCTGCTTCTGTCCGCCTGAGAGATTAGAACCTCCCTGCTCGACCATTCTGTCATAGCCATCGCTGAAGTTGCTTACAAAGCTGTCCGCCTGAGCATACTCAGAGAACTTGATGATGTCCTCATCCGATGCATCAGCATCTCCCCACCTTAGGTTCTCGGCTATAGTGCCTGAGAACAGCGTGTTGTACTGAAGTACCATACCCACGCCCTCTCTGAGGTGATAGAGCGAGTAGTCTCTGACATCGATACCGTCAACTAAGACCTGTCCCTCTCTCACATCATAGAGTCTTGGGATAAGCGAAACCATAGAGGTCTTGCCGCAGCCTGTAGAGCCAAGTATGCCTACGGTCTCTCCCGGATTAATCTTAAATGAAATGTCCTTAAGTATGATGGTATCATTAGTTGGATCATCATCGCCGTCGTCATAAGCAAATGACACATGCTTAAACTCTATGCTGCCCTGCTCAACCTTAGCATCCCTTTTGCAGTCTGCGCGCTCTTTAAGGCTCGGTTCAAAGTCAAGCACCTCGGATATACGTGTAAATGAAGCCATAGCTCTTGATGACTGCAGTATAACCATAGCCAGCATCATCAGAGACATGAGTATCTGAGTAACATAGGTTATAAATGCTGTCAGCTCACCAACCTGCATCTGTCCTGCTATAATGCGGTTTCCGCCAAACCATACAACTGCAACTGCCGTGGCATTCATGAAAAAGGTCATAACAGGCTGTATAAATATGACAACATTCATAGCGTCAAGGGATTTCTTACGCATGTCATCATTTAACACATCAAACTTGCGTTTCTCATGGTCTTCTCTGACAAAGGATTTGACTACTCTAATATTGGTAAGCGTCTCCTGTATGCCGTTATTTAGGTTATCAAGAGCGGTCTGCATGCGCTCAAATCTAGGATAAGCCATAAGCATTATGACAGCTATGGATATGCCAAGCAGCGGAGTCACTATAATCAATATAAATGCAAGGCTGCGGTTTACGCTGAGTGCCATGATTATGCCGCCGATAAGCATAGCCGGTGAACGCAGTGCCATCTTAAGCATGGTAATAACAAGCTGCTGAATCTGCTGGATATCGTTGGTAAGTCTGGTTACCAATGAACCGGTTGAAAACTTATCCACATCAGCAAATGAAAATCTCTGAATTTTTCCGAAAAGCTCACTTCTTAAATCCGCTGAGGTTCGTACTGATGCCTTGACTGCAAAGTAATTGCCGAAGGTACCGCCTATAATCATAATAAGACAGGCCCCAAGCATGAGACCTGCAATTCGTATGATATATGCGATATCCTTGTTTGCTACACCATTATCGATGATCAGCGACATAAGCTTCGGCAGCCATATCTCGCCAAACACCTCAGTCAGCATCATTATCGGACCCAGGATGTAAAATAAAGTATAGGGCTTTATGAATTTTAAATATCTCTTCATATCTGTCCTCCGTTCGTAAGAATTCTAAAGCGATAGGATGAACATTCCGTGAATTTCAAATGCTAACTGTAAAGTTGCTTTGACGTAAACGCAGGATATGGATGACTGCCCAGTATTACACCTCAATACTCCCAAAAGCTAATGAAGTATTGAGGCGATAACAAGGCCGCAGCCATCTCATATCCTGCGTTTGTTTCGATGTATCATCTATAAAATTTTGCGCTGTTTTTACAGTCCTGAATTTTAATTACAATGTCAGCGTCAGCCACGGCTTGTTTTTCTCACTCGATAGTTACAGTACAAGTGTCATCTGCCGCGCTGTAAGTGAAGACATACACAGTACCCTCTCCGCCATCATAATCTTCTAATTTCACAGTTATGGTACCGTCAGTTATAGGCATCATTTTTCCGCCATACATATAGGAATCCTTGTTCAGTGATGCATTCATAGCCTCACTGAGCTTCTCGAGATAATGCCATGCTACCTGTCTGTCATATCCTGCGCGCATAGCTATATCGTTCAACAGATCCACATCTATTTCATTGAAATAAAGACCATTATCAAATCTAATCGGCATTGCATCCCGGATAAATGTATCTGTCTGATCCCAGGTGTCACGGTCGTCCCATCTGCAGTTATTGCCAAGTCCTCCGAGCTCAGGGTACACCATATAACCTGAGATACGTCCCTGCTCCCAGCGAATCTTATATTCCTTTATGCCTTCGTATATATCAACTATTTCTAAGCTTGAATCACCAAGCCTTGACTCGTCAACCTGACCCTTATTTAACGGTATCACACGATCAGTACTGCCAGAATGCGCCAGGTATTCGCCATCACCCAGATCATCTGCAAACATACCTTCCCTCCGAGGTATTAAACCAATGAAGAGCCTGTTCGGTTCAACAATCTCTTCCGTTGATTCAGAGTGTAATACTAATCCGTCAGTATTAAAGAATATATTAGGTCCAAGGTTGTAGCTGTATCCGTGACCGTTCGCTTTGCCGTTAGCCCAATATCCGGTATAGCCTTTTCCGTCTATACAGGGAACTATGTACGTTAAATCATATGATTCATCACCATCGACATAACAGAATTCCGAGCTGATTATCAATCTTGCAAGGCAGCCATAGCCCTCAGGTAGTCCATCCTTCAGGCCTCCTACATAGATTTCGGAGTTGGATTTCAGATACACTCCCGTTCCTGTTGTACCTTGTACAAAGCCTTCTCCTGTGTACATTGCTTCCTTATCCGGAAGCTTTTCATAGAGGCTTGCTATAAGCTCATAGTTATTAAGCAGATATTCCGCAAGATACCTGTCAGTGTTATTGGCTTCATCTGCATAGGTGATAAGGTCATTAAGCGCAGCTGTTTCCTCTGTACTAAGCTCTACGTCAAGCGGCACACCGGCATTGATATCAGCCGCCTGTGTGTCCTCTGCAGAGTCAGTGCTCATATCTGCCGCTGCCTCAATTGATTGAGCCGGACCGGAGTCGGAATGACTCTTGGATGTCACTACACCTGCCGCTATGCCACCTGCGACAGCTACCGCTGCGGCACCTGCTAAAAGCTTTACTGCTAAGCCTGTACCGGCTGCCTTCGCAGCTGTTGCTGTTGTTGTGGCGGCTGCAGCGGTGGCAGTTGCCGTTGTTGAGGATGCAGCAGCTGACGCTGTTGATGCCGCGGTCGTTCCTGAGGCTGCGGCTTCGGATATTGTTGCTGTGCCTGAAGCTACACCAACCGCTGCCTGTGCTGCGAGATTCTCCTCGTAGGTAACAGCGATAAGTGCTGCGATAC